>JBBIKZ010000022.1:0-25724 GCA_037445185.1 Hydrogenophilales bacterium | reverse complement strand
GAGGCGCGCGGGCTGCTGGCGCAGGATCACGCTCGCATCTGGCCGACGCAACGCGGCAGGCGCTATCTCAACGACCTGCTGCAGCTGTTTCTGGCTTGAACCCACAAACCGCAGTCGGTGAAATGATGGGTGCGGACCTCGTCCGCGCTCCACGCTGCCATTCGTGGATGCGGTCCGCTCCTACCCCTCAACGCAGGTTCACCCGGAGGGTAAGCGCCCAGCTTCCCGCAAAGCGGCTCGCCCTGGCCTAAGCCGGTGGCCAGGACGCGGTCAACCGACGGGCTTTGCGTCGATCGGCCGTTCCTCGCCGTTTACGCGGAAGCTGCCGGGGAAATGACCCCGCTCGGGCGCTCAGGCCGCCCGGCGCCGCGCCATCATCTCCTGCAGGAGCGGCGCGCAGATCACCTCCAGGGCGAGCTTGAGCTTGCCGCCCGGCACCAGCATGGTGGAGGGGCGGGTCATGCGCGACTTGGGGATGCGCTTGAGGAGGTCGGGGAAATCGTGCCGGTCGCGGTCGCGGAAGTGGATGACCAGGGCGGACTCGTCCGGCGTGGGCACGTCGCGCGCCACGAAGGGGTTGGACGTGTCCACCAAGGGGATGCGCTGGATGTTGATGTCGGTGAGTCCGAACTGCGGCACGATGTAGTGGATGTAGTCGTCCAGCCGGCGCAGGATGGTCTCCACGGCCAGTTCGGGCGTGCAGCCGTGGCGGTCGCAGTCGCGGTGGATCTTCTGGATCCACTCCAGATTGATCGCCGGCACCACGCCGATGAGCAGGTCGACATGCTGCGCTACATCGATGCCCTTGCGGCCGACGCGCCGGTCGATCTCCGGCGGGAAATGACGGCTGTCCACCTTGCGCCGCGTCCACGTCTGGGCGACCACACCCCCGTGCTGGCCCTCGTAGAGCAGCACGTCGCTGCCAGGCGGCAGCGGCTTCCAGGGCGTGAACTCGCCCACCGGGACACCCAGCTTTGCGGCATGTTCGGCAGTGTGGGCGTACTCACGGAAGATGCCGCTGCCGGTCTCGCCGTAGGCCCTGAAGAATTCCTCCAGCTCCTGGAAGTGGTTGCACTCCGGGCCGAACCAGGACAGGCTGCGACCGCTGGCGCGCGCCTCCTGCAACAGGGCGGCGAATTGGCGCTCGGTATGGCGGCGAAAACCGTCGCCGTGCACGATGGCCGGCCTGATCCCTAGCCGACGGAAGACCTCCTTGAAGGCATGCCGGACCGTCGACAGACCCGCCCCCGACGAACCGGTCACGGCGATGATGGGGTGCTTGGCGGACATTGGACGTCTCCTCCCCTACACGCGATCATGTGATGTTAGCATCGGGCCATGCGTGCATCGAATAGTGGGTAATGATCGCATCGGACGACGCGGCCGTCGCCTTCCTCGCCACCGCAGGTGATGCGTGGGACACCCAGTGGGGCACGTTCCTGGCCCTGGTTGGCGCTGCCGTCTCCTTGTTGCTATTGTCGGGGCTGCACGACCGGCAACTTCGCCGGCTGACTTCGAGCATCGAGACGACACCATGACCGATCATTGCGACCACGACTGTCCCGCCCCCCCGCCGCCTGGCACCTTGGGCATCCCCCAGACCGGTCGCTTCGACCCGGTCGCCTTCGAGCGGGCGGTCAACGACCTGCTGCGCGCCTGTGGCGTGTCCCCCGACAGCGTGCACACCGGCAAGACCGCGCGGCGGGTGCGCGAACTGTGGGAGCGACGCCTGCTGGGGGGCTATGCCATGGACCCCGCCGAGGCCCTGGGCGAGGGCTTCGCGGACGCGCGCGAGGACATGGTCGTGGTGCGCGGCATCGCCGTGCACGGGGTCTGCCCGCATCACCTGGTGCCCTTCCGCGGCGTGGCGCACGTGGCCTATGTCCCGGGCGGGCGGCTGCACGGCTTCGGCCGCATCGCCCGACTGGTGGACGCCATCGGCCACCGCTTCACCTATCAGGAGTGGATGACGCGCGACATCGCCGACGCCCTGGTCTCCCTGGGGCGCGCCCGCGGCGCGGCCTGCATCATCGAGGCCGAGCAGCTCTGCCTGCTGCTGGGCGAGGACCGGCGCGGCGACGAGCGGGTCGTCACCCAGGCCTATGCCGGCGCCTTCCGCGACGACGCCCAGCTCAGGAACGAGTTCCTGCGCGCATTGTCTTGAGGGAAATGAAAAATCCCTTCTCACCCGCCCGCGGTGGAAAGGGTTGGGGTGAGGGGTGATGCAACCATACGCTTGGACCCCTCACCCATGCCTTCTGCCAGAGGCCAAGGGGGCTATCCAGCGTGACCCGATTGTCGATCGTCCGCAAGCCGACCTGCCGTCCCTCGATCCGATTCGATCCGTATCCAGCCCGAGCCGACAGCCAAGGAGATCGCCATGCGCACCGCCCTGCTCGCCGCCGTCCTCACCACCGCCTTGCCGACGCTGGCCCAGGAGAGCTATACCCTGGACCCCAACCACACCATCCCCAGCTTCGAGATCCGTCATCACGGTGTGTCGCTGCAGCGGGGGCTCTTCACGCGCAGCCAGGGCAAGGCCCAGCTGGACCCGGTCGGAGGGGGCGGGCGCATCGAGGTCAGCATCGACGCCGCGTCGGTGATGACCGGTCTGGACGCCCTCGACCGCATCCTGCGCGGCCCCCAATTCTTCAATACCGGACTCCATCCCCGCATCCGCTTCGTCTCCGACAGCATCCGCTATGCCGACGGCAAGCCGGTCGAGGCCACGGGGCAGCTGACCCTGCTCGGGGTGACGCGACCGGTGACGCTGGAGATCCGCGATTTCACCTGCACCACTCACTTCCTGCGTCGCATCCCGCTATGCGGTGCCGATGTGCGCGCCACCATCCGCCGTTCCGAATTCGGCATGACCTTCGGCCTGCCCAACCTCGTCGGCGACGAGGTACGGCTTGCCATCCAGGTGGAGGGGTGGCGGGAATGATCGAGGGAGTATGGTCGGGGTGAGAGGATTCGAACCTCCGGCCTCCACGTCCCGAACGTGGCGCTCTACCAGGCTAAGCTACACCCCGTGGTGCAAGGCCATGCGGCTGGCGACCGCAACATCTCAATGGTCGCGTTCAACCGCAAAGGTCGTCAATTCTATCAGAGCGTCCCGATAGGCACCATACGGCAGGCCGTCGAGGGCGTCGACGGCCAACTGCGCCTCCCGCGCGGCCTGCTGCCGAGTGTACTCCAGCGCGCCGGTAGCGTGGATGGCCTGCACAATGGCGTCGAAGTCCGCCGTACCGCCGGCGGTGATGGCCTCGCGCACGCGTTGCGCCTGCTCGGGCGTGCCGTGGCGCATGACGTGCAACAGGGGCAGCGTGGGCTTGCCCTCGGCCAGGTCGTCGCCCACGTTCTTGCCCGTCGCCTCCCTGTCGCCGGAATAGTCCAGCACGTCGTCGATCAACTGAAAGGCGGTGCCCAGGTGCATGCCATAGGCGCCCAGCGCGTCCTCCAGCGCCCGGTCACGGCCGGCGACGATGGCCCCGAGGCGCCCGGCGGCGTCGAACAGCCGTGCCGTCTTGTAGCGGATCACCCGCATGTAGGCCTCTTCGGTCACGTCCGGGTCGTGGCAGTTCATCAGCTGCAGCACCTCGCCCTCGGCGATGGTGTTGGTGGCGTCCGCCAGGACCTCCATCACGCGCATGTTCTGCACCGTCACCATCATCTGGAAGGCGCGCGAATACAGGAAGTCGCCCACCAGCACGCTGGTGGCGTTGCCGAAGCGGGCGTTGGCGGTGTCCTGCCCCCGGCGCAGCTTGGATTCGTCCACCACGTCGTCGTGCAGCAGTGTGGCCGTGTGAATGAACTCCACCACGGCGGCGAGCTCGTAGTGATGGCGTCCCTCATAGCCCAGGGCACGGGCGGTGAGCAACACGACGACCGGGCGCAGCCGCTTGCCGCCGCTGTGGATGATGTACTCCGCCACCTGACGCACCAGCACCACCTCGGAGTGCAGCCGGGCGCGGATCACCTCGTCCAGGATGGCCATGTCCCCGGCCAGTAGCTGTTGAAAGGCAGGCTGCTGCACGGGTTTAGATCAGGGTGAATGCGAACACGTCGGCTGGCAGTTTCGGGTATGAGTCGGCCCCTGCTGACGGCATCTCGGCGGCTCTATCCAGGACGGCGCTGCGGCGTAGCTTCGCGCCAAGAGGGCGGGCGATGCGGGTCTGAGAACGCATGGGCATGGCCGGCTGGTCGGTTCCGGTTGGTGGGGCGCAAACCCTGGGGGTGAATCTGGTGCTGCTGCGCAGAATCGAACTGCGGACCTACTGATTACGAATCAGTTGCTCTACCAGCTGAGCTACAGCAGCGAAGGTCGACGATTATCCCAGATTGTCCGCGCGGATGCGAGATCGGCTGGGTGTCGTGGGCGGACGGGGTCAGGCCGCTCGCGTAGCGGTTTGGGTCGTGGCCTCGGGCCGGATGCGGATGATGATGTCCACCCGCTCCGCCACCATGCCGGCGGGCGCGGCAGGAAGGCCGGTCACCTGCATGTCCTCGGCGTCGATGTCGATGAGCTCACCGCTCGCCAGGTTGTAGAAGTGGTGATGCGGCTCGGTGTGGGGGTCGTAGAACACCTTGCTCGGGTCCACGATCACCTCGCGCACCAGGCCCTTTTCCAGGAACAGCTTCAGGGTGTTGTACACCGTGGCCTTCGAGGTCTCGCTGTGGCGCAGGTTGACCGCGGCCAGGATCTGGTCGGCCGACAGGTGCTGGCGGCGCGAAAACAGGGCGTGGGCGATCTCCAGCCGCTGGTGCGTGGGCGTGATGCCGTGCCGGCGCAGCAGATCGGCCGCTTCTTCACGGGTGAGCGGACAATGCGGGGACATGCGAAAGCAAAGCTAGCAAACCAATGTGTATTTTAGGCAGAAATTTAAACTACGTCTAATTCCTGTTACCGCAAGATGACAGCGGCGTCGCGCCGCTAGTCCTCACGACAACATGCTGCAAGCCGGATGCGCCTGACAACCTCCGTTGGCGAACTCGTAGGAGTGGACCTCGTCCGCGATGAACGTCGATATTCGCGGACAGGGTCCGCTCCTACGACTGCGGTGCACGTCGCACCGCGGCTCGGCCGTCGGGCCGGCATCCGGCAAGACGACACGCGGGGTTCAACGCCCCGGCCAGGCATAGGGCGCCGGGTCGAGTGCGGGCTTGCCGCCGAGGATCAGGGCGGCGGTGAGTTCCGCCGCCGCCGGCGCCATGGTGAGCCCGTAACGGAAATGGCCGGCGTTGAGATACAGGTTCTCCACCTCGGGGTGGCGGGCGATGGTGGGCAGGTTGCCCGGCGCGCCGGGGCGCAGGCCGGCCCACTGCCGCACCACCGCCGCCTGCCGCAGGTCGGGACAGGTCTCGTGCGCAAAGGCGAGCAGTTCGGCGGCCGCCTCGGCGGTGGTGGACTTGTCGAACCCCGCCTCCTCCAAAGTGCTGCCCACCAGTACATGACCGTCTGCGCGGGGCACGAGGTAGCGGCCGCCGCGCCAGACGATGGTGGGCAGCAGCCCCGGCCTGCTTTTGAGCAATAGGACCTGGCCGCGCACCGGGCGGATCGCCACCCCCAGGGCCAGCGCGCCGAGCAGGCGCTGACTCCAGGCCCCGGCACAGATCACCGCCCGAGCGCAGGCGATACGACCGGCCGCGGTCTGCACGCCGGTCAGCCTGCCCTGCCCGAACTCGAGCCCCGTCGCCGCCGTATGCGGCAGCACCCGCACCCCCAGCGCGCGTGCTGCCGATTCCAGCAGCCGGGCGAGACGCGGGTTGCGCACCTGGGCCACCTCCGGCAGCCAGATGCCGCCGGCAGGCAGCCGGCAGGCCGGCATGAACCCGGACGGCACCGCCTCCACCCGCTCGCCATGACGGCCGCCCCAGGCGCGTGCCGCGGCCAGCTCGCCCGCATCCGCCACCAGCATACCGCTCGCGCGATACTCCGCGTCCAGGCCGGTCAGGGCCTGCAGACGGGCGATCCATTCCGGCCAGAGCCGGCGGCCGCGCTCGGCCAGGGCATCGACGGCCTCGGGGTAGTGCCAGGGCAGCAGCAGGGACAGGATGCCGGCCCCCGCCCAGGACGACTCCCGCGCGGCCGGCCCCTGGTCCAGCAGCGTCACCTCGAGGCCGGCCGAAGCGAGGGCCAGGGCGGTGGCGAGCCCGCTGACGCCTGCACCGGCGATCAGCACATCCGCAGACATGGTTTCGCATCGGCTAGAGAATGCCGGTCATTCTAGCAAGACGACCATTCGTCGCCGGCCCATGCGTCACCCTGACGGCTTGCCTAAACTATCGACGACGCGTCCACAATCAGGGAAACCCCCTACGACTGATGCATAGCAGACGACAAACCGGCGTCACCTTGATCGAGCTGTTGGTCACCCTCAGCATCGCCGTCATCCTCATGGCCATCGCGGTGCCCTCGTTTCAGGACTTCTTCCGGCGCAACCGGCTGGACAGCGCGGCGAGCGAGATCATGGCGGCTCTGAACTATGCGCGCAGTGAGTCAATCCGGCGTGGTGTGCCGATATCGGTCTGCAAGAGCGCCAACGGCACGGCCTGCGGTGGGGCAGACGTCAACTGGGAGCAGGGCTGGATCGTTTTCGCGAACCTCGACAACGATAGCCCCGCAGCGGTGGACGCGGACGAGGAAATCATCCGCGTTTATCAGCAGCTGCCCCAGGCCATCACCCTGCGTCCTAATAACAACTACAGCAATTTCCTGACCTATCGTCCCGATGGTCGGGTGAACAACATCGGCACCTTTGTCATCTGCCACAACAATCAACTGGCTGGTGCAAAATCCATCACCATCATAGGTACGGGCCGCGCCCGATTCGGCAACGACACCAACAACGATGGCGTACCGGAGAGGGACGCCGGTGGTGCGTCGGTGAACATCGCCAGTTGCACCAACCCTTGAGGAGATCGAACCGGATGACAGACTCGCCCAGGCAGTCGGGCTTCAGCCTTCTGGAGGTGCTGGTCACCCTCGTGATCATCTCCCTCGGCATCCTGGGGGTGAGCGGGTTGCAGATGACCGGCCTGAAGAACAGTCACAGCGCCCTGATGCGCGCCCAGGCCGCTCAGTACGCCTATGACATGACCGACCGCATGCGGGTGAACCGGGAGGCCGCCGTGGCGGGCAACTACAACCTGGCTATGGCGGATGCCAGACCGGCCGGGGCCAGCCTGCCGGATGCCGACCGCGCCGGCTGGCTCACCCAGGTCGAGACCCTACCCGACGGCGACGGCTCCATCGTCGTCACCGCGTCCGGCGTGGCCACCGTGGTGGTGCAGTGGAGCGAGGCCGCGCTGCTGGGCGGCGGCACGGTCGAGTTCAGGGTCGTCACGGAGCTGTGATGGCACGGCTTCCCTTATCCAGACAGGCCGGCCTGACTTTGGTCGAGCTGATGATCGCGGCGGCGCTGGGGCTGCTCCTGCTGGCGGCTCTGGGTTACCTCTACGTCGGCAACCGCCAGGCCTTCCGCACCCATGACAGTGTGGCGCGCCTGCAGGAGAACGGCCGCTACGCCATGGAGGTGCTGGCTCAGGACCTGCGCATGGTGGGCTACATCGGCTGCTCGGCCCTGGGGGAAGTGCCGATCGCCCGGACAGCCGTGCTCGCCGGCACGGTCGCCGTGCCGACACCCGGCAACGTGCTCGCCGGCACGGAAGGCGCCGCCGCCGACAGCCTGAGCATCATGCGGGTGGATGGGCGCGGTGCCGTGCTGACGGCAGCCATGGCGGGGGCCGCCGCAGCCGTCCCCATACCCGCCAGCCCGAGGCAGTATGCCGCGGGGACCTATTTCCTCATCGCCGATTGCCTCAATGCCGATCTGTTCCGCAATTCTGTCGATGTCGACACGGGCGCGATGAGCATCACGCATGCCGCCGGCGCGCACAACATCAGCGCCGACCTCAGCAAGGCCTATGGGGCCGATGCCCTCGTCTTTCCCTTCGAGCACATCGCCTACCGCATCGCCAACAACCCGGCCGGCAATCCCGCCCTGCACCGTGACGTCAACGGCATCGCGCAGGAGGTGGTTGAAAACGTGAAGGAGATGCAGATCGTCTACGGTGTGGATACCGACGGTGACGGCGCCGTGAATGCCTATGTCACCGCCAACAACGTGACCGACTGGTCCCGGGTGCTGGCCGTGCGTGTGAGCCTGCTGCTCAGGAGCCCCGAGACCAACGTCGCCACCGCGCCGCCGGCGGTGTTCTGGGACCGCGACAACGACGGCACGAACGATTTCGACCCGGCCACGGATGCCGACGCCCAGGCCAGGAGGCTGATCTATGTCTACACCAGCACCATCGGGCTGCGCAACCGGCTGCGCTGAGATGCGTGTCCCCGCCCCCGACATGACGCGCCTGGGCGTACTGCAGCGCCAGTCCGGCGCCGCCATGGTCATGGGCATGATCCTGCTCGTGCTGCTGACCCTGCTGGGCCTGACCGCGCTGGGCACCAGCGTGATGGAAGAACGCATGGCCGCCAACGCCCGCGACCGCATCCGCGCCTTCCAGGCGGCCGAGGCGGCGCTGCGGTTCTGCGAGGCCTCCATCACGCCCACCTCCGTGTTCAACGACAGCAATGGGTTATACCAGCCCGCCTCGGGGGCTGCCCCGCGCTGGGAGACGGTGGACTGGGATTCCGACACCGCGGTGCTTTGTTACCCCGATGGCGACTGCGATGAAGACTCAGGCGCAGAACTCCCGCTGGTGGACAGTCAGCCGCGCTGCATCGCCGAGGATCTGGGTGTCGTCGTCAAGGAGAGTCTGCGCGCGGGCGTGCCGAATACGCCCAGTTATGGCTATTACCGTGTCACGGCCCGCGGCGTGGGGGCGAGTGACAGGACGGTGGTCATGCTGCAGACCACAGTGAAACTCGAGAAATAGGCAGACGGGAGGTCATCATGGGCAGGCCGGGCATCATACGCCGTTACATGGGGGCACTGGGTTGGCTCGGGGCCCTCCTCGTTTGGCTGCCGCTGCCCGTCTGGGGTGAAGTGGCGCTGGCCACCAAGCCGCTCACCATCCCCGCACCGCAGACCCCCAACGTCGTCCTGACCGTGGAGGGCTCCTTCTTCATGCATTTCGGCATCCCCCCCTTCGTCGCCTATAAGCATGGCGAGATGTTTGAGAACGCGACGCGATACGACTATTCGTCCCACTACAACCCGATTTATTACAACCCGGCGATCAAGTATCTGGTCCCCAGCGGTTACTCGACCAGCTTCGACAAGGCCTGGCGGGATGGATACGACGCAGGCTCGGGTCGGGTGAACCTGGGCACGAAGTATGAGCCGACCTTTATATATGACCCCGTCCGCAAGATGGACTTATTTGTTGGCCAACACCCGACCATCGATGCCGGCCCGGGCAAAGCCTTCTATTGTTCATTTTCAAGATCAACATTATGCAAGGCCCCAGCCTATTACTATAAATTCAATTCCAGCTGCAACCCTGTGGAGGACAGGGAAAGGGAGGCATGTTACAGCCTGGTCTGGGTCAACGCCACTTCCGGACCGGGCGGCACCGACGAGCGGCAGAATTTCGCCAACTGGTATTCCTTCTACCGCACGCGCTATCTGGCCACCATCACCGCCCTGCACCTGGTGATGCCCAAACTGGAGGGCAAGATCCGCCTGGCCTGGCAGGATACAACTGTCAACAGCGGCAATTTCTGCCCGGACCTATCCGGCACGAACTGCCGGGACCGGACTGGGTCTTCCTACGACAATGGCCTAAAGCCCTTCGTGGGTGACCACAGGGACCGTTTCTATCAATGGCTGTCCCGGAGGGTCAACTGGGTGACAGTTACGTCTATGCGTGCCGCGCTAAAACGAGCGGGTGAGTATCTCACCGATCCGCAGCGCTACAGCGATGACCCGACGACTGCCGTGGGCCCGTCCAACCCCGCCCGTTCCTGCCGCGACAATGTCCATATCATGATCAGCGACGGGGAAGTCCACGATGATGCACCAGTCACACTCGAGGGCTTTGATGGCGGCGATGTTGATAGTGTTGACATACCAGCCAGCGCTTCATTCCCGCTAGCCTACTCGCCAAGAGCGCCTTTCATGGATTATCCCAAGGCTTCTCTTCCCGAAAAGATAGAGTGCTATTACCCTTGGCGTGCACATGGTTCTTGTTCGACAGAAGATGGTTTTAATTATAAATCGGAGGGACCTGAAGTTGAAAACGCCGGCACACTTGCAGATATCGCGTTCTATTACTGGCTGAGGGATCTTGTGCCTGGCCTGGAGAACAACGTCCTGCCCTTCATGCCCGACAAGACAGGCACCGCTGAGTCGCAAAAGTGGAACCCCAGAAACAACCCCGCCAACTGGCAGCACCTCGTCAATTACGCGGTGGTCACCGGCATGAGCTATGTCCTCGGCGAAGACTGGTCAGGTGACACCTATAGTGGACCACATGTAACGGGGAGCAAGAACTGGCCTCTCCTATACACGATCGGAGTTGGCCACCCCTCCCGCGTCTACGACTTTTGGCATGCCGCGCTCAACAGCCGCGGGCAGTTTTTCGGTGTGGACGAGGTGGACCGCCTGATCCAGGCGTTGGAGACCATCGCCCAGAGGCTGGAGGAACGCCAGGCGGCGGCGGCCTCCATCGCCGCCAACTCGACCAAGCTGGACACGGGCAGTACCGTCTATCAGGCGCTCTACCACACGGCCGACTGGCATGGCGTGCTCACCGCTACGGCCATCGACCCGGACGACGGCAGCCTGGGCGCGGTGCAGTGGACCGCCAGCTTCCCCGCCCCCGGCGCGCGCAGCCTGTACACCTGGAACGGAAGCGCGGGCAGCCCGTTCACCTGGGATGGACTGACCTCTGCGCAGAAGACCGCGATGAAGGCCACCCTCTCGGCGCTATTCGGCTCCGCCGACGATGCCCGGGCCCAGTCGGTGCTCGAATATCTGCGCGGAGACCAGAGCCAGGAGCAGACCTTCGACGAGCATGGCAATGTGCTCACCGGCACCTACCGCAAGCGCTCCTCCCTGCTGGGGGACATCGTCAACTCCGACCCGGCCTTCGTGGCCGATCAGGATTTCGGCCATGCCGTCACGCCGGAGGGCGCGGACACCGCGAGCAAGCCCTACAAGAATTTCGTGGCCGCCAACAAGGACCGGGTGAAGATGCTCTATGTCGGCGCCAACGACGGCATGCTGCACGGGTTCATCGCCGGCGCCGGCACGGGCGCCGAGCATGCCTGCGGCGGCAGCGGCACGGAAAAACTCGGGCAGGAGTTGTTCGCCTACGTCCCCGGTGCCTTCGTGCCGGAAGTGACGAAGCTCAGCCATCCGGCCTATGTGCACCGCTACTACGTGGACGGGTCCCCCCATGTCGGCGATGCCTATCTGCCCGAACTGAGTGCCGAAAAACCCTGGCGCACCATCCTTCTGGGCACCACGGGGGCCGGCGGTCGGGTGATCTTTGCCCTGGATGTCACCAACCCCTGCGAGTTCGGTCCCGACAAGGTGCTGTGGGAGCGCGACGGCGAGACCTCGGGCCCAGACTGGTCGGACCTGGGCTACACCCTGGCCAAGCCCGTCATCGCCCGCCTCAACAACGGCAAGTGGGCGGCGGTGTTCGGCAACGGTTACAACAGCGGCAGCGGCAAGGCGGTACTGTTCATCGTCGATCTGCAAACCGGCAATCTGATCAGGAAATTCGACCTCGTCGGCCCGAACAATGGACTCGCCGCGCCCAGCCTCTACGACGCCGACGGCAACGGCACCACCGATTACATCTATGCCGGCGACATGCAAGGGCATATGTGGAAGTTTGACCTGACCGCAACTGGAGAATCGGCCGCGGACGCCTGGTCTGTCGCCTACGGCGGTGCCCCCCTGTTCACGGCGCGCAATGCCAGCAATGAGGTGCAGCCCATCACCGCCGCGCCCGAGCTCGGCACGCCGCCCGCCGGCGTGGGCGGTGTGATGGTCTATTTCGGCACTGGCCGCTTCTTCGCCGACGACGACCAGACGGACAAGACGGTGCAGAGCCTCTACGGCATCCTGGATAACGGCACGCGCATCACCGGGACCGATCGCAGCATGCTTAAGGCACAGCAGATACTCACCGAGGGGGTGAGTGCGAGCGGACGTGCGGTGCGGACCGTGAGCACGAATGCGGTCTCCTACGCCAGCCAGCGCGGTTGGTACCTGGACCTGCTGCCTCCGGCCGGCACGCCGCGAGGCGAGCGGGTGGTCAGCACCCCGCGCCGCCAGTTCCAGCGGGTCTTCTATACCACCATGATCCCGTCCGACGACCCATGCAGGTTCGGTGGCGTGAGCTGGGTGATGGAACTCCAGCCGGATAACGGTGGCATGACCGAGGTGAGCATCTTCGACCTGCCCGGTCTCGCAACGCCCATCGCGGGCCTCATGACCACGGTGGGCATCGTCAAGTCGTTCGACTTCCTCTACAAGGGCGGGAAGGGCGTGATGGTGGACCTGGGCAGCACGGGCCTGACGGAGAGCACGCCGATCACGCCCCCCGTGCTCGCCACCGGGCGCGTGTCCTGGCGCGAGATCATCGACTAGACGTCGCGGGATGATCACTGTCGAGCGGCGGGAGGGCGGCATGGACAGCGCTCGGCCTGGCGGATGTACCCTGCGCTGCCGGCATCTGGTATTTTTCGCCCCTGTAGCAGCATATATCTTGGGAGGCTGAGGTGAACATGCAGGCGCGAGGCTTTACCCTGATCGAACTGTTGGTGGCGGTGGCCATCGTCGCCATCCTGGCCACTGTGGCGGTGGCCTCCTACCAGGACCACATCCGGCGCAGCGCGCGGGCGGACGCCAAGGCGGTGCTGATGGAGGCGGCGGGGTTCATGGAGCGGTTCTACACGACCAACGGGCGGTATACGACCGCTGCAGGAGGCGCACCGGCGTTGACAGGACTGACCCAGTCTCCAAAACAAGGCGATGCACGTTACAACATCTCCGTATCCGCCGTCGCCGCGCAATCCTACACGCTGCAGGCCGCACCTACCGGCGCACAGACCGGTGACCCCTGCGGTACCCTTACCCTCACACACACCGGCCAGAAAGGAATCACCGGCGCTGGGATGACGGTGGCGGAGTGCTGGAACCGCTGACCACTCGGAGGCAAGCACCGCGCCGCCGGAAGGGCGGTTGTCGCGGGCAGGGTCCGCTCCTACCTGCAACCACCTGTGGCGGCTCACAGCCCGTAGGGCGTAGGCGATTGGCATCGCGCTACTTTCTTCTTTTTGCGTTTCCCTTCTGATGTGTCTGCCCGTCTACCGCGTCTGCTGCCGGTCCTGGCCGCGCTCGACCACGCCGATTTTCGTTCCGGCGCGGACCTCGCCCATCTGCTCGGCCTTTCCCGCGCCGGCGTGCACGGCCTGATCCAACAGGCCGCCGGCTATGGCGTGCGGGTGCAGGCCGTGCGCGGCCGCGGCTATCGCTTGGCCCAGCCGCTGGACCTGCTCGACGCGGCGCATCTCACGGCCGCGTTGACCCCGCTGGGCCTGCATGGGCAATGGCTGCCCGAGGTCGATTCCACCAATGCCCGCCTGCTCGCCCTGGCCGCGGCGGGGGCGCCGCACGGCACCCTGCTCGCCGCGGAGTGGCAGACGGCCGGACGTGGGCGGCGCGGCCGCCCGTGGCTCGGCGTGCTGGGGGCGGGCCTCGCGTTCTCCCTGCTGTGGCGCTTCGACCGCCCCGTCGCGGGCCTGTCCGGCCTGAGCCTGGCGGTGGGGGTGGCGCTGGCGCGCGCCATGCAAGCGCTGGGAGCGGCGGGCATAGGCCTCAAGTGGCCCAATGACGTGCTGCTGGGCGAGGACAAGCTCGCCGGCATCCTGATCGAACTCACCGGCGACATGCTGGGGCCGGCCGCGGCGGTGATCGGCGTGGGCATCAACGTGCGCGCCGGTGCGCAGCTGAGCGGGCAGGTGGGGATGCCGGTGGCGGACCTGGAGACGGCCTGCGGCCGGCGGCTGACGCGCCATGACGTGCTGGTGGCGGTGGCGCGCGCGTTGACGGAGGCGCTGGAGCGCTTCGACCGCCAGGGCTTCGCCGGCTGGCGCGAGGCGTGGCTCGCCTGGCACGCCTGGCAGGACCGGCCGGTCGTCGTGCAGGCGCCGGACGGCGGCGCGCTCACCGGGCAGGCCGTCGGGGTGGATGCTCAGGGCGCCCTGCTGCTCGATACCGGGGCAGAGCTGGTGCCCATCTTATCCGGTGAGGTCAGCCTCAGGCGGGCGGATTGAGGGCGACGGGCATGGATGCGACCCTCCTGGCCGTGGACGCCGGCAACACGCGGCTCAAGTGGGGCCTGGCGCAGGGCGGCGCCTGGCGGCGCAAGGGCGCCCTGCCTGCGCGCGAGGCCGACCGGCTGGAAGCGGTGGTCCTGCCGGATCGGCCGGCACGTGTCCTCGTCAGCTGCGTGGCGGGGGAGGGCGTGCGGCGGGCGCTGGACGCGGCGCTCGCCCGCCTGGGGGGATCGGTGTCGTGGCTCATGCCGGCGGCGGCGGGGCACGGCGTGCGCAATACCTATGCCGAGCCGGCGCGGCTGGGGGCGGACCGCTACGCCATGTTGGTGGCCTGCGCGCACCTCGGCCTCGCCCCCTGCGTGGTGGTGGGCGCCGGCACGGCGGTGACGGTGGACGCCCTCGACGGCGCGGGTGTCTTCCTCGGCGGGCTCATCCTGCCCGGCCCCAAGCTCATGCGTGAGGCCCTGGCTGCGGGGACGGCGGGGGTGAGGGAGGTGGCCGGTAGCCTGCGGGATTTCCCACGCACGACCGGGGATGGGGTGGAGACAGGTGTTTGGTGGGCGATCGCGGGGGCGGTGGAGGCGCTGCGTGGCCGGCTGGCGGGTGTGGCGGGTGAGGTACCCCTGGCGGTGCTGTCGGGGGGCGAGGCCGCGGGGCTCGCCGCCGTGCTGCCGGGGCCGATACGGGTAGTGGAGGATCTGGTCTTGGAGGGGTTGCTGTGGATCGCCCGATGTTCGGACGCGCCGGCGCGTTGACGCTGGGGTTGCTGCTGCTCAATGTCGTCGTACTGGTCGCTGGACTCACGCTCGAGTACCAGCTTGAACAGCCACGGGCGCTCAGCGGCTACAACGCGGACAAGGTCCGCCTGCTCGACCGGGACGGTGCCGACGCGGCTGGCGACAGCGCAGCCGAACCGGCTATGGCGCAGGCTGCCGACGGATCGAGCTCACCGGTGGGCAGCGCGAGGCAGGACGCGGCCCCGACAGGGAAGGCGGGCGGCCTTGCTGGGGCGGTGGCCCAGCCTGGCGGGCCGGTCTGTTTGAGGGTCGGCCTGGAGGGGACCGCCGCCTATGACGCATTGCGCCGGGCGATGGCGCAGGCCGGCCTGGGCGGGCAGGGACTGCGCACCGACGGGCGCCTGGGCTGGTGGGTGTACTGGCCGCCGCTCGACGACCCAGTCGAGCAGGTCCAGGCCCTGGCGGCCATCGACCGGGCTGGGGTGCGCGACGTGGCGCCCATACGGCAGGGACCGATGGCGCGGGCCATCTCGCTCGGCATGTTCGCCAGCGAGGCGGCTGCCCGCGCCCAGCACGGCCTGCTCACCCGCAAGGGGCTCACGGCGCTGCGCTACGGGCCGCGCCCGGGCATCCGGGCGGTCTATCTCGACCTCCCCGCCGCCGAGCGGGACAAGCTCACGCCCTTGCGCGCGGCGCTGCCGGAGGGGGTGAGTCTGGAGGAGGTGGCCTGTCCGCGCTGAGCCGGTTTGTCGGGCGCCCGTCGGGTGTCGATCGGCCGGTAGGCCGGGTTTCAGGCCGACGACCGTACATCGCAACGACAACGCCGTCGGCCTGAAGGCCGACCTACCATCCGTCGCGCCCTGTGAATCGATGTCCAATGGGAGATCCGGGTCGGCTGGGATCGCGGTGCGGCTTGGCAAGGGATGGCCGACATCTGTCTGTCGGAAAATTTTACAATTGCCTGCCGCGAGCGCCGGCCGGGCTATCCCCCCGACGCAGATGGGGAAGTCGTCGAAAGCGTTGGAGCGGACCATGTCCGCGATAGACCGAGGTGGCTTCGGCCTTACCGACTGGGCCACGTTTCACCCCTGGGATCGCGCCTGAGGCCGTGTTCCGCAGTGCGACGGCGTGTCGGTAAATTTTACACTCACGGCCTGTCTGGGCAGTGGCCGACTGCAGAGTGCCCCGCCTGCCGTTGCAACACGCTGTAAATAAAAGGAAAAAAACTTGTGCTGATGGAGTTGGCACGGAATCTGCTCAAGACAGGGCAGACGGCACAAGGGATGACAACCCCTCCGCGAACCGGCTATCAACCGCCCAACCGATCTTTCTTGAGAGGCCAACATGCTCACCATCAAACAGACTGTCAAATCCCTCGGCCTGATGTCGGTCCTGACCGCATCCGCCCTGTCCTTGTCCGGCTTGGCCCAGGCCGCCCCACTGCCCGCCGGCTGGTCCTGCACCGGCAACTGCGGCACCTTCAACGCTCAGGATGGCGTCGTGACCCTGGCGCCGGGCTTCAGCCCATACCAGTGGATTTCGACCGATGGCGGCCCTTCGGGCGCCGGCATGCTGCCCGTCGGCCCCTTCGGGCATGAATATACCGGTTCGTTTGCGCAGACACCCACCTTCACGGCGAACGCGGGCGACAAGCTGAGCCTCTATTTTAACTACATCACCTCGGACGAAGGCGAGTACCCGGATTACGCCTGGGCGGGCCTGTACCAAGGCACAAGCAACTTCGACTCCTACCTGTTCACCGCACGGACCAACCCTACCGCCGGAGCCGACACCGTCCCCGGCTTTGGGCTGCCCCCTCTGGGCACAGGCGTGGTGCTCACGCCGGCTACGAAACCGATCATCCCCGGTGGTCCGGTATTCTCGCCACTCGGTGTCCCCTCCTCTGGCTACTGCTCTGGCACGGGCTGCGGCTATACCGACTGGATCAAGATGGACTATGAATTCCAGACGGGCGGTGTGTATTCCATCGGCTTCGGTGTCACGAATGTGGGGGATGAGGATGCCGAGTCGGCCCTCGCGTTCGCCGGCGTGCCGATCAAGGACAGGCCCATCGACGAGGTCCCCGAACCCGCCACCCTGGCCCTGCTGGGCCTGGGCCTGGCCGGACTGGGCCTCATGCGCCGCAAGGCCCGCGCCTGAGCCGCAGCGCCACGGCCCCGTCGCGGCGGCGGCCGGCAGCGAAAGGCCCGACCCCTGGTCGGGCCTTTTTCAATCCGTATCGTCCAGGGGGCCGTAGGTCAGGCTTCAGCCTGACGCCTCGGGCTCGAGGCGGACACCCGTAAACAACGTGCGCACAACCCCGTCGGCCTGAAGGCCGACCTGCGGGACAGCCTGCGACCTCTTGTTCGTCAGTGCCGATGTCCGTACGGACGATCTGGTTTTCTCGCGGACGAGGTCCGCTCCTGCCAGCCTGTCCAGGTCCGCCCCTCAGCATGCCCCGCCTTGGCCGCAGAGCCGTCCGATTAGGTAGTCCGGGGCCAGCCAGTGCACCAGGTCGTCGAATTCGCCGCCGGGGCGATCGGCGGCGGCCGGGGGGCGGTGGACATAGACGGGGTCGCCGTCGGCGTTTTCCTGTTCGTCCCGACCGATGGCCGGTCGATTGGGCCGGCCGGCGGCATTGACGGCGCTGAGCCCATTGGGCCCGTGCGACAGCCACACGGCCGCGGCCCGCAGAGGGCGTGCGCAGTGTTCGTCCAGGCACAGCTCGAGTTCGGGGACCGGGGCGGGATAGGCGACGATGCCGGCCTGGGCCTGGGCATAGGCGCGGGCGACGGCATAGCTGTGGCGGTTGCCCCAGGCGTCCGTGGGCCCAAGTCCCAGCGTGAGCCAGGGCAGGTTGCCACTCACCACGGCACAGGTGCCGTCGGGCAGGCGGTCTTCCACGCCGTCGTTGGCCTGCGGGCCCTCGCGCCGGTCCGGGCAGGGCAGGTAGGGGCGGCCGGCGGGGTCGCGATGGCTCAGGGCATAGCCGACGAGGGCGGTCTCGATGTCCTTGAGGCCGCGGCGTGTGTCGGCCGACTGGCGTTCGAGGATCTGACGCGCGAGCGGGGTCATCGCCCCGGCCATGAGCAGGGTCAGGATGAACAGCACGATCGCCAGCTCGATGAGGGTGAAGCCCCGCGCCCGGCCGGGCGCAGGCGATCGAGGGGTGAAGGTCCGCCGCCGCGTCATGGGCTGTCTCCGCTGCCTTGGAAGTTCCACCAGTCGAGGCTGCATTGCATGCGCTGCGGCAGGGGCTCGAGCGTCCAGTCGCACTGTGCGACGGTGAAGAGCCCCTGGCCGAGGCCGTCCAGGTGTTGCAGGAAGGCAGCCAGGCCGTCGGGCGTCATGGGACCGAGGTCGAGGTGCATGCGCGTGGCGCCGAGGCCGGTGAGCGCCGTAGGCCGGCCGGGTTCCAGACGCCAGGCGATGGATTCGAGCGCGAGTGCCCGCTGGCTACGGGCCAGGGCCGAGACCCAGTCGAGCCGCCGCGCCGCGCCGACGAAGCCGCGCCTGTCGAGCTCGGCGAGCTGGCCGCGCAGGGGACGGGCCTGGGCGATGCGCGCCGGCAGCCGCTCGAGACGGGCCTGGGCGTCGCGCCAGGCCTGTTCCGCCTGCTGCCTCGCCGCCGCTGCCGCGCCGTGCAGGTGCAGCGCCACGCCCACCGCGGCGGCGCCGGCGAGGAGGAGCAGGACCACGGTTGCCCAGGCAGCGCGCTGCGCGGTCGGGATCATGGCGCCGTCCCCCCGCTGCGGCCCGCGTCGAGGTCCGAGGTCGATGCGCGGCCTCCGGCCGGTGTGACCCGCCCCGCCGCCGTCAGGGCGAGTGCGAAGCGCGCGGGCCGGTCGCCCGCATCGCGCCCCAGGTCGCCCTGGATTTCGAGGTGCGGGGCGACATCCAGCGGCCAGCGCGTGACTTCGGCCTGCCAGCCGTCCCGGCGCAGGGCCGCGGCCAGGGCCTCGATGCGGTCATGGGCCAGTCGGTAGTCGCCACCGAAGCCCATGACCTCGCCCTCCAGCGTGAGCCGCGGCGGCTGGGCGGTGTCGGGGCCGGACCAGCGCAGGTGCGACAGGCGGATGGCGGGCAGCTGCGCGAAGATGGCGGCGATGCGCGCCAGGGTGGCGGCCGGGTCGGCCCGGTGGGCCATGACCCAACGCCAGGCGGCATGGGTCTGCCAGCGGGCCTCGAAGCGGGCGCCGCCCCCTTCCCGGTCCAGCATCCGGCCGGCCTCCTGCTGCGCCTGCCGGGCGCGGGCCTGCAGGGTGTCGGCCGCGCGGCTGAGGCGCCAGGCGTCCAGGAGCAGGGCGAGGCTAAGACCCAGGGCGGCGATGAGCCAGAGCGTGGCGGCCGGTCTGATCGCCCGGCGCAGGCGATGCTGCCTCTGGGTGCGCCGATCGTCCTCCGGCAGGAGGTTTCCGCCCGCGGGCGGCCGGGCGAGGAGGGTCAGGGCCAGGGCGTCGCTCGATTCCGTCAGCAGGGCGGGCGGCAGTCCCAGCCCGGCCAGCAGGCGCTGTCGCGGGAGGATCTCGCAGCGCCAGCCGGCGTCGCCCGGCAGCCGCTGGCTGAGCCCCGCCAGGGTGTTCAGGGGGTCGAGGAGGCAGACACGCAGCGGCTCGCCCCGGTTGAGCAGGCGCTGGGCGAGCAGGGACTGGCGCGTGCGCTCGATCTGGGCGGCATAGGCGGCGAGCGGGTCGTCCGGCGTGCGGCCTTCCAGCGGCGCCAGCCTGGAGAAGCGCAGCTCACCGTGGTCGAAGTAGGTCAGCCGCAGTCCGCCGGTCTGTTCCGTGACCAGGAGCAGCCGCTCGCCGTCATCGGACGCAGTGCCGCCCGGGGCCTGCCGTCCGAGCAGGCGGTCCCGGACGACCTCGAGGCGGCGCGCCCGCCGCGGTGCGAGGTGAAAGCGAACGAGCAGGTCCTGGCAGAGGACGGGCAACAGCCAGATGCCGGCCAGGCGCGCGCCGCGCAGCCGCATCACCTCCACCCAGGGCTGCAGCAGCTCCGGCGCGGTCAGCCCCATGAACAAGTAGTGTCGCCCGATGCG
Organism: Hydrogenophilales bacterium; assembly: GCA_037445185.1. Classification (GTDB taxonomy): domain Bacteria; phylum Pseudomonadota; class Gammaproteobacteria; order Burkholderiales; family Thiobacillaceae; genus JANWZL01. The sequence continues at coordinate 5,689 of JBBIKZ010000022.1, read as the reverse complement.
TCCGTCACGCGCGGGATCCTGCGGCAGCACGACCCAATAGGGGGTCTGGTGCAGGAGCTGACGCAGGCGCCGCTCGGTCATTTCGCGCCGGTCCCGGCCCCAGACACGCGGGAGGACCTCGCTGCGGTAGTACTCCTCGACCGTATCGACCGCCACATAGACCGGCATACCCGGCGCGCGCCGCAGGGTGTCGCTCAGTACACCCCAGCCCTCCGCGTCGGCGGGCAGGGCGCGTATCTCACGTAACCGGCCGCCCTCCCAGCGCGCCAGGCTGGCGCCGGCGCGCGAGACATAGAGCAGCAGCCGGGCGCTCACAGCCCGATCTCCCCGATGACCTGGTAGACCGGCAGAAACACCGCCAGCAACAGGAAGGCGAGCAGTCCGCCGAGGAGCAAGGCCAGCGCCGGTTCGACCAGTTTCAGGGCGCGCGCAATGGTCTCGTGGGCGTCGCGGGCGAAGAACCAGGCCGCGTTGGCCAGGGCCTCGGCCAGCGCGCCGCTCCTCTCGCCCGTGTGCAACATGCGCAGCACCAGCGGCGGGAAGAGATCGACCTGGCGGAAGCTGGCGCTGACCGTCTCGCCGGTGGCGATGAGCTGCCCGGCACGCGCGATCTGGCGCGCGAGGTGGCGGTTGCCGACGCTCTTCTCGCAGGCCGTGAGCGCCTCCAGGATGTTGAGGCCGGATTCCGTCAACAGCGCGAACAGGCCGGTGAAGCGGGCGAGGGCCGACTTGCGGATGGCCTCGCCGAGCGCGGGCAGGCGCAGCAGCAGCCGGTCGAGGTACTCGCGCAGTCCCTCCAGGCGCTGCCAGGCGGAGGCGGCGGCCAGGGCCAGGGCACCACCCAGGCCCATCAGCCAGATGGCGTGCCCTTCGGCCCAACCGGCCACGGTCATGAGCCAGCGGGTGACGAGGGGGACCTGCAGATCGAGGCTCGCCACCAGGGTGGCCAGTTTGGGCGTCAGGTAGAACAGCAACACCCAGGCGGCGGCGAGGACGGCGAGCCCCACCACCGCGGGGTAGATGAGCAGACGGGTGAACTCCGCCGCGAGCTCCTCCTGCGCCTTGAGGCGCGTCTCCAGGCGCTCGCAGACCAGCCCCAGCTGGTCGCTGGCCTCGGCCGCCTGCACCAGGGCGACGAAGACCGGGTCGAACACCTGGGGATGATGCGCCAGGGCCTCGGATAACAGCCTGCCGCCTTCGAGGTCGTCCGCCACCAGCGACAGGACCTCGCGGAAATGCGTGTTGCCCGTCACCGCGATCAGGTCGCGCAGGCCGTCGAGCAACGGCACGCCGGCGCGGCTGAGCTGCTGGACATGAAAGCAGAAGCCGATCAGGTCGCGGCGCGTGACACGGCGCCGCCAGGACCAGGTGTGACGGGCAGCCGGGCGCAGGCGGACGAGGACGAGCCCCATCTGCCTGAGGCGCAGTTCGACGTCCGCCTCGTTGGCGGCATAGAGCGTGCCCCGGCTGACGCCGCCAGCCAGGTCAGCGGCCTTGTAGCGGAAGTAGGGCATGGGCGATAGGGTAGGGGAAGAGGGATGAGGGAAGGGGAGCGGCACCCAGCCGGCGAATGCGGGGTGTACTCCCGCCACCATCATGTCCGAAGCGTTCGCGGCTCATCCCAGCCGCCGTGTCAGGTCGACCACCCTCGAGACCTCGGCGAGCGAGGTCTCCCCCGCCATGACCCGGCGCAGGCCGTCGGCAGCGAGCGGGCGCAGGCCGCGGCTGGCGGCCAGCTCCGCCAGTTCGCGCACGGTGGCGTTGCGGGCGATGGCCGCGTCGATGGCATCGTCGACGAGGAGCAGTTCCATCAGCGGCAGACGCCCGCGATAGCCCTTGTAGGCACAGTGTACGCAGCCCGCGGCGCGGTAGAGCGTGCCGGCCGCCTCGCCCAGCCAGTGCCGCTCCTCGGCGCCGGGGGCGTAGGCTTCCTTGCAGTGGGGGCAGAGCCTGCGCACCAGACGCTGGGCGACGACGGCGATGATGTTGCCGGCGAGGATGCCGGGCGGGATGCCCATGTCCAGCAGGCGCGGAATGACGCCCAAGGCCGATTGGGTGTGCAGCGTCGAGAGGACGAGGTGGCCGGTCATGGCGGCGCGGAAGGCCATCTCGGCGGTCTCCCGGTCGCGGATCTCGCCGACCAGGATGATGTCCGGGTCCTGGCGCAGGATGGAGCGGATGCCGTTGGCGAAGTCCACCTTCACCAGTTCGCTGATCGAGGTCTGGCGGATGCGCGGCAGCGGATACTCCACCGGGTCCTCCAGCGTCATGATGTTGACGTCCTCCCGGTTGAGATGGGAGAGCAGCGAGTAGAGGGTGGTGGTCTTGCCGGAACCGGTGGGCCCGGTGACGATGAGGATGCCTTCCGGGCGGGCGATGGCCTGCTTGAGGCCGGCCAGGGTGTCTGGCGGCAGGTCCATGCGCTCCAGGGGGATGATGGCCTTTTCGCGGTCGAGCACCCTGAGCACGATGTTCTCGCCGTGCAGGGTGGGCAGCACGGAGACGCGGAAGTCGATGGGCCGGCCGTACAGGGTGAGCGACAGGCGCCCGTCCTGCGGGGCGCGCGATTCGGCGATGTTGAGGCCGGCGACGATCTTCAGCCGCACGGAGATGGCCGTCCAGTACTTGCGGTGCAGGCTGCGGCTGTGTTCGAGCACGCCGTCGATGCGGTAGCGGATGCGCAGGAAGGTGGCCTCCGGCTCCAGGTGGATGTCGGAGGCGCCGCGCTTGACCGCGTCGGCCAGCAGGGCGTTGACCAGGCGCACCACCGGCTGGGTGTATTCGCCGCCGCCGCTTTGCAGCGAGAGGTAATCCACCTCGCCGGTCTCGATCTCGCGCAGGATGCCGTCGACGGACAGGTCGAAGCCGTAGAAGCGGTCGAGGCATTCCAGGATCTGCGCCTCCGCGGCCAGCACCGGGCGGATCTCGAAACGCCCCTCCAGATGGGCGCGCAACTGGTCCAGGGCCACCAGGTCGTACAGATCGGGCACCGCCACGGTGAACACGCGCTGATCGAAATCCACCGCCAGCGGCAGCAGGCGATGCCGCCGGGCGAGCGGCTCGGGGGCGAGCTGTAGGGCCTCCGGGTCGGCCACCACCTGGGCGAGGTCTATGCTCGCCTCGCCGGCGTTGCTCGCCAGCACGTCGCGCAGCGTCGCCTCGGTGACGAAGCCCAGGGCGATGAGCTGTCGCCCCAGCGGCAGCCCGCTCGCGCCCTGTTCCGTCAGGGCGATCCTGAGCTGGTCATGGCTGATGAGCCCCTGGCCCAGCAGCCATTCGCCCAGTTTGGGGGGGTCGGGGGGATGAGCCATGTCGGGATGGGGGATGGGGGATGGGGAAATCGGTAATCCCATCACCCATCACCATTCAGTCTTCCTGATAGGTCTGCATCCGGCTGTACAGCGTGGTGCGGTTCACGCCGAGGATCTTGGCGGCCTGGGACAGGTTGCCATGGGTCATGTCCAGGGCGGCCTCGACGTAGCTCTTCTCCCATTGCTTCATCACCCGGTCCAGTTCGAAGCCGTGCACGCTCTTCAAGTGCTTCTTGGCGTAGTCGCGCAGGGCCTGGGCATCGGTGGGCAGCGGGATGGCCTGCGGGTTGACCAGATCGAGGTCGAATTCCGCCTCCAGCTCGCGCGGGCCCACGCTCTGGCCGGCATACTTGGTCGTGAGCCGGATGACGATGTTCCTGAGTTCACGCACGTTGCCGGGGAAGTGGTACTCCTCCCAGATGCGCTGCGCATCGGCGGTCAGGGAGAAGGGCGGCACCTTCGCCTCCCGGCTGTAGAGGGTGCGGAAATGGTCGAGCAGGGCCAGTTTGTCCTCCTGCTGTTCGCGCAAGGGCGGCACCTGGATCGTGAAGACCGACAGGCGGTGATAGAGGTCGCCGCGGAAGCGGCCCTCACGCACCTCGCGGCGCAGGTCCCGGTTGGTGGCGGCGACGATACGCGCGTTGGAGAAACGGCTCTGCGTCTCGCCTACGCGCTGATACTCGCCGTTTTCCAGCACCCGCAGCAGCTTGGCCTGCAGCTCTAGCGGCAGCTCGCCGATCTCGTCCAGGAACAGGGTGCCGTCGCGCGCATCCTCGAAGTAGCCGGAATGGGCCTGGGTGGCCCCGGTGAAGGCCCCCTTGGCATAGCCGAACAGGGTGGGCTCGACCAGCGTGGGCGAGATGGCCGCACAATTGAGGGCCAAATAGGGCTTGTCCGCGCGCTTGGCCCAGCGGTGCAGGCTTTTGGCCACCAGCTCCTTGCCGCTGCCCGATTCCCCCTCGATCAGGACCGGGAAGGGGGCATCGGCATAGAGCCGGATCTGTTGCCGCAGGCGCTCGATGACGAAGCTCCTGCCGACGATGATGTCGTCCTGCACCGCAGCCGCGGTGGTCGGCACGACCGCCTCGGCCTGGTCGAATCGCAGGGCCGTGAGCAGCGCCTGTTTGATCCTGGCCGGCTCGGCCGGCTTGGGGATGAAGTCGATGGCCCCCAGGGCGCGCGCATGACGGGCATTGGCCTCGTCGTTCTGACCCGACAGGACCAGGATCTTGATCGTCTTGGAATGGTTGAGCAGGTCGGAGATGAGGGAGAAGCCCTCGTCCGGTTTGTGCTGGGCGGGCGGCAGTCCCAGGTCCACCAGGGCCAGGGGCGGCACCGATTGCAGCTGGGTGAGCAGGCTTTTGACCTGGGCGCGGGATTCGGCCACGAAGACCTCGAAATCCCGCGACAGGACGAAATGCAGGGTGTCGGTGATCAGGGGATCGTCGTCGACGATCAGCAGGCCGGGCTTGGCAGGGTTCATGGGTGTACCTCCTGGGCGCTATATCGGCAGGAATGCGGGGTGACTTCAGGGTGCCTGCGGCCTGCGCTCGGGCATCGGTCCCGTCAACATTGGCGGGACGTCCGGCAACGACGGCGACGGGCAGGGCCTGAAGCGTCAGGCGAGCGCCCGGCGAGGGACCGCCCCACGCCATCGCTGGCGGCGCGAATGTCGCGCCATGCGGCGGGGCAGGCCGCGGCGGCGTCAGCCGAATACGGTGTAGGTCGCCAGCAGCCAGCCATCCCCCCGGTCCCGGACCGAATCGAGACGGATGTGCTGGGTCTCGCCCTCCGACTTGAGCCGATAGGTCTTGCCGTGGGTATATTTCGCGCTCTCCAGCAGCAGGAGCGAGGCCTCGCCATAGGTCAGCAGCAGGGCCAGGCTGGCCTGTGAGCTCGGCAACAGGCCGCTGTCGTCGACGCTGTAGCTCATGGTCGAGGGCGCGTCGGGCTCGAGGGTGGCGAGCTGTGGACGGTGGCTGATGAACTCGATGCCGATCTTGCGCCATTCGTGGTCGATGCGGGTGATGCGGCGCACCACCCCGAGGCGCCAGTCGTCACCCGGGTCCCGGCGCAGGGCGACGAGCTTGCCGATCTTGAGCCAGTCGCTGTCGTCGATGCGCATCAGGGTGCCCGCCCCGTGCTCGCTCAGGTCCTCCAGCGGCCAGCGCTCGTAGACATCGGGACGGCTGCTCGCCAGGGTGCGTTGATGCAAGCCGGCCTTGGTGCGCTCGGTGACGAAGCCGTAGAGCTTGATGTCCAGGATTTCCTCCGGCGTGAGGCCCTCGCGTATGCCCGCTGAGGCGGCCAGCTCCTTGTCGGCCTGGATGCGCAGACAGATGCTGTAGAGGTCGCGGATGACCTCCCAGCGGGCGTTC
>JBBIKZ010000021.1:0-27045 GCA_037445185.1 Hydrogenophilales bacterium | reverse complement strand
CTTACTCGATGATCTTCGCCACCACGCCGGCGCCGACGGTGCGGCCGCCCTCGCGGATGGCAAAGCGCAGGCCCTCTTCCATGGCGATCGGCGCAATGAGGCTCACCGTGATCGCCACGTTGTCCCCAGGCATCACCATCTCCGTGCCCGCCGGCAGCTCGATCGACCCCGTCACGTCCGTGGTGCGGAAGTAAAACTGCGGCCGGTAGCCGTTGAAAAACGGCGTGTGCCGACCACCCTCTTCCTTGGACAGCACGTAGATCTCGGCCGTGAACTTGGTGTGCGGCGTGATCGTCCCAGGCTTGGCCAGCACCTGACCACGCTCGACTTCCTCGCGCTTGGTGCCGCGCAGCAGCACACCGACGTTGTCGCCCGCCTGCCCCTGGTCGAGCAGCTTCCGGAACATCTCCACGCCGGTGCAGGTGGTCTTCTGCGTCGGCCGGATGCCGACGATCTCGACCTCGTCGCCCACCTTGACCACCCCGCGCTCGACCCGACCCGTCACCACCGTGCCTCGCCCGGAGATGGAGAAGACGTCTTCGATCGGCATCAGGAAGGGCTTGTCCACCGCTCGCTCCGGCGTCGGAATGTAGCTGTCGAGCGCTTCGGCCAGCTTCAGAATGGACCCCTCGCCAATGTCGGAACCGTCGCCTTCGAGCGCCTTGAGCGCGCTGCCGATGATGATGGGAATGTCGTCGCCAGGAAAGTCGTACTTGGAGAGCAGCTCGCGCACTTCCATCTCGACGAGCTCCAGCAGCTCGGCATCGTCCACCATGTCGGCCTTGTTCATGTAGACGATGATGTAGGGCACGCCCACCTGACGCGCCAGCAGGATGTGCTCGCGCGTCTGCGGCATCGGGCCGTCGGCCGCGCTGACCACCAGAATCGCGCCGTCCATCTGCGCCGCCCCGGTGATCATGTTCTTCACATAGTCGGCGTGACCGGGGCAGTCGACGTGCGCATAGTGCCGGTTCGCCGTCTCGTATTCAACGTGCGCCGTGTTGATGGTGATACCCCGCGCCTTCTCTTCCGGCGCCGAGTCGATCTCGTCGTACTTCTTCGCCATGCCGCCGTACTTCTTCGACAAAATCGTCGTGATCGCCGCCGTCAGCGTCGTCTTGCCATGGTCCACGTGCCCAATCGTCCCCACATTCACGTGCGGTTTCGTACGCTCAAACTTTTCCTTGGCCATTTCGATTCCCTCGCGTCACTTCTTGCTGTTGATCACGGCTTCCGCCACGTTCTTGGGCGCCTCGGCGTAGTGCTTGAATTCCATGGAATAGGTGGCGCGCCCCTGGGACATGGAACGCAGATCCGTGGAGTAGCCGAACATCTCGGCCAGCGGCACCTCGGCCTTGATGACCTTGCCACCCGGCAGGTCTTCCATGCCCTGGATGATGCCGCGCCGGCGGTTGAGATCGCCCATCACGTCGCCCATGTAGTCTTCGGGTGTCTCCACCTCGACGGCCATCATGGGTTCCAGGAGGGTGGGGGAGGCCTTGCGCATGCCATCCTTGAAGCCCATGATGGCGGCCATCTTGAAGGCCTGCTCGGAGGAGTCCACCTCGTGATAGGAGCCGTCGAACAGGGTGACCTTCACGTCCACCACTGGGAAGCCGGCCAGCACACCATTGTTCAAGGCGTCTTGCACGCCCTTGTCCACGGCAGGGATGTATTCGCGCGGCACCACCCCACCCTTGATGGCATCGATGAACTCGTAGCCCTTGCCCGGCTCGTTCGGTTCCAGCCTGAGCCAGACGTGGCCGTACTGGCCCTTGCCGCCGGACTGCTTGACGAACTTGCCCTCGCTCTCCACCGCCTTCTTGATCGCCTCGCGGTAGGCCACCTGGGGCGCGCCGACGTTGGCCTCGACGCCGAATTCCCGCTTCATGCGGTCGACGATGATCTCCAGGTGCAACTCGCCCATGCCGGAGATGATGGTCTGCCCCGATTCCTCGTCGGTGCGCACGCGGAAGGAGGGGTCCTCCTGGGCAAGGCGGTTGAGCGCGAGGCCCATCTTCTCCTGGTCGGCCTTGGTCTTGGGCTCCACCGCCACGTGGATCACCGGCTCGGGGAACTCCATGCGCTCGAGGATGATCGGCTTGTCGACGCTGCACATGGTATCGCCGGTGATGGCCTCCTTGAGGCCCACTGCCGCGGCGATGTCACCGGCGCGCACCTCCTTGATCTCTTCCCGGTTGTTGGCATGCATCTGCAGGATGCGGCCGATGCGCTCCTTCTTGCCCTTGACCGAGTTGTAGACGGTGTCGCCCGAGGTCACCACGCCGGAATAGACCCGGAAGAAGGTGAGCTGGCCGACGTAGGGGTCGGTCATGATCTTGAAGGCGAGCGCGGCGAAGGGCTCGTCGTCGCTCGCGCGACGCTCGGCCTCGCTGCCGTCATCCAGCTCGCCCTTGACGGGTGGGATGTCTGCCGGCGAGGGCAGGTAGTCGATGACGGCATCGAGCATGGCCTGCACGCCCTTGTTCTTGAAGGCGGAGCCGCACAGCATGGGCACGATCTCGCCGGCGATGGTGCGGGCGCGTAGCGCCGACTTGATCTCGGCCCCGGAGAGGTCGCCCTCTTCGAGGTACTTGTTCATCAGCTCCTCGTTGGCCTCGGCGGCGGCCTCGACCATCTTCTCGCGCCACTCCCGGCAGGTGTCCACCAGGTCGGCGGGGATGTCGCGATACTCGAATTTCATGCCCTGGGAGGCCTCGTCCCAGAGGATGGCCTTCATCTTGACGAGATCGACCACACCCTGGAACTTGTCCTCGGCGCCGATGGGCACCTGGATGGGCACGGGGTTGGCCTTGAGGCGCGAGCGCATCTGCTCGTAGACCTTGAAGAAGTTGGCGCCCGAGCGGTCCATCTTGTTGACGAAGGCCAAGCGCGGCACCTTGTACTTGTTGGCCTGGCGCCAGACGGTCTCGGACTGGGGCTGCACGCCACCCACGGCGCAGTAGACCATGCAGGCGCCGTCCAGCACGCGCATGGAGCGCTCCACCTCGATGGTGAAGTCCACGTGCCCCGGCGTGTCGATGATGTTGATGCGGTGCTCGGGATGGGACTGGTCCATGCCCTTCCAGAAGCAGGTGGTGGCCGCGGAGGTGATGGTGATGCCGCGCTCCTGCTCCTGCTCCATCCAGTCCATGGTCGCCGCGCCGTCGTGCACCTCGCCGATCTTGTGCGACACACCCGTGTAGTACAGGATGCGCTCGGTGGTGGTGGTCTTGCCGGCGTCGATGTGCGCGGAGATACCGATGTTCCGGTAGCGCTCGATGGGGGTCTTGCGTGCCACGTTGACCTGCCTTTGTCTCGTGTCTAGAAGCGGAAGTGTGAGAAGGCCTTGTTGGCCTCGGCCATGCGGTGTACTTCCTCGCGCTTCTTCATCGCGCCGCCGCGGCCTTCGGCGGCATCCATCAGTTCGCCGGCCAGCCGCTGACCCATGGACTTCTCGCCGCGCTTGCGCGCCGCCTCCTTGAGCCAGCGCATGGCGAGCGCGGAGCGTCGGGAGGGGCGCACCTCGACCGGGACCTGGTAGTTGGCGCCGCCCACCCGGCGGGACTTCACCTCGACCACCGGCTTGATGTTGGCCAGAGCGGTGGCGAACACCTCCAGCGGGTTTTTGCCGCTCTTTTTCTCGATCTGCTCGAAGGCACCATAGACGATGCGCTCGGCCACGGCCTTCTTGCCGCTGGTCATGATCACGTTCATGAATTTGGCGACTTCCTGGCTGCCGAATTTCGGATCGGGCAGGATTTCACGCTTGGGGACTTCGCGACGACGGGGCATGTTGGTACTCCTGGATGATCTTGGCCGGGGTTATTTACCGGCCTTCGCCCGCTTGGCACCGTACTTGGAGCGGCCCTGCTTGCGGTCCTTCACACCCTGGGTGTCCAAGCTGCCGCGCACGATGTGGTAGCGCACGCCCGGCAGATCCTTGACCCGTCCGCCGCGCACCAGCACCACCGAGTGCTCCTGCAGGTTGTGACCCTCGCCGCCGATATAGCCGATCACCTCGTAGCCGTTGGACAGGCGCACCTTCGCCACCTTGCGCAGCGCCGAGTTGGGCTTCTTCGGCGTGGTGGTGTAGACCCGCGTGCACACGCCGCGTTTCTGCGGGCATGACTCCATGGCCGGCACCTTGCTCTTTTCGACGGGAGCCTTGCGCGGCTTCCGCACCAGTTGGTTGATGGTAGGCATCGATTAGGTTCCTGATGTGTTCCTGATCTGTATGGATTCCGTAACGCCAGCGCAGACCCATGCACGGGCCGTGTCCACGGGCAACACGGCCCGCCGAGGCGGGCCGTCGAAAAGACTATGAAGTGTATGGAGTGGCCGACCGGCTGTCAAGCCTCCGGATCGGCCGCGGATTGCTCGAACACGGCCTCCGCCGCCTCCATCTGCGCCTCGGCCTCCTCCTGGGCCTGACGGCGACGCACGCGGTGGTAGGCCATGCCGGTACCCGCCGGGATGAGCCGGCCGACGATGACGTTCTCCTTGAGGCCGCGCAAGTCGTCCTTCTTGGCCATGATGGCGGCCTCGGTCAGCACCCGGGTGGTCTCCTGGAAGGAGGCCGCCGAGATGAAGGAATCGGTCGACAGCGAGGCCTTGGTGATGCCCAGCAGGAGGTTCTCGTAGGTCGCCGGACGCTTGCCCTCCGCCACCATGCGGTCGTTCTCCTCGAGCACCTCGGAGCGCTCCACCTGTTCGCCGGGGATGAAGCGGGTGTCGCCGGCGTCGAGCACGTTGACCCGGCGCAGCATCTGGCGCACGACCACCTCGATGTGCTTGTCGTTGATCTTCACGCCCTGCAGCCGATAGACGTCCTGCACCTCGTCGATGACGTAGCGCGCCAGCGCTTCCACCCCCTGCAGGCGCAGGATGTCGTGCGGGTCGGCCGGGCCGTCGACGATGGCCTCGCCCTTCTGCACCACCTGGCCATCGTGCACGGTGACGTGCTTGTCCTTGGGGATCAGGTACTCGTGGGCCATCCCGTCGAAGTCCGTGATCACCAGGCGCTGCTTGCCCTTGGTGTCCTTGCCGAAGGAGACCGTCCCGGTGACCTCGGCCAGCATGCCGGCGTCCTTGGGACTGCGCGCCTCGAACAGCTCGGCCACCCGCGGCAGGCCCCCGGTGATGTCGCGCGTCTTGGTCGTCTCCAGCGGGATCCTCGCCAGCACATCGCCCACCCCCACCTCCTGACCGTCCTTCACGGTGATGATGGCGCCGATCTGGAAGGTGATGGACACCGGCGTCTCGGTACCGGCCACCTTGACCTCGGAGCCGTCCGCGGCCATGAGCCTGACCTGCGGGCGCAACCCCTTGCCGGCGGAGACGCCGCGACGTTTCGGATCGATGACGATGAGGGTAGATAGCCCCGTGACCTCGTCGATCTGCTTGGCGACGGTGACGCCCTCTTCGACGTTTTCGAACCTCACCCGCCCGGCATACTCGGTGATGATGGGGCGGGTGTGCGGATCCCAGCTGGCGAGCACCGCCCCGGCCTTGACCTCGGTGCCGTCCAGGGCGGCTAAGGTGGCGCCGTAGGGCACCTTGTGGCGTTCGCGCTCGCGCCCCGCTTCGTCGGTGATCAGCGCCTCGCCGTTACGCGAGATGACGATCTGCTCACCACGGACATTGGTCACGTAACGCATGGCGGCGGTGAAGCGGACCACGCCGGCGGCCTTGCTCTGCACCTGGTTGGCGACGGCGGCACGGGAGGCGGCGCCACCGATGTGGAAGGTGCGCATGGTGAGCTGGGTGCCCGGCTCACCGATGGACTGGGCGGCGATCACGCCCACCGCCTCGCCGACGTTGACCAGGTGGCCCCGCCCGAGGTCGCGTCCGTAGCACTTGGCGCACAGGCCCCAGCGGGTGTCACAGGTCAAGGGCGTGCGCACCTTGACCTCCTCGACGCCGAGCTGCTCGATCAGGTCAACCCTGGCCTCGTCGAGCAGGGTGCCCGCCGCGATGACCGCCTCGCCGGTGTCCGGATGCGCCACGTCGAGCGCGGCGACCCGGCCCAGGATGCGGTCGCGCAGCGGTTCGACCACGTCGCCGCCCTCGACCAGGGCACGCATGACCATGCCGTTGGTGGTACCGCAATCCTCCTCGGTGATGACCAGATCCTGGGTGACGTCCACCAGGCGACGGGTGAGATAGCCGGAGTTGGCGGTCTTGAGCGCCGTGTCCGCCAGCCCCTTGCGCGCGCCGTGCGTGGAGATGAAGTACTGCAGGACGTTCAGGCCCTCGCGGAAGTTGGCGGTGATGGGCGTTTCGATGATGGAGCCGTCCGGCTTGGCCATGAGGCCCCGCATGCCGGCCAGCTGCCGGATCTGGGCGGCGGAACCGCGCGCGCCGGAGTCGGCCATCATGTAGATGGAGTTGAAGGACTCCTGCTTGACCGGTTTGCCCTCGCGGTCGAGCACGGTCTCGGTGGAGAGCTGTTCCATCATCGCCTTGGCCACGCGGTCGCCCGCCTGGCCCCAGATGTCGACCACCTTGTTGTAGCGCTCGCCCTGGGTGACGAGTCCCGAGGTGTACTGGGCCTCGATCTCCTTCACCTCCCGCTCCGCCGCGGCCAGGATGTCGGCCTTCTGCGGCGGCATGAGCATGTCCTGCATGCAGATGGAGATGCCGCCCTTGGCCGCCATGGAGAAGCCGGTGTACATCAGCTTGTCGGCGAAGATCACGGTCTGCTTCAGGCCGCACTTGCGGAAGGCGGCATTGATGAGCTTGGAGATCTCCTTCTTCTTCAGCACCTTGTTGACGTGGCCGAAGTCCAGGCCGGGCGGCAGGATGTCGGACAGCATGGCCCGCCCCGCCACCGTCTCGTAGCGGTTGACGCGTGTGACCAGATCGCCCACCTCGTCATAGACGCGCTCCCGGATGCGCACCACGACCTTGGCGTTGATGTCCACCACCCCGGACAGCCAGGCCCGTCGCAGCTCGTCCGTGTCGGCGAGGATCATGCCCTCGCCCTTGGCGTTGATGCGCTCCCGGGTCATGTAGTAGAGCCCCAGCACGATGTCCTGGGAGGGCACGATGATGGGGTCGCCGTTGGCCGGCGAGAGCACGTTGTTGGAGGACAGCATGAGCGTCCTCGCCTCGAGCTGGGCCTCCAGGCTCAACGGCACGTGCACCGCCATCTGGTCGCCGTCGAAGTCGGCGTTGAAGGCGGTACACACCAGGGGGTGCAACTGGATCGCCTTGCCCTCGATCAGCACCGGCTCGAAGGACTGGATTCCCAAGCGGTGTAGGGTGGGGGCGCGGTTGAGCAGCACCGGGTGCTCGCGGATGACTTCCTCCAGGATGTCCCACACCACCGGCTCCTGGGCCTCGACCATCTTCTTGGCCTGCTTGATGGTGGTGGCGAGCCCCATCACCTCCAGCTTGTGGAAGATGAAGGGCTTGAACAGTTCAAGGGCCATCAGCTTGGGCAGCCCGCACTGGTGCAGCTTCAAGGTCGGCCCCACCACGATCACGGAGCGACCGGAGTAATCGACCCGCTTGCCCAGGAGGTTTTGCCGGAAGCGGCCACCCTTGCCCTTGATCATGTCGGCGAGCGACTTCAGGGGACGCTTGTTGGCGCCGGTCATGGCCTTGCCGCGGCGGCCGTTGTCGAGCAGGGAATCGACCGCCTCCTGCAACATGCGCTTTTCGTTGCGCACGATGATCTCGGGCGCCTTGAGTTCGAGCAGGCGCTTCAGGCGGTTGTTGCGGTTGATCACGCGGCGGTAGAGGTCGTTGAGATCGGAGGTGGCGAAGCGGCCACCATCGAGCGGCACCAGCGGCCTGAGCTCCGGCGGCAGCACCGGCAGCACTTCCAGGATCATCCAGTCCGGGCGGATGCCGGACTTCTGGAAGGCCTCCAGGACCTTCAGCCGCTTGGCGATCTTCTTGATCTTGGTCTCTGAACTGGTCTTTTCCAGCTCGCGGCGAAGCAGCTCCACCTCGCTCGCCAGATCCATGCCGCGGAGCAGGTCGCGGATGCCCTCGGCCCCCATGCCGGCCTTGAACTCGTCGCCGTATTCCTCGACCTTGGCCAGGTAGTCGTCCTCGGTCAGGAGCTGGCAGCGCTTGAGCGGCGTCATGCCGGGCTCGGTGACCACATAGGCCTCGAAGTAGAGCACCCGCTCGATGTCGCGCAGGGTCATGTCCAGCACCATGCCCAGGCGGCTGGGCAGACTCTTGAGGAACCAGATGTGGGCGACCGGGGAGGCCAGCTCGATGTGGCCCATGCGCTCGCGGCGCACCTTGGACAGCGTCACCTCGACGCCGCACTTCTCGCAGATCACGCCGCGGTGCTTGAGCCGCTTGTACTTGCCGCACAGGCATTCATAGTCCTTCACCGGGCCGAAGATGCGGGCACAGAACAGGCCGTCGCGCTCGGGCTTGAAGGTGCGGTAGTTGATGGTCTCGGGCTTCTTCACCTCGCCGTAGGACCAGGCGCGGATCTTCTCCGGCGAGGCCAGGCCGATCTTGATGGCGTCGAATTCCTCTTCCTGGGTGACCTGTTTGAATAGATCGAGCAACGCTTTCATGTGACACTCCGTGTCGTGTCAGAGGACAGGGAACAGGTGATGGGAAACAGTAAAACCCAACCGCATTCCCATACCTGTCTTCGCCCCAGACAATCAAAAAAACCTCAAAACCCTAACCTGTAACCTGAACCCTGTAACCTGAACCCTGACCCCTAGTACCGTTCCAGATCGATGTCGATGGCGAGCGAGCGGATCTCCTTCACCAGCACGTTGAAGGACTCCGGCATGCCGGCGTCGATCTTGTGTTCGCCCTTGACGATGTTCTCGTACACCTTGGTGCGGCCGGTGACGTCGTCGGACTTGACGGTGAGCATCTCCTGCAGCGTGTAGGCCGCCCCATAGGCCTCCAGGGCCCACACCTCCATCTCGCCGAAGCGCTGGCCGCCGAACTGCGCCTTGCCGCCCAGGGGCTGCTGGGTGACCAGGGAGTAGGGTCCGGTCGAACGCGCATGCATCTTGTCGTCGACCAGGTGGTGCAGCTTCAGGATGTGCATGTAGCCGACGGTGACCGGCCGATCGAAGGGCTCGCCGCTGCGGCCGTCGTACAGGCGCACCTGGGTCTTGCCGGAGGTGAAGCCGAGCCGCTGGGTGCGCGGATCGTCGTCCGGATAGGCGAGGTCCAGCATGGCGCGGATCTCGTCCTCGTTCGCCCCGTCGAACACGGGCGTGGCGAAAGGCACCCCGCCACGCAGGTTGCCGGCCATCTCGAGGATCTCCGCGTCGGTGAGCGCGTCGAGGTCTTCCTCCTTGCCGGATCTGTTGTAGATCTTGTCCAGGAACTGGCGCACCTCCCGGGCATTGGCCTGCCGGTCGAGCATCTCGCCTATCCTCAAGCCCAGACCCTTGGCCGCCCAGCCCAGATGCGTCTCCAGGATCTGCCCCACGTTCATCCGCGAGGGCACCCCCAGGGGGTTCAACACGATGTCCACCGGCGTGCCGTCGGCCATGAAGGGCATGTCCTCCACCGGCACGATCTTGGACACCACGCCCTTGTTGCCGTGCCGGCCGGCCATCTTGTCCCCCGGCTGCAGGCGGCGTTTGACGGCCAGATAGACCTTGACCATCTTGATCACGCCCGGCGGCAACTCGTCGCCCGAGGTGAGCTTCTTCTTCTTGTTCTCCAGCATGGCGTCGAATTGCACGCGCACCTTGTCCAGACCGTCCTTGATGCCCTCCATCTGGCGCGAGACCTCCTCGTCCTCGACACGGATGTCGAACCAGTCGTGCGGATTGACCGAATCCAGATAGTCCTCGGTGATGGTCGCGCCCTTGGCCAGCTTTTTCGGCCCGCCCTTGGCGATCTTGCCGACGAGCAGCTTCTTCATGCGGGCAAAGGCGTCGTTCTCGACGATGCGCATCTGGTCGGCGAGGTCCTTCTGATACTTGCGCAGCATGTCGTCGATGATCTGGTTGGCGCGGCTGTCGCGCTCGATGCCCTCGCGGGTGAAGACCTGCACATCGATCACCGTGCCGCTCATGCCGGTGGGCACCTTGAGCGAGGTGTCCTTCACGTCGCTCGCCTTCTCGCCGAAGATGGCGCGCAGCAGCTTCTCCTCCGGGGTAAGCTGTGTCTCGCCCTTGGGCGTGACCTTGCCCACCAGCACGTCGCCCGCCTGCACCTCGGCGCCGATGTGCACGATGCCGGCCTCGTCCAAGCGGGCGAGCTGGGCCTGCGACAGGCTGGAGATGTCGCGCGTGATCTCCTCGGGGCCGAGCTTGGTGTCGCGCGCCACCACCGAGAGTTCCTCGATGTGGATGGAGGTGTAGCGGTCCTCCGCCACCACCCGCTCGGAGATCAGGATGGAGTCCTCGAAGTTGTAGCCGTTCCAGGGCATGAAGGCGACCAGCATGTTCTGTCCCAGGGCGAGCTCGCCCTTGTCGGTGGAGGCACCGTCGGCCACCACGTCGCCGCGGGCGATGCGGTCGCCCACCTTCACCAGCGGGCGCTGGTTGATGTTGGTGTTCTGGTTGGACCGCATGTACTTGGTGAGCGTATAGATGTCCACCCCCACCTCGCCGGCCGCGGTCTCTTCGTCGTTGACCCGGACCACGATCCGGCTGGCGTCGACGTAGTCAACCACGCCGCCGCGCCGGGCCTTGACGACGGTGCCGGAGTCGACCGCGGCGGTGCGTTCCACGCCAGTGCCGACCAGAGGCTTGTCGGGTCGCAGGCAGGGCACGGCCTGGCGCTGCATGTTGGAGCCCATCAGCGCCCGGTTGGCGTCGTCATGTTCGAGGAAGGGGATGAGGGAGGCCGCCACCGACACGATCTGCGAGGGGGCGACGTCCATGTATTGGATGCGGTCCGGCGTGGACAGGGTGAATTCGTTCTTGTGCCGGCAGGACACCAGGTCGTCGACGAAACGCCCCTGCGCATCGAGCGGGGTGTTGGCCTGGGCGATGACGTACTGCCCCTCCTCGATGGCGGAGAGGTATTCGATCTCGTCGGTGACCCGCCCGTCGACCACCTTGCGATAGGGCGTCTCGATGAAGCCGTATTCATTGGTGCGGGCATACAAGGCGAGCGAGTTGATGAGCCCGATGTTGGGGCCTTCCGGCGTCTCGATCGGGCACACGCGCCCATAGTGGGTGGGGTGCACGTCGCGCACCTCGAAGCCCGCCCGCTCGCGCGTCAGCCCGCCGGGGCCCAGCGCGGAGATGCGCCGCTTGTGCGTGATCTCGGACAGCGGGTTGGTCTGGTCCATGAACTGGGAAAGCTGGGAGGAGCCGAAGAACTCCTTGATCGCCGCCGAGATCGGTTTCGCATTGATCAGGTCGTGCGGCATCAGGTTCTCGCTCTCGGCCTGGGACAGGCGCTCGCGCACGGCGCGCTCGACGCGCACGAGTCCCGCCCGGAACTGGTTCTCGGCCAGCTCCCCCACCGCGCGCACGCGCCGGTTGCCAAGGTGGTCGATGTCGTCCACCTCGTTGCGTCCGTTGCGCAGCTCGACCAGGATCTTGATCACCGCAACGATGTCTTCCTTGCTCAGCGTGCCAGGCCCGGTCAGTTCGGTTCGGCCGATGCGGCGGTTGAACTTCATGCGCCCGACCTTGGACAGGTCGTAGGACTCCTCGCTGAAGAACAGCCGCTGGAACAGCGCCTCCACGGCGTCCTCGGTGGGCGGCTCGCCGGGGCGCATCATGCGGTAGATGGCCACACGGGCGGTCCATTGGTCGGCGGTCTCGTCGATCGCCAGGGTCTGCGAGATGTAGGGACCGTGGTCCAGCTCGTTGGTATAGAGGGTCTCGAACTTGGTCACCTTCGCCGCCTGTAGCGCCTCGAGCACGCCCTCCGTGATTTCCTCATTGGCCCGGGCGATGACCTCGCCGGTCTCCTTGTCGACCACGTTGCGGGCCAGCACGCGGCCGAGCAGGAAGTCGCCGTTAACCGTCAGCTTCTTGATGCCGGCCGCCTCCAGGTCACGGATGTGCCGTGCCGTGATGCGCTTGTCGCGGGCCACCACGACAGTGCCGTCCTTGGCCACGATGTCGAAGCGGGCCACCTCGCCCTTGAGCCGTTCGGGCTTGAGTTCGAATTCGAAGCCCTTCTTGGTGAGGTGGAAGACGTCGAACTCGAAGAATTCGGCCAGGATCTGCTCCGGCGTGTAGCCCAGGGCCTTGAGCAGCGTGGTCACCGGCATCTTGCGCCGGCGGTCGACCCGGAAGTAGACGATGTCCTTGGGGTCGAATTCGAAATCCAGCCAGGAGCCGCGGTAGGGGATGATGCGGGCGGAAAAGAGCAGCTTGCCCGAGGAATGGGTCTTGCCCCGGTCGTGCTCGAAGAACACGCCGGGCGAGCGGTGCAGCTGGGAGACGATGACCCGCTCGGTGCCGTTGACGATGAAGGAGCCGTTCGGGGTCATGAGCGGGATCTCGCCCATGTAGACCTCCTGCTCCTTGACCTCCTTGATCTTCTCCTTGCTCGCCTCCCGGTCCAGGATCACCAGACGCACCTTGGCGCGCAGGCTGGCGGCGTAGGTCAGGCCGCGCTGCTGGCACTCGACGATGTCGAAGACCGGCTGGCCGAGACTGTAGGTGACGTACTCGAGCCGCGCATTGCCGCTGTGGCTGACGATCGGGAAGATGGACTTGAACGCCGCCTGCAGGCCGACATCGCGGCGCTGGTCGGCGGGCACGTCCTCCTGCAGGAACCCCCGATAGGAGTCGATCTGGGTGGTCAGCAGGTAGGGTACCGGCAGGACGCTCGCGCGCTTGGCAAAACTCTTCCGGATGCGTTTTTTCTCGGCGAATGTGTAGCTCATGACGGCTCCGTCTCTCCAGAGGTCAGGTGTCAGGGGTCAGGGATCAGGATCGGATAAACCGCGGATCCCTCAGCGCTGACGCCTCAAATGCGTAAAGGCTGGCGGCCGGAAGGCCGCCAGCCAAGCCACAGGCAATGTGCCCCGACACGCCGGGATTACTTGATCTCGACGGTGGCGCCAGCTTCGGTGAGCTGCTTCTTGATGTCCTCGGCCTCGGCCTTGGGCACGCCTTCCTTCACCGGCTTGGGTGCGCCGTCCACCAGGTCCTTGGCCTCTTTTAGGCCCAGGCCGGTGATGGCACGCACGACCTTGATCACGTTCACCTTGTTGGCGCCGGCGGCGGCCAGGATCACGTCGAACTCGGTCTTCTCTTCGGCAGCCGGCGCGGCCGCGGCGCCCGCGGCGGGACCGGCGGCCACGGCCACCGTGGCGGCGGCGGCGGACACGCCGAACTTCTCTTCCATGTCCTTGATGAGCTCGGAGAGCTCCAGAACGGTCATGCCGGCGATGGCATCGAGGATTTCAGCTTTGGACAAAGCCATGTTGCACTCCTAAATCAAGTCAAAGTTGCATTAGAGAGCCCCCGGGCCGGGCCAAGCCCAGCCCGCCCCCGAGGGGGAGCAAGAAAACTCGGGGCGGCCCTTCGTTTTCTTGAGCGATACGGTCGAGCCTGAATGGATCACGCCGCCTGCTTCTCGCGCTCGTCGCGCAGCGCCGCGAGGGTGCGGACGAATTTGCCCGGCACTTCGTTGAGCGTGCGCACGAACTTGGCGATGGGCGCCTGCATGGTGCCCATGAGCATGGCCAACAGTTCATCGCGGCTGGGCATGCTGGCCAGCGCCGTGACGTCCTGGGGAGACATCACGCGATTGGCCATGGCGCCCGCCTTGATCACGAACTTGTCGTTGGCCTTGGCGAAATCGTTCAGGACCTTGGCCACCGCCACCGGATCGGCGGAGATGCCATAGGCGAGGGGACCGGTCAGCTGACCGGCCAGTCCCTCGAATGGCGTACCCGCCACGGCCCGGCGCGCCAGGGTGTTCTTCAACACCCGCAGATAGACGCCGCTCTCGCGGGCCTTCTTGCGTAGGGCCGTCATGTTGGTGACGGTGACGCCGCGATATTCGGCGACCACCACGGCCTGGGCCGTGGCGAGCTGCGCGCTGATCTCGGCGACGACCGCCTTCTTGTCATCAAGATTGAGACTCAAGGTCCGACTCCTTTCGTCAATCACACCCTCGCCGCCCGTTGTGTCGTACGGTTCGGGCCCCACCGGCGGCCTGATTCAGGAGCAACATCGACATGCTTTTCCTGCTTCGGGTAACGCCGTCTGCGTAGGGTCGGGATTCAGGTTGCAGGTTACAGGGTCCAGAAACCCCAAACCAACGACCGTTCTCCCGTATTAAGCGCCCATGTTCGGCACAGTCAGGTTATGTAACCTGTCACCTGTATCCCGAACCCTGACTCCCCTACGGTCTTGGACAACCCGCCTGCCCCCCGAAGAGGGCAGGCGGCCCCAATTCGCTTACTGCTGGTGCATCTGCAGGCTGGTCTGGTCCACCCGCACACCGATGCCCATGGTGCTGGAGAGCGCCACCTTTTTCATGTAAATGCCCTTGGCGCTGGCCGGTTTGGCCTTGTTCAACGCCTCCAGCAGGGCCTGCAGGTTTTCCCGCAGGGCCTCGACCTCGAATGACGCGCGGCCGATGGTGGCATGGATGATGCCGGCCTTGTCGGTCCGGTATTGCACCTGGCCCGCCTTGGCATTCTTCACCGCCTCCGCCACGTTGGGGGTGACCGTGCCCACCTTGGGGTTGGGCATGAGCCCGCGCGGACCCAGGATCTGGCCCAGCTGCCCCACCACTTTCATCGCATCCGGGGTGGCGATCACCACATCGAAGTCCATGCGACCACCCTTGACCTCGGCGGCGAGGTCGTCGAAACCGACGATGTCCGCACCGGCGGCCCGGGCCGCCTCCGCCGCCGCGCCCTGGGCGAACACGGCCACGCGCACGCTCTTGCCGGTGCCTCGCGGCATGACCACCGAGCCACGCACGACCTGATCCGACTTCCTCGGGTCCACACCCAGATTCACGGCGACGTCGACCGACTCGTCGAACTTGGCGGTGGCCGCCTGCTTCACCAGGGCCAGCGCCTCGTCGACGCTGTAGAGCTTGGTGCGGTCCACCTTGGCCTTGAGGGCCTTGACGCGCTTGGAGACCTTGGCCATGTCACACCCCCTCGACGTTCAAGCCCATGCTGCGGGCACTGCCGGCAATGGTCCGCACGGCGGCGTCCATGTCCGCCGCGGTCAGATCGGGCATCTTGGTCTTGGCGATCTCCTCCAGCTGGGCGCGCGTGATGGTGCCGACCTTGTCCGTGTGCGGCTTGGCGGAGCCCTTTTGCACGCCGGCGGCCTTCTTGATCAGCACCGTCGCCGGCGGCGTCTTCATGATGAAGGTGAAACTCTTGTCCGCGTAGGCGGTGATCACCACGGGGATGGGCAGCCCAGGCTCCATGCCCTGCGTCTGGGCGTTGAAGGCCTTGCAGAATTCCATGATGTTCAGGCCCCGCTGACCGAGCGCGGGCCCGATGGGCGGCGAGGGATTGGCCTTGCCCGCCGGCACTTGCAGCTTGATGTAGCCGACTACTTTCTTCGCCATGACTGGCTCCTATCGTTGGTGAGTCCTAACGCACGTTCAGCAGATCTCGCTGCCTACTGGCGCTCCTCGTGCCGGGCCCTCCCGGCGCAGGCGGCTGGGTCGTACGACCACGAGGCCCATTCAGGCCTTCTCCACCTGGGAAAAATCCAATTCCACCGGGGTGGCGCGACCGAAGATGGTCACCGACACCCGCAGCTTGTTCTTTTCGTAATTGACCTCTTCCACCGACCCATTGAAGTCGCTGAACGGACCGTCGATGATGCGCACCAGCTCGCCCGGCTCATAGAGCACCTTGGGCCGCGGTTTCTCGACGCCCTCCTGGATCTGCTGCAGGATGGCCTGCACCTCCCGCTCGCTGATGGGTGAAGGCTTGGTGGCGGTGCCGCCGACGAAACCGGTGACCTTGGGCGTGCTCTTCACCAGATGCCAGGTGGCATCGTCCATTTCCATCTGCACCAGGACATAGCCGGGGAAGAATTTGCGTTCGGTGACGCTCTTCTGGCCGCCCTTCATTTCGACGACCTCCTCCACGGGCACCAGGATCTCGCCGAACTTGTCCTGCATGCCGGCGCGTTCGATACGCTCCTTGAGCGCACGCTGCACGCTCTTCTCGAAACCCGAATAGGCATGCACCACGTACCACTGCATCGCCATCATTCACTCCTGCCCATGAGGGTCTTCACCACCCAGAACAAGGCCCCATCCACCAGCCACAGAAACAGGGCCATGACGATCACGAACAGGATGACCACCCCGGTCATCTGCATGGTCTCCTTGCGGGTGGGCCACACCACCTTGCGCGCCTCGTCGCGGGCCTCGCCGGCGAAAAGCACGAACTGCCTGCCCGGCGCCGTGTAGTAGACGACGACGGCGGCCGCCGCAAGCCCGGCCAGGACCGCGAGCACACGCAGCACGGTCGGACTGTCGGCAAGCAGGTAAAAGCCCGCCACACCGGCCGCCGCGAGCAACGCCGCGACCAGGAGCTTGATGTTGTCGGCCATGCTTATCCAGTCATTCGTGGATGGCAGGGGCAGAGGGTCTCGAACCCCCAACCTTCGGTTTTGGAGACCGACGCTCTGCCAATTGAGCTATGCCCCTGCGGCAGAGAAACCAAGGCGTCCCGCGCCGGGGACGCCCCGATACTTGCTCTTTCGATAAAGAATCCTTACTCGATGATCTTCGCCACCACGCCGGCGCCGACGGTGCGGCCGCCCTCGCGGATGGCAAAGCGCAGGCCCTCTTCCATGGCGATCGGCGCAATGAGGCTCACCGTGATCGCCACGTTGTCCCCAGGCATCACCATCTCCGTGCCCGCCGGCAGCTCGATCGACCCCGTCACGTCCGTGGTGCGGAAGTAAAACTGCGGCCGGTAGCCGTTGAAAAACGGCGTGTGCCGACCACCCTCTTCCTTGGACAGCACGTAGATCTCGGCCGTGAACTTGGTGTGCGGCGTGATCGTCCCAGGCTTGGCCAGCACCTGACCACGCTCGACTTCCTCGCGCTTGGTGCCGCGCAGCAGCACACCGACGTTGTCGCCCGCCTGCCCCTGGTCGAGCAGCTTCCGGAACATCTCCACGCCGGTGCAGGTGGTCTTCTGCGTCGGCCGGATGCCGACGATCTCGACCTCGTCGCCCACCTTGACCACCCCGCGCTCGACCCGACCCGTCACCACCGTGCCTCGCCCGGAGATGGAGAAGACGTCTTCGATCGGCATCAGGAAGGGCTTGTCCACCGCTCGCTCCGGCGTCGGAATGTAGCTGTCGAGCGCTTCGGCCAGCTTCAGAATGGACCCCTCGCCAATGTCGGAACCGTCGCCTTCGAGCGCCTTGAGCGCGCTGCCGATGATGATGGGAATGTCGTCGCCAGGAAAGTCGTACTTGGAGAGCAGCTCGCGCACTTCCATCTCGACGAGCTCCAGCAGCTCGGCATCGTCCACCATGTCGGCCTTGTTCATGTAGACGATGATGTAGGGCACGCCCACCTGACGCGCCAGCAGGATGTGCTCGCGCGTCTGCGGCATCGGGCCGTCGGCCGCGCTGACCACCAGAATCGCGCCGTCCATCTGCGCCGCCCCGGTGATCATGTTCTTCACATAGTCGGCGTGACCGGGGCAGTCGACGTGCGCATAGTGCCGGTTCGCCGTCTCGTATTCAACGTGCGCCGTGTTGATGGTGATACCCCGCGCCTTCTCTTCCGGCGCCGAGTCGATCTCGTCGTACTTCTTCGCCATGCCGCCGTACTTCTTCGACAAAATCGTCGTGATCGCCGCCGTCAGCGTCGTCTTGCCATGGTCCACGTGCCCAATCGTCCCCACATTCACGTGCGGTTTCGTACGCTCAAACTTTTCCTTGGCCATTTTGCTCTACCCCTCAGCGCTAAAGGTTCACCCAATTTCAACAAACTCGGCACTATACAACCTGGTGCCCATGGCGCGGATCGAACGCGCGACCTCTCCCTTACCAAGGGAGTGCTCTACCACTGAGCCACATGGGCGGAATTCTGCACGTCACCTGCTTTGCCCTGCCTCTCAATCTGGAGCGGGTGATGGGAATCGAACCCACGTCATCAGCTTGGAAGGCTGAGGTTCTACCATTGAACTACACCCGCCTTCGGCCACGTCCAACGGCCATGTTTCATCCGTTACCGAACCGCTTGCACCGCCACGGCGAGTCAGCGACGCTACCCGCTCATGTACTCGATCCTGGTGGAGGGGGAAGGATTCGAACCTTCGAAGGCAGTGCCGGCAGATTTACAGTCTGCTCCCTTTGACCGCTCGGGAACCCCTCCGCGAAAGCAGGGCATTATGCTAATGGTCCAACGTCTTGTCAACGCCGTTCCAGCCACAGCCTCCTCAGGCCGCGCTCAGACGTTGAACAGGAAATTCATCACGTCCCCGTTCTTGACTACGTAGTCCCGCCCCTCGGCGCGCAGCTTGCCGGCCTCCTTGGCGCCCTGTTCTCCACCGCAGGCGATGAAATCCTCGTAGGCGATGGTCTGCGCACGGATGAAGCCCTTTTCGAAATCGCTGTGGATCACCCCGGCGGCCTGGGGCGCAGTGTCGCCCTTGTGTATGGTCCATGCCCGCACCTCCTTCGGCCCGGCGGTGAAGAAGGTCTGCAGGCCCAACAGGTCGTAGGCGGCGCGTATGACGCGGTTGAGCCCCGGCTCGGCGAGCCCCAGGTCCTCGAGGAACACCGCCTTCTCCTCGTCATCGAGGTCGACGATCTCCGCCTCCAGGGCGGCGCAGACCGGCACCACCGGCGCGCCCTCGGCGGCCGCGTAGGCCTGCACCCGCTCTAGCAAGGGATTGCCCTTGAGACCCTGCTCATCGACGTTGGCCACATACATGGTGGGCTTGACGGTGAGCAGGAAGAGCGGCTTGAGCAGGGCCCGCTCCTCGTCGTAGAGATCCAGCGCGCGCACAGGCCGCCCCGCGTTGAGCCCCTGCAGGGCCTTTTCCAGCACCGCCACCAGGCGCTGCGCCTCCTTGTCGCCCCCGGCCCGCGCCACCTTGGCGTGACGCGCCAGGGCCTTTTCGACGGTGGCCATGTCGGCGAGGGCCAGCTCGGTATTGATCACCTCGATGTCCGACACCGGATCCACCCGGCCCGCCACGTGCACCACATTCTCGTTCTCGAAACAGCGCACCACATGGGCGATGGCGTCCGTCTCCCGGATGTTGGCCAGGAACTGATTGCCCAGTCCCTCGCCCTTGGACGCCCCCGCCACCAGTCCGGCGATGTCGACGAATTCGACGATGGCCGGCACGACCCGCTGGGGCTTGACGATCTGCGCGAGCTTCTGCAGACGGGGGTCAGGCACCTCCACCACGCCCACGTTGGGCTCTATGGTGCAGAAGGGGTAGTTTTCGGCGGCAATGCCCGCACGGGTGAGCGCATTGAACAGGGTGGACTTGCCGACGTTGGGCAAACCGACGATGCCGCATTTGAGACTCATGATCGATCCGGTGAAGGGTTGGGTGGAGAGGGGGGGCTTATCCTGGTGTTGGCCCGCTGGATGGCGGCGTTCCACTCCCCCCTGGCGATCAGCGGCCACAGATCGAGGGCGCGCTCGATGGCGGCATCGATGGCGTCCCGCTCTTCGCGTCGGGGAGGCTTGAGCACGTAGTCGACCACGCTATTGCGGTCGCCCGGGTGGCCGATGCCTATCCGCAGCCGCCAGTAGTCCTGCGTGCCCAGGTGGGCGGTGATGTCCTTGAGGCCGTTGTGACCGCCCGAGCCCCCGCCGAACTTGAGCCGCAGCTGGCCGGGCGGGATGTCCAGCTCGTCGTGCACCACCAGGATCTCCCCCGGCAGGATGCGGTAGAAGCGGGCGAGCGCGCCCACCGCCTGGCCCGAGCGGTTCATGTAGGTCTGGGGCAGGAGCAGCCACACGCCGGCCCCGCGCTCGTGGCCAACCAGACCGTGGAAACGGCTCTCCCGTCCCATGGTCAAGCTCAGCCGGCCAGACAGTCGCTCACAAAACCAAAACCCGGCGTTGTGCCGGGTTTCAGCGTATTCGGCCCCGGGGTTGCCGAGGCCGACCACCAAGCGCGGGGCGGCCTGCATGCAGCGGCGCGACCTCAGGTGGCGGGCCCGCCCTCTTCGGCCGCGCCAGCTTCCTCGGCCTTGGCACCCAGGATGGTGGCCACGGTGGGGTCCTCGCCGCGCGCGAGCAGGGGCAGCCCCACACCCGGCGGCAGCTTGAGGTGGGACAGGTGCAGCGAGTGACCCGCGCTCAGATCCTTGAGGTCCACCTCGATGTATTCGGGCAGGTCCTTGGGCAGACAGACCACCTCCACCTCGTTCATCACGTGGCTGAGCACCCCGCCCTGCAGCTTGACCCCCGGGGCGATGTCGCCGTTGAGGAAGTGCAGCGGCACCTTCACGTGCACCTTGTGGGTGGCGTCCACACGCTGGAAGTCGACGTGCAGGATTTGCTGCTTGTAGGGATGCAGCTGCAC
Organism: Hydrogenophilales bacterium; assembly: GCA_037445185.1. GTDB lineage: Bacteria > Pseudomonadota > Gammaproteobacteria > Burkholderiales > Thiobacillaceae > JANWZL01. Next base: position 6,608 of record JBBIKZ010000021.1, on the reverse strand, counting down.
GTCTTTGAGCAGCACCGACTCCGTCTGCCCGTCCACGTTGAGGCCAAGAACGGAGGAATGGGATGCCTCCTGGCGCAGCACCAGGAAGAGCTCCTTGTGGTCGATGGATACGGGCTGGGCCGGCTTGTCGCCGCCGTAGACGATGCCGGGCACCCGGCCGGCGCGACGCAGGCGGCGGCTCGCACCCGTACCCTGCGCTTCACGCTTGGTGGCATTGATTTCGAAATGCATGGTCTTCTCCTTGCGGTTGATGAAAGGCCGCCCGCGACCAGGCGGCGGGGTTCAGGTTTCAGGTGTCAGTCAATTCGGTTGGCGCCTTCGGCGCCACAAACTTTTCCGAACCCTGAAACCTGAAACCTGACACCTGCTATTCCATGAACAAAGAACTCACGGAATCCTCGTTGCTGATGCGGCGTATGGTCTCGGCCAGCAGCTCGGCCACTGTCAGCACGCGGATGCGGCCGCACTGCCGGGCATCCTCGCGCAGGGGGATGGTGTCGGTCACCACCAGCTCGTCGAGCTGGGAGTGGTTGATGCGCTCCACGGCGCTGCCCGACAGGACCGGGTGCGTGATATAGGCGACCACGCGCCGGGCGTCGTGCGCCTTCAGGGCGGCGGCGGCCTCGCACAGGGTGTTGGCGGTGTCCACCATGTCGTCCATGATGATGCAGGTGCGATCTTTCACATCGCCGATGATGTGCATCACCTTGGCCACGTTGGGTTTGGGCCGGCGCTTGTCGATGATGGCGAGATCGCAGTCCAGACGCTTGGCCACCGCGCGGGCACGCACCACGCCGCCGACGTCCGGCGAGACCACCATGAGGTTGTCGTAGCTCTGCTTCCAGATGTCGCCCATCAGGATGGGGGTGGAATAGATGTTGTCCACCGGGATGTCGAAGAAGCCCTGGATCTGGTCGGAGTGCAGGTCCATGGTGAGCAGGCGGTTGACCCCGACGACGGTGAGCATGTCTGCCACCACGCGGGCGGTGATGGGCACCCGCGCGGAGCGCACCCGCCGGTCCTGGCGGGCATAGCCGAAATAGGGGATGGCGGCGGTGATGCGGCCGGCCGAGGCGCGCCGCAACGCATCCACCATCAGCATGATCTCCATCAGGTTGTCGTTGGTGGGCGTGCAGGTCGACTGCAGGACGAACACGTCCTTGCCGCGCACGTTCTCCAGGATCTCCACCTGGACCTCGCCGTCGGAGAAACGTCCCACCGTGGCGCGCCCGAGGTGGATGTTGAGATGGCGCACCACGTCCTCGGCAAGCCTGGGATTGGCATTGCCGGTGAATACCATCAGGCTGTCATAAGCCACCGCACACCCCGCAAACCGCTTCACTACGCCCCAACGCAGGACGCCTCACGCGAAAAAGAAAAAGCGTGCGGCCCGGCCGCACGCTCGGTGTCGCCTGCCCGGTCTTGAACCCAGGCAGGCAGTATTGGCTGGGGAGGTAGGATTCGAACCCACGCATGCCGGAATCAAAATCCGGTGCCTTAACCAACTTGGCGACTCCCCAAGCAACCCGTCAGACGTGCTCGAACAGGGGATGCCTGCCCAGGCCGTCCGCGACGAAACCTGTCCATCCTGCCGGTCGTCGGCCGAACACCGCTTCGGCGGCAGCGCGATCCGGGTAGGCCGCGAAGACACAGGCACCCGACCCGGTCATGCGTGCGTCGCCATGCTGCCTGAGCCAGTCGAGATACGTGCCGACCACGGGATGGTTCGCCACCACCACCGGCTCCAGGTCGTTGTGACCGTACCCCGGCGGAAGGGTCGTGATTTTGACGGCCGGCGTATCTCTTGTCAACGCAGGCGACGAGAACACCTCTGCCGTGGAGACCATCACCGGCGGCGTGAGCACCACATAACTGGCCGGCGCCAGCTCAACTGGCGTGAGACGCTCCCCCACGCCCTCGGCGAAGGCGCTGCGCCCGTAGATGAACACCGGCACGTCGGCCCCCAGTTGTAGCCCCAATGCCTGCAGCGACTCCCGCTCGAGCCCCAGCCCCCACAGGCGGTTCAAGGCGATGAGCGTGCTGGCCGCATCGGAACTGCCCCCACCCAGCCCCCCGCCGAGAGGCAGACGCTTGTCCAGCCAGATGTCGGCGCCGAGACGGCAGCCGGTATGCGCCTTGAGCAGCCGCGCCGCACGCCAGGTGAGATCCCGCTCCACGGGCACGCCCGGCAGGGGGGTGCGCAGGCGGATGGCGCCGTCCCTGCGGGTGGCAAGATGGAGCGTGTCGCCATGGTCGAGGAAGCGGAAGACGGTTTGCAGCAGGTGATAGCCGTCCGCCCGACGTCCGATGACGTGCAGGAACAGATTGAGCTTGGCCGGGGCGGGCCAGGCCGGCCCCTCCGGCATCTCAGGGGACACGCGCCCTGGCGGTGACATGCATAACCTCGCGCGGATGGGAAAGTTAATCGGTCTGCCAGGTATCCACCACCAGGCGGAATTCCAGCGCCTCGCCGCGGCGGGCGAAGATGCGCCCGGGCAGCCAGCGCTCGCCGCGGGCCTGATAGCGGCCATATTCCAGACGCCAGCCGTCCTGGGTCAGGCGCGCCACGCGTCCTTCGCCGTCGCGCTCCAGCTCGTAGGCGGCATCGGGCCTGGGCTGTGCGGTCACCCAGTGCACCATGCCGTCCAGCGGCAGACGCACCCCCAGTGCCGCCTCCAGCAGTTCCTCGCCGCTGTTGGCGACATAGGTCCGTCCCTCGGCGTTTTTGAGGGTCACCTGTCCGGCTTCCTGGCGCAGCTCTGCCACGCCCTGCCCCAGCGGAGAGCTGAGCAGGATCTCGTCGCCGGCCGGATCGTGCTTCCAGCGCATCCCGCCCGAGAAGGATTGCTCCTGCGTCTTGACCGAGACGCGCCCCTCCAGATGGAAGCGGCTCACCGTCTGCTGCGGCTGCGCGCTGACGGTCGGTGGCGCCGGTACCTGCGCGCAACCGGCAAGCAGCAGGAGACCCAGCGTCAGACTGAGGCAGCCCGCGCGCCTGCCCCACCCGGCGCAGGTGGGATCCGGGCCTCGCGCTGTCCGGATCACGGCTGCAGCCGACCGAGGGTCTCGCGCAGGCTTTCGTTGTCGGGATGCTCGCGCAGCGACCCCTGCCAGATGCGCCTCGCCTCCTCGCGGTCGCCCCGCACCCACAGGGCCTCGCCCAGGTGGGCGGCGATCTCCGGATCGGGCCGCATGTCGTAGGCGCGCCGCAGGTAGTCCACCGCCTCATTGACCCGCCCGGACTTGAACAGGGCCCAACCCATGCTGTCGAGGATGAACGGGTCATCGGGCGCCAGCTTGAGTGCCTGCACCAGCAGCTCGATCGCCTCGGCGATCCGGTCCGTCCGATCGGCCAGGGTGTAACCCAGGGCGTTGTAGGCGTGGGCATGGTCCGGCCTGAGACGGATGAGCAGCCGCAGGTCCTGCTCCAGCACGTCCAGCCGGTCGAGCTTCTCCGCCGCCATGGCACGGTCGTAGAGCAGTTCGGGCGACTCGGGCATCGCCGCCAGCCCGCGGCTGAGGACCTCGAAGACCTGCTTGTACTCCTTGGCCTCCCGCAGCATCTGCGCTTCGGCCTGAATGAGCCGGACGCGGTCCGCATCCGTGTCCACAGCCAGCCCGGCGAGCAGTTTGCGCCCCTCGTCGATACGGCCGAGCTTGCCCAGTACGATGGCCGCCTTGAGTCCGGCATCGAACAGGTTGCGGCCGTCCTGCACGCTGCGATACCACTCGAGGGCCTCCTCGTAGCGGCGTCTCGCTTCGCTCAGCTGCCCCAGGTACAGCCTGGCCTGGTCCCGATCGGCCGTCTCGTTGGCCAGGACCTCCTTGAAATAGCCTTCGGCGGCGTCCATGTCGTTCATCTGCATCGCCAGCAGGCCGAGCGAGACCAGGATCTCGGGCTTTCCCTGGCTTTGGCTGCGCAGGATCTCGAACTGGGCGCGCGATGCTTCGAAACGGCTCATGCGGGCGTATTGCCGGGCCAGGGCCAGCCGCACCTCGCCGGCGTCCGGGTGCTGCGCGAGGAAGCCCTGCCAGTAGTTCACCACCAGGTCATCCCCCTTGCGCTGGAGGATCTGCCCCTTGAACAGGGCCGCGCTCTCCCAGCCCGGTTTGAGCCGCAGGGCCTCATCGGCGGCCTGCATGGCCCGCTCCGTCTGGCCGGCGTGCCAAGCCACCTGGGCAAGCGCGAAACTCGCCTCGGGCACCGAGGGATAGGCGGCCGCCAGTTCGTTCATGAGGGCCAGGACCGCCGGCTTGTCCTGGTGGCGCAACAACATGCCCGTCAGCTGCAGGAAAGCGTCGCCTACGCTCTTGCCGCCGTTCTTGAGCAACCATTCCAGGTGCGGCCTGGCGTCCTTGAGGCGCCCCGCGTTGATGAGCAAGGACACGTAAGTCTGGCGCGCCTTGAGCGAATCGGGATCGCGCTCCAGCCACAGCTGCGCGGCCCTCAGGGCATAGGCCGGCCGGCGAGCGAAGATGGCCATCTCCGTGGCGCGCTGGGCGATGCGGGGGTCGCGCGTCTTGACTGCCAGATCGAGGAAGGCCTCGCTGGCTAAGGACAGTTCGCCCCGCTGACCCGCGATCTCACCCAGCAGGAACTGATAGAGCAGCTGGGGGCTGAGCGCCTGGCGAGGCGGGGTCGCAACCGGCTGGGGCGCCTCCGGCCCGGCGTCGCCCGATCGCCCCACGGCCGTATTGGCGCAGGCGCTCAGGGTGGTGAGGCCGATCAGAAGCGTGGCGAGGGTTTTCAGGGTCATGACATCTTCCGCGAGCTGTTGTCACCATTATGCAAAAGGCCGCACGGGGGCGAAAGGTTTACCATCCTGACCCATAGATCGTTGCCAGCGAAAAAAATGCCCGAACTGCCTGAAGTCGAGACCGTCTTGCGCGGTCTCAAGCCCCATCTCGAAGGCGCGCAGCTCGCCGGGGCGGCGGTGCGCAATCCGCACCTGCGCTGGCCCGTGCCGGCCGATCTGGACGCGCGCCTGCGGGGCCGGACGGTCCGCGCCCTGAGCCGGCGCGGCAAGTACCTGCTGCTGGAACTCGACCGAGGGCAGCTGATCCTGCACCTGGGCATGTCCGGGAGCCTGCGCATCCTGACCCGACCGGACCCACCCGGTCCGCATGACCATGTCGATTTGCTGCTCGAGGGCGGGGCATGCCTGCGCCTGCGCGATGCGCGCCGGTTCGGGGCGATCCTGCTGAGTGACGCGCATGCGCTGCACCCCCTGCTCCACCATCTGGGCATCGAACCCTTGGATCCAGCCTTTGACGGCAACCGCCTCCATGCCCTGACGCGGGGCAGGCGCACGGCCATCAAGCAAGTCCTCATGGATGCCCGCCTCATCGTCGGCCTCGGCAACATCTACGCCAACGAGGCATTGTTCCATGCCGGCATCGATCCGCGCCTGCCCGCCGGCAGGTTGACCCGTGCGCGCTGCGCCGCACTGGCCAGCGCCATCCGCGCGACCCTGGAGCTGGCCATTGCGGCAGGGGGCAGCACCCTGCGCGACTTCGTCGACAGCGCCGGACGGCCGGGCTATTTCCAGCAGGATTACGCAGTCTATGGCCGCGCTGGCGAGCCCTGTCGCCGCTGCGGTCACGCGATCGCCGGCTTCAGGCAGGGGGGGCGCAGCAGTTTCGCCTGCCCCGTCTGTCAGAGACGCTGACCGGGGCTGGGGTTACAACCTAGTGCCTGGCCCTAAAGCCGCAAGGCCCGCGTGCCGTTATGCTAAATGAGCCTCTTGCAAATCTCCCCACCGGAGCGGTCTGACGGGGAATCGTCCGCTTCTGGCGAGCGGTTTATCGGGTGAGACAGGCATTACGGCGTGGCAGGTCTATGTGAACGGCATGATTTCGACGATTTTGGACGAGTCCTGTCCTGCACGGGGTGCAGGGTGGGGGATGGACGGTGAGGAATGGAAAGGCATTGCGTCAGTGTCGCAATCGCATCAGTTGGTCGGCAGACAGGGCCAGGACGCCGAACATCAGGTGGCTCATCACCTTGCTGCTGCCCTTGACCATGATGCAGTTGCCGCCGAACTCATCCTTGAGCCTGGCATTGCTGCGCTCTGCGGCGGTGCGCTCAAGGTAGCGGATGGCCTCATGCGGCGCGAATTCGATTTTCTCGCCACGACGCGGGTTGTGGTCGATCAGGGGGACATGGCCGAGTTCGCGGCTGAACTCGCGCAACACGCCGCTGCAATAGGCGGCGTCCATGAGGTCGTAGCAGTTCGTCACCCGTTGGGCGCTCATCAGCGAGAGCGGGATGGCGGCCAGGCTGTCGTGCATCGAGGCCGAGGACAGCAAGGCGCTGATCGGCACGCCGCAGTCCGCCGTGTCCAGATGCAGCTTGTAGCCATTCCAGCTGACCTTGTAGCCCTGGGCGTTGCACTTCGTACCGCGATCACAGGCCGTCGGAATCTCGGCGAGCATTTCCGCAAGCGTCTGCTGGCGTTGCCGCGCCAAGGGCGACTCCTTGGCAGGCTTCCTGGCTTCCCCGCGCCGGGGACGGCCACGTGGGCGCCTCGGCGCTTCGACTTCGGCTTGCGCCGGCTTCTCGGCCTCGGTGGGGCGCTCGGGCCGCTCGCGCGCCTCAATGGCCGTGC
>JBBIKZ010000020.1:0-27078 GCA_037445185.1 Hydrogenophilales bacterium | reverse complement strand
CGACCCCGCGGCGTCGTCGCGCCTTGCCAGCCACACGCACAAACCCGCTTTCGGGCGCGTTCAACTGAGGTTTTTAGGATAATTCCAACTTCCTCCCCCGCGGGGGAGTCCAGCCAGTCCCGGAGGTGACCATGCGCTACCCGCTCATTCCCCTGGCCACGATCCTGGCCCTGTTTCCTCCCCTAGCCACCCCGGCCGGGACGAGTGTCCAGCTCACCCATGAACTGCCCTATGTAGAGGTCATGCATCAGGGCAAACCGGTGCGCATAGAGCGCAACCCGGACACAGACAACATGCTGGATCCGGACTTCAGCCTTACCTCGCGCCCCTGCCCGCCCTATTGCATCCAGCCCATGCGGCTCGCCCCAGGCGTGGAGACCATCGGCGAGCTTGAACTGATCGGCTATCTGCGCCAGGCGGACCGGGAGGGTGGCGTGCTGGTCATCGACTCACGCGACAGCGACTGGCCGCTGCGTTCCGGCGTGATCCCGGGCGCGGTGCTGATCCCCTGGCAGATGCTACACCCCGCCCATACCGAGGCCGACAGGATCGCCGAGACGCTGGTCCTGCGGTTCGGCGCGGTGCGCACCGGTCCGCTGTGGAACTTCGAGAATGCCAAGACCCTGGTGTTCTATTGCAACGGCCCGTGGTGCGGTCAATCACCCACCAACATCCGGCAGTTGCTGGCCCTCGGCTACCCTGCCCACAAGCTCAAGTGGTATCGCGGCGGCATGCAGGACTGGAAGATGCTGGGCCTCAGCACCGTGTCGCCCAAGCCGGAAGCGGACTGAACGGTCCGCCGTCCGAGCTTGACGCCATGTGTGGCCGTTATGTGCTCGGCATCCGACCGGATGCCCTGGCAGCCCTTTTCGGCCTGGACGAATACTGCGACTACCCACCACGCTGGAACATCCCGCCCGGCACCGACATCCCGGTCATCCGCCAGTCCCCCGAGGGCAAACGGGTACTGCACCTCCTGCGCTGGGGTCTGGTGCCGCACTGGGCTAGGGATGCCGCCATCGGCCACCGCCTCAACAACGCCCGCGCCGAGACGGTGGCGGAGAAACCGGCCTTCCGCGACGCCTTCCGCTGCCGCCGCTGCCTGATACCGGCCGACGGGTTCTACGAATGGAAAACCCTGGACCGGGGCAAGCAGCCCTATTACATCAGCCTGCGCACCGGCCAGCCCATGGCCATGGGGGGCCTGTGGGAGTCCTGGCGCGCGCCCGATGGCAGCGTGCTGCGCACCTGCGCCATCGTCACCACCGGCGCCAACGGCCTGATGACCCCCATCCACGACCGCATGCCGGTCATCATCGCCCCGGAACACTGGCAAACATGGCTGGACGGCACACCGGAAGCCGCCGCGCGTCTGCTTTCGCCGTTTCCGGCCGAACCCATGCAGGCCTGGCCCGTGCACCCGCGCGTGAGCCGGGCATCCGAGGACACGCCGGCGCTGATCCAACCCCTCCCGACATGAGCTGGGCTACCATATGCACCTGGCCCCCCTCTGCCGGACGCCCGCGTCGGTCGGTCCATGGGCCGACGGCAGGGGGCAGACCCAGGGCGCAGCGGACCGTCCTGGATCGTCACGAAGACAGCTTTTCCCTGTACCCTCAGACCCGAGAAGAACATGAACACACGCGCTCCCGCCACCCCGCCCAAGACCCTCGCCTGGGCCCTGTTGACCGCCGGCATCGCCCTGTCCGATGCCGTCATGGCCGCCGAGGCCGCCCCCCCACCCTCCGCCACAGACCTGGCGCATCAGTGGGCCCAGTGGGTGGTCTATGCCGTCACCCCCTATTGCCAGGTGCTGGCCAACGGCCTGCGTGTGTGCCAGCCGATCGGTCTGGTCGGACCGGCGCCCAACTCGCCCGCTGCCGCCTATCAGCCCCTGGTGCGGGTACCCCTGGCGCCGCCCGCCGTGCAGCCGCCCGGGATGCCGTCTTATGCCTACCCGCCCTACGGCGGCAATCCCTACCTGCCGGGGCAGGCCATGCCCACCCTGCCCTGGCGGGCCTTGCCCGGCAGCCCCCAGCAGCCGGCAGCGGCCCCGCTGGCCAGTGCGCAGACAGGTGCCGGCCTCCCGAGCATCGTGCAGCCCGCCGTGCCGGCCGAGGCGCCTGCCGCCTCGCCGGCGCCGGTGACGTCCGAACCCCCCGCCCAGCAGCTCGCCCCCACCCCCGCAGCCCCGGCGACGGCGGTCACGATGCCGCCCGCGCCGGCCGTCGCTGCGCCCGCCACCGAGACGGCGATGACTGAGGCGGCCGCCGCCGCGGCGGATGCGGCCATCGCCCACTTCGAATTCGACCGCGCCGAACTCACCGAGACGGGCCGGGCCGCCCTGGACGCCTGGCTGGCGCGCCATGCCAAGGGGACACGGGTGGTGGTGACCGGTCACGCCGACCGCCTGGGCCCCGCGCCCTACAACCTAGACCTGTCGCGACGCCGGGCCGAGGCCGCGCGCGATTATCTGGTGAAAAATGGCATGGACCCGCGCCTGATCAGCATCGTGGCCAAGGGCGAGACCCAACCCGTCACGCACTGCAAGGGCAGGCCGACGCCGGCGACCATCGACTGCCTGGCGCCCAACCGCCGCGTGGTCATCGCTCCCTGATCGGTGGACATCGGGTCGCGGCGCCCCATTTCCGGAATGCGGAAACTGTGCGACGCTAGCAAGCTCCAGGATACGCCCGCTGAATGCGTGGGCGTCCAGTTCAACCACGTCGGTGGCCGGGCCATGCGCTTGCGGATGGCCTCCGGCCCGACGCCGAGGAGAGGAGACCCCATGAAGACCGCGAAGTTGCCCATCTCGCTTGCCCTGCCCGCCATGTTCGTCGGTGTCCTCTGCACCGGGCTGGCCTTCGCCGACGCCAAGCAACAGGAGCGCGCGGTCGGCATGCCCAAGACGCACGACGAATGGGTGCAATACCTGTCCGACTTCACCCAGAACGCGGACATGCTGGTGGACCCCAGGAAGTTCGTCGCCGCCCTGAGCGCCGTGACCGAGCCCCAGTTCGCCGTGACGGCGCTCGGCGCCATGATGGATCCCTATCGTTACATGCAGTCCGTCGCCACCCTGATGGACCCGCGCGCCTACGCCAACTACGCGCGGACCATGGACCCGAAAACGCTCACGGACTGGACCCAGGCCCTGATGGACCCGCAGTTCTACACCGCCCTGACCTATGTCTTCACCGACCCCAACAAGCTCTATCGGTGGATGATGGCGCCGCTGGATCCCAAGGTCATGAGCCTCATCCTCAACATGCTCAACCCGAACGTGTATCTGCGCTGGGGCACGGTGGGCCTGGATCCGCGCCTGTGGAGCATGTTGAGCAGCGGCGTGAACCCGAACTGGTACGCGGGCTGGATGAACACCCTGGCGAACCCCGGCAGTTACGGGCCCACCCTGGGCGGCTGGATGCAAACGCCTTACGGCGGCGCCATTGCGCCCCCCCCTCTGCCCGCCACCCCCCTGCCCGGCCTGCCGCCCCATCCGTCCATGCTGCCAACGCCCGCCCCTCGGCCATGACCGGCGCATGAAGCAGCGATCGGCTGCAAGCGGATGTCCCCCCCTGTTCGATCAAACCAGCGGACCCCGACATGCGACCAAAACACGGCGTGAACTTCTGGATCGGCAACCTGCTCCTCGGGCTGGCCTTGGTCAGCATGTTCTTCCTCGGCCGCCTGTGGGAAGCGATAGGCGTGTGGGCCATGGTCCTCTGGATGGCCCTGGCTGGGGCGGGGATGTATTTCCTGATGACGGACAAGGACACGCCGTCGTCCTTCCCCGATTGAACCTAAAAACCGCAGTTGACCGTGTCCTGGCCACCGGATTCGGCCGGGCCGCTTTGCGGGGAACGAGGCGCTCACCCTCCGGGTGAACCCGTGTCAAGGGGGGGAGTGGACCTCGTCCGCGATATACGCCGGCATACGCGGACTGGGTCCGCTCCCACATGTCCGCCAACCGAGGTTAGGTCGATTGCAGCAGCCGTTCACCGGGCCGCCCCAAGAACGGCTGCAGCCCCACAGGGGGCCTAATCCAGCTCCTCCACCGTCCCTTCCACGCGGTACACCACCTGCTCGGCGATGTTGGTGGCGCGATCGCCGCAGCGCTCGAGGTTGTGCGCGATCCAGAGCATGCGTGAGCCGTTGTCGACCAGGACCGGGTCCGTGCGCATGGCTGCCAGGGTCGAGCTGACGACGTGCCGGAGGCGCTCGTCCAGTTCGTTGTCGGTCGCCGCCAACTGGCGGGCGAGGCCGGCATCGCCGCGCTTGCGGGCGTGTTGCGCGTCCGACAGCATGCGCTGGCAGAGCGCCGACATCGCCAGCACATCGGCCAGACCCAGGGCCTCGAGCTGACCGCCGTCCAGTTCCAGCACGCTGCTGGCGATGTCGCTGGCGTAGTCGCCCATGCGTTCCAGTTCGACCGCGATCCGCATGTCGGCGACGATGTCGCGCAGATCGTGCGCCACGGGCTGCTGGGAGGCGATGGCGACCAGGCAGTCCTGCTCGATCAGACGGCGCTTTTCGTTCAGGCGAACGTCGTTCTCGATCAGGCTGCGGCAGTAATCCGGGTCCCGCTGCACCAGACAGGCTACCGCCCCGTCGATGGCGGATCTGACATCGTCGAACAGGCCGTCGAGCGTGACTTCGATCTGTTGCTTCTTGACGTCGAGCATATGGCGCAGCTCATGCATGGGGGTGGCCTCGTGCGGATGATTGACGGGGTGGGAGGATAGCAGCAATGCCGCACGACGCGTCACCGCGCGAAGCGCGCGCTCCTGCCGGCGTGCGGGCCGAGGTGTGTGCGAGGATCTAACATTGGCCGCCTATGCAACTATCATGCGCCAACCCGGCTCTCAACCCTGCACGCACCCAGTCCGCCATGACCGCCTCCGCCCTCATCCTGGAAGCCAGCCGCGACAACTTCGACGCCCTCGTCCTGGGCAATTCCGCCCGCGGTCTGGTGCTGGTCTACTACTGGACGCCCACGGCCGGGCCATGCCTGCGCCTCATGCCCAGGCTCAGGCAACTGGCCGCGGACTATGGCGGCCGCTTCCTGCTGGTGCTGGCCAATACCGACGAGCTGGGCCGCATCGCACGCGCCCAGGGCGTCACCAGCGTGCCGACGGTCAAGTTCTACCTGCATGGCGAGGTGGCGCACACCATCCATGGGGCGGAACCCGACAGCACCTTCCACGAGGCGCTCGGCCGCTTCATCGCCCGGCCGCAGGATCGGCTGCGGGCCGAGGCTCTGCGCGCGCATCAGGCCGGCCGCACCCGCGAGGCGATCGAGCTGCTCGCGCAGGCGGCGGTGGAGCAGCCGGACAACCTGTCCATCGCCGTCGATCTCGCCAAACTGCTCACCCTCGACGGCCAGCCCGAGCAGGCCCTGCGCCTGCTCGCAAACCTGCCGGCGGATGCGCGCCGGGATGCGCGCGTGGCGCCTCTGTATGCGCATCTCGAACTCGTCGTCGCCGCCCGCCTGGGGCCGGAGGACGCCGAGGCACGCCTCGCCGCGGACGACGGCGACAGCGAGGCTCGCCTGACCCTGGCGGCCCGTGCCCTGCTCGAGGATCGCATGGAGGAGACCATGCAGGCGCTGCTGACCCTGGCCCGGCAGGCCCCGGCCTATCGCGACGACATCGGGCGACGCGGCCTGCTCGCCCTGTTCGACATGCTGGGGAGCGACCACGCGCTGACCCGGCTGTATCGGGCCCGGCTGGCGGGTAGAGAGGCGTGAGGGGTGACGACCGAGCACGCAGCGCTCGCCGGCCTTTGGGACGATCTCGCCCACCGGCCCCTGTTCGCGAGCGTTGCCGGCATTGCCCGTCGGCTTGGTCGCCCTGATGGATGGCCGAGCCTGGAGGCACTGAACCGGCTCGCCCGACATGCGGCGATCGTGAATGCGCGCGGCGTGCCCCTGCGCTTCGTGACCCAGACCCAGCGACAGGGTCAGCGCGCCTACGAGTCCGGCATCCTGGCCAGCGGCGAGGTCCCCACCCGTGCGGGCAACCGGCACGACCTCTTCAACGCCCTGGTGTGGCTCGCCTTCCCGCGCACCAAGGCCGCCCTCAACGCCATCCAGTGCCGATGTCTGCAAGGCATCGGGCGGGGCAATCGCCCGCCCCTGTCCGACGCGGCCACCCTGTTCGACGAGAGCGGGCTGATCCTGGTGGCGCGCGATGACGAACTGGCCACGCCCCTACGCGCGCAGCGCTGGCGGGAGGCCTTCCTGGACCGGCGCGACGCGTGGCGTGAGGCCCGCGTCTACCTGTTCGGCCACGCCCTGCTGGAAAAATCCATGGCCCCCTATCCTGCCATGACCGCCAAATGCATCTGCCTGCGCCTGGCTTCCCTCCCCCCGGCGGACCAGGCGCCGCCCTCCGAACTGGACGCCGCCGTGGCCGCCGTCTGTCTCGACGGGGCCGTCAGCCGGCCGGCCGACCTCTTTCCCCTGCCCGTGCTGGGCATCCCCGGCCTGTGGCCCGACAATCGGCAGCCGGATTTCTACGCCAACAGCGCCGTGTTCCGTTCGCGTGCCAGTCAGCCATACAGGCTAGAATCGAGCCCACAATCGACAACAACGCAGGGCCCATGAGCGACCAGACCCTCCTACCCTCCACCCTCATGCAGGAAGTCGGCGGGACCGGACATTCCCGCCGTTCCAGCCTGCGCAGCGTGCTCATCCGCACCAAGCTGTCGCTGGCCATCCTCTCGCACGGCCTCGCCCTGCTGGCCATGCACTACTGGTCCGCCCGCGGCGACCTGCTCGATGAGCTGCGGACGGAGGCGAGCCTGACGGCGCGCCAGCTCATCCAGGCGGTGGGCACGGGGGACGCAGCCGCCGCCGCGAGCCTGCTGCGCCAGCTCGAACACCGCCCCGCCGTGCTTGCCGCTGCCGTCTATCTGCCCGATGCCTCGGTGCTGGCGGTCCACACGCGTCCGGGCGAGGCCCCGCCCGCGCTGATGGCGCCCGGCTCACGCCTGACCGAGAGCCTGTCCACCGTCACGCTGCAGCTGCCCCTGGCCCAGGGCGGCGGGCACCTGTTGGTCAGGGCCGGCATGGCCTCGGTGTGCGAGCGCCTGGCATGGTTTGCCCTGGCCGCCTCGCTGATCATGGCTGCCTCCTTCGCCCTCGCCTGGATGCTGTCCGCCGGGAGGCGCCGGCGCCTGTACCGGGCGGAAAAGGGCCTGCGGCGCCTGGCCCACTACGATGCCCTGACGGGGCTGCCCAACCGCAACCTGTTCCGGCGCCGTCTGAAGGGCATCATCGCCGGCTGCGGCAGGCTGCAGCAACAGGTCGCAGTGATGTTCATCGATCTGGACAACTTCAAGATCATCAACGACACCCTGGGCCACGAAGCGGGCGACAGCCTGTTGCGAGCCGTGGGCCGGCGGCTGACCAGACTGGCGGGCGAAGACGTCAGCCTGGGCCGGCTGGGGGGCGACGAATTCGGCATCGTGCTCGCCAACACCGACCGTGAAGCGGCCGGCCGCTTCGCCGACCGCGCCTTACACGAACTCACCCGGCAGCTGCAACTGTTCGACCAGCAGGTCTATGTCGGCGCCAGCATCGGCATCGCCCTCTATCCCCAGGATGGTCACGATGCCAGCATCCTGCTGCGCCGCGCAGACACGGCCATGTATCAGGCCAAGGAAAACGGCGAGAACAGCCGTCACTTCTTCTCACCCGACCTGCACCTCGAGGCGTTGCAGCACTTCACCTTCGAGACCAGCCTGCGCAAGGCCCTCGAGCGAGAGGAGATGGCCCTGTACTACCAGCCCCAGGTGGAGGTGGAAAGCCGCCGCATCGTCGGCGTGGAGGCACTGCTGCGCTGGAAATCGGCCGATTTCGGCACCTTTTCCTCCGCCGACTTCATCGCCATCGCCGTGCAGGGCTTACTTCGGTTCACCGCTGCCCGCGGCCGAGATGGCCAAGCTCATCCGCCAGTTGCGCAGCTGATCGCAGCCAGCCCGATGTCGGCCTACGCTGCCGGTTCGGCCTCATGGCAAACCTGCAAACGGTTATTTCGTCAGGCTTCGCTGACCGTATGACCAGCGGGTGCACCACCTCGTGAGGACCATCACAGCACGATCGCCCGACCGCGCACCCGCCGCCCAGACTGGAGATCCCCATGGAACGCTACACCATCTCCCTGGATGAAGACCTGGCCCGGGCCTTTGACCAGCTCATCCGCAGCCGCGGTTACACCAACCGCTCCGAGGCGATCCGCGACATGCTGCGCCAGGAACTGGAACGCAGCCGCCTATCGAGAGAGGAGGCCCCCCACTGCGTGGCCAGCCTGTCCTATGTGTACAACCACCACGAACGCCAGCTCGCCGAACGGCTGACCACGCATCAACACGAGGCGCATGACCTGGTGGTGTCCACCATGCACGTCCACCTGGACCACGACCACTGCCTCGAGACGGTGATCCTGCGCGGCCCGACACCGGAGGTGCGCCGCTTCGCCGATGCCCTGTGCGCCGAACGCGGCGTGCGTCACGGCAGCCTCAACCTCATCCCCACCGAGGTGGAAGCCGTCCAGCCGCACAGCCACAGTCGGCCCAGGAGTTGACCCCCCCACGTCGCCGGGGCGGGCGAGAAAAAGGCCCGCCGAGGGGCGAAGGCTGCCCGTAGGGACCCCGACGCAAAGGTCCAGACAGTGCGTATGAAGAAAACTTGATTCTTCATACGCACTGCCTATAATCGGCCCATCCGCCAGCGCGCCCTTGCCCCCATGCTGCGTCTGTCCGCCCTGCTCCTGACCGTCACCCTGGTCGCCCCGGCCCAGGCCCACGATCTGTGGGTGGAGCGCCAGGGTCCGATCCATACCCTGCTCTACGGCCATGAGCGTTCCGGCCACGAAGGCACGAAACTGATCGAGTACAGGCCGGAGACGGTCCGCCAGGCACTGTGTTTCGACGGCGCCGGCGAGCGGCTGCGTGCCGAGGTCGGCCAGACCTACCCCGTGACCCTCAGGGGGGCCTGCGCGGCGAGTTTCTTCCTCACCTCCTCCGGCTATTGGAGCAAGACCCCCTACGGCACGAAGAACCTGCCCAGGACCGAGGCCGGCGCGGTGCTGGACAGCTGGCTGTCGGTGGAATCGGTCAAGCGCCTCGACGCCTGGGGAAGCGCCCTGGCGCGCCCCCTTACCAAAGAACTGGAGATCGTGCCGCTCTCCGACCCACTGCGGCTCAAGGCCGGCGACAAGCTGCGCCTCATGGTGGTGCTCGACGGCAAGCCGGTGGCCGGCGCGACGGTGGCCTATTTCGGCCACCCGCGCGGCGTGAGCGGCGCCGACGGCCGGGTCAACGTGCGCCTGCAGCAAGCGGGCTTCCAACTCATCCAGGCCAGCCTGGCAACCCCTCTGAACGACGGCAAGGCCGACCGACTCGTGCAGTCGACGGCCCTGCAGTTCGTCATCGCGCCATGAGCCGACTGCCCTGGCTGCTGGCGGCCTGGCTGGCCTCGACGCCCATGGGCTGGTGCCATGACCTGCAATACACCGTCACCGCCGGCCAGGCGGTGGTGGTCAAGCTCTTCTACGCCGACGCTACCGCCTTCTCCTTCGAGGGCTACGAGATCACCCCCGAGGGCGAAAGCCTGCCCGTCCAGGTGGGGCGCACCGATGCCCAGGGGCGCATCGCCTTCCTGCCGCCCAGGGCCGGCCGGTGGCGCGTCAAGGCCGTCTCCGAGGACGGCCACGGCCTCGATTTCACCCTGAGCACGGACGCCGCCGCCAACGTCGCCGGGGCCGACAAACCCTTCTACGAGCGCCATGGCCGCATCGTCGTGGGCGTGGCCCTGATCCTGGGCCTGTTCGGCTTCCTCCAGCTCTTCATCAAAAGGAATAAGCCATGAAGCGACCGCTCGCGTCCCTGCTCCTCACCACCCTCGCCGCACCGCCCGCCCTGGCTCACCACGGGGTGGCCTCCCTGGGGGCCGCCGGTCTGGAGGGCCCCGGCGCGCCAGTGGAGACCTCCAGCTCCGCCACCCTGCCCCAGGGCAAATGGCTGGGTTACCTCAAGTTGGATCATGCCCGGTTCCGCACCTATGACCCGACCGATCAGACCGAGGCCGATACTGCACAGTACTGGCTGCCGGGCCTGGGCTATGGCTTCACGCCGTGGTTTTCGGCCTACGTCTTTCAGCCGTACAACATCAAGAAGGACGAGCCGGACGGTTACGAGAGCCGCGGCCTCACCGACCTCACCCTCATGGGGGTGCTGGGCTTCAAGTACGACGAGGGGTTCAGGCTCACCCCCGCCAACGAGAGCCTGGACGACCTGATGGACTGGCATTTCACCCTCTACGGCGGTCTCTCGCTGCCCACCGGGGACGCCAACCATCGCCTGCGCGACGGCAGCATAGACCCCGGCATGTCCCTGGGCTTTGGCAGGCCCAGCTTCAGCTATGGCCTGACGGCCACGAAGCAGCTCTCCGAGCACACCACCCTGGTCTTCGAGGCCGGGCAGATGCGCTTTCAGAACTACACCTACGACAATGGCCAGCGCATGCGCTTTGGCACGGAGACGCGGCTCAACGCCGCGCTCGCCCGGCGCCTGCTCACCCTGCCCGATCGCCGCTTCCGCCTGGACGGCAACGTGGAACTCAATTACCTGAAACTGGGACGCGACCGGACCGGCACCGGCCCCGAGCCCGCCACCGGCGGGGACATGCTCTACGGCGTGCTGGGCGCCCGCCTGTACAAGGACACGATGAGCCTGGGGCTGGCGGTCAAGCGGCCGATCTGGACCGACCTCAACGAAGAGGCCGACCAGCAGGGCGCCGAGGGCAAGGAGAGATACCGCCTCATCGCCATCTTCTCCGTCCTGTTCTGATCCCCGACGATGCACATCCCCGACGGCTTCCTCTCGCCCCAGACCTATCTGCCCGCCTATGCCCTCTGCGCCGGTCTGTGGTGGGTTGGGCTGCGCCGGCTGAGGCGGGAGCTGGACGCGGACACCCTGCCCTACCTCGCCGTGCTCACGGCCCTGTCCTTCGTGCTCATGATGCTGGCCCTGCCCCTGCCGGGCGGCACCACCGTGCATGCGGCGGGCATCGCCCTGTTGGCGGTGAACTTCGGCGTCTGGATGGCCTTCCTGGCGGTTTCCCTGGTACTGGCCATGCAGGCCCTGCTCTTCGGCGACGGCGGCGTCACCGCCCTGGCGGTCAACGCCCTGGCCATGGGCCTCGTCGGCAGCGCCGCTGCTCGGCTGGCGTGGCGGCTGCTCTCGCCCCTGCACGCGACGGCCGCCCTGTTCGTCGCCGGCTGGGTGTCGGTGGTCCTGCCGGCCCTGCTGGTGGCCTTGGTACTGGGCATACAGCCCGCCCTCGCCCACGACACTGCCGGCAGGCCCCTGTTCTTCCCCTTCGACCTCGCCATCACCCTGCCCGCCGTCCTCCTGCCCCATGTCCTGGTCGGGCTTGGGGAAGGGGTGCTCACCTGGCTGGGTACCACCACCCTGCAAAGGCTCAGGCTGCGTCACGCCACATGAAGGCCGAATACGCCTGGCTGTCGCTCTACCTGGCCACAGTCCTACTCGCCACCCTGGTGCATGACCCCCTGTGGCTCGCCCTGGGCCTGGTCGCCGTGCTTCTGCTGTCCGGCCGCCAGGCCCCCGCCCTGCTGCGCCGCAGCCTGCGGGTCATCCTGCCGTTCAACCTGGCGGTGAGCCTGGGCTACCTGCTGCTTGCCCATCTGCACGCGATTCCCCCCTGGGAGACCCTGCTGCGCATCAATCTGCGCGTGCTCGCCATCACCCTGCTCACCTTCCTGTTCATCGCCCGCGTCAACCTGTTCCGCGCCCTGGCCTTCTCCCCCACCCTGACCTGGCTGCTGGGACTGGCCTACAGCCAGGCCATGAGCTTCGCGCGCGCCCACGCCGATTTCCGCCTCGCCCTGGTGAGCCGTTCCATCGTCCGCCCTCGGCTGCGGGACCGCTACCGGGCGAGCGCGGCGGCGGCCGCCTGGTTCATGGACAAAGGGCTCGCCAGCGCGCGCGAGACGGCCCAGGCCCTGCGCGCGAGAGGCTTCTTCGGTGATTGAGCTCGCGGGCATCAGCCACCGCTACAACGGCGCCCCCGCCCTGGTGGACATCCAATTCAGCATCGCGGCGGGCGAAAAACTGGTGCTGCTGGGCGCCAACGGCGCGGGCAAGTCCACCCTGCTCAAGATCCTGGACGGCCTCATCCACCCCGACACCGGCAGCTACCGCTACAAGGGCGAGCCGATCGACCCCCGCCGGCTCAAGGCGCCGGCGCTCAACCGCCGTTTCCGCGCCGAGGTGGCCCTGCTGTTCCAGAACCCGGACGCCATGTTGTTCAACCCCACGGTCTATGACGAGATCGCCTTCGGCCCGCGCCAGCTCGGGCTAACCGATATCGATGCGCGGGTGCGCCACTGGGCCGGGGTCATGGGTCTGGATAACATGCTCGACCGGCTGCCGTTCAGCCTCTCGGGCGGCGAGAAACAGAAGCTGGCGCTCGCCGCCCTGCTCGCCAACGACCCGCAGCTGCTGCTGCTGGACGAACCCGCCGCCGCCCTCGACCCGCGCAGCACGGGCTGGCTGGTCGATTTCCTGGCCGACCTGCCCTGCACCGTGCTCACCACCACCCACAACCTGTCCCTCGCCCCCGAGTTCGGCAGCCGCGTCCTGGTCCTCGGCGAGGATCACCGCCTGATCCACGACGGCCCCATCGAAGCCTTTCTCGCCGACCCGGAGCGACTCGTCGCGGCCAATTTGGTGCACAGCCACCGTCACCGCCACGGCGCACTGGAACACCGGCATTACCACCTGCACGACTGGTCTTGAACGCAGACTGTCGAGCGGTCATGCTTAGGCCATGACCGCGCCGTCGAGCCCCACCACCCGTTGCCTGGAACTGTCCATCGCCGGCATGACCTGCGCCGCCTGCGCGACGCGCCTGGAGAAGACCCTCAACCGGCTCGACGGGGTGAAGGCCGAGGTCAATCTGGCGGCCGAGCGCGCCCGCGTCGAGTACGACCCGGCCCGCACCGGCCCGGCCGACATCCTCGCCCAGGTGGAGAAGACCGGCTTTACGGTGCCGGTGCAGACCCTGGACCTGCAGATCGGTGGGATGACCTGCGCCGCCTGCTCGGCGCGCATCGAGCGCGTCCTCAATGCCCTGCCCGGCGTGGAGGCACGCGTCAACCTGGCCACGGAACGGGCACGCGTGCGCTACACGCCCGGGCTGGTCGACGCCGAGACCCTCATCGCCGCCGTGGCGCGCGCGGGCTATGGCGCCACCCCCATCAGCGCGGCGATGCGCGCCGAGGAGAAGGCCCGCCGCGCCGCGGAATACCGGCGTGAGCTGCGCATCTTCGCCATCGCCGCCCTGCTCACCCTGCCGCTCGTCGCGCAAATGCTGCCCATGCTCGCCGGGGGGGCGCATGCGACCTGGCTGCCGGGCTGGCTGCAATGGGGGCTCGCCACCCCGGTGCAGTTCTGGATCGGGCGTCGCTTCTACGTCGGCGCCTGGCACGCCCTGCGCGGCGGCGGCGCCAACATGGACGTGTTGGTGGCGCTCGGCACCAGCGCCGCCTATTTCTACAGCCTGGCGGTGCTGCTGCTCGACCCCGGCGGCCACCTCTACTTCGAGGCGGGCGCCGCGGTGATCACCCTGGTGCGCTTGGGCAAGCTGCTGGAGGCGCGCGCCAAGTCGCGCACCTCCTCGGCGATCGAACAGCTCATGGCCCTGGCCCCGAGCACTGCCCGGATCGAGCGTGCCGGCGAGGTCGTGGAGGTGCCCGCCGCGTCCCTCAAACCCGGCGACGTCGTCGTGGTGCGCGCCGGCGAACGCATCCCGGTGGATGGGGTGGTGATCGAGGGCACATCCGGCGTGGATGAGTCTATGCTCACCGGCGAGAGCCTGCCGGTGGCCAAGGCTGCAGGCCAGCGCGTGTATGCCGGCACGCAGAATCTGGACGGCCTCATCAAGCTGCGCGCCGAAGGGGTGGGGGCGCGTACCCAGCTGATGGAGATCGTGCGCCTGACCGAGGCCGCCCAGGGCTCCAAGGCCCCCATCCAGCACCTGGCCGACCGCATCTCCGGCGTGTTCGTGCCGGCGGTGGTGGTCCTCGCTCTGGCCACCTTCTGCGTCTGGTGGTGGGTGACCGGCGACCTGGCTGCGAGCCTGATCCCGGCCGTGGCCATGCTGGTCATCGCCTGCCCCTGCGCCCTCGGGCTCGCCACCCCCACCGCGGTGATGGTGGGACTGGGCCGCGGGGCCCAGCTCGGCATCCTGATCCGCTCGGCGGCCGCCCTGGAGCGCGCCGAGCGGCTCGCCATCCTGGCGGTGGACAAGACCGGCACGCTGACCGAGGGCCGTCCAGCGCTGCTGAGCGTGCAGACCGAGCGGTCGGTCGCGGAGGATGAGGCCCTGCGGCTGGCCGCCGCCCTGGAGCAAGGGGTGCATCATCCCCTCGCCGAGGCCCTATTGGCGGCGGCCCGCGCACGCGGCCTGGCCCTGCCGGCGGTGCGCGACTTCGAGAACATGGCCGGACACGGGGTGCGCGGCCGGGTCGAGGGGCGGTCGCTGCTGCTGGGTGAGCCGGCCTGGCTCGCCGCCCAGGGCCTCGCGGGCGCCAGCGAGCAGGCGGCGGGCCTCGCCGCGGCCGGCCAGACCGTCATCGGACTGGCCGAACGCCGGGAGGAGGCCGGGGGGATGCGCTGGCTGGCCTGGTTTGCCCTCGCCGACCGGCTGCGCCCTGGCTCCGCGGCGGCCATCGCCCGCCTCAGGCAGGCCGGTGTGACGGTGGTGATGCTGACCGGAGACAACGCCGCCACCGCAACGGCCATCGCCCAGGCGGCCGACATCGAAGCGGTGCGCGCCGAGGTCCGTCCCCAGGACAAGGCCGCCGAGATCGCCGCGCTCAAGGCGGAAGGCCGCATCGTCGGCATGGCCGGCGACGGCATCAACGACGCCCCGGCGCTGGCCGCGGCCGACGTGAGCTTCGCCATGAGCGCCGGCGCCGACATCGCCCTGGAGGCGGCCGACATCACCCTCATGCGCAACGACCTGGGCTCGGTCGCCGACGCGCTGGCCCTGTCGCGCGCCGTCATGCGCAAGATCCGTCAGAACCTGTTCTTTGCCTTCGCCTACAACGTGCTGGCCCTGCCCCTGGCCGCCATGGGCATGCTCAACCCCGTCATCGCCGGCGCCGCCATGGCCCTGTCCTCGGTGTCGGTGGTCACCAACGCCCTGTTGCTCAAGGGCTGGCGCCCGAGAGACTGACCGCGGCGACAGCCCACCTTGCCCAGAAGGCAGCCGCGGCCATCTGATATAAATATCACCTGGTTCCTTCCCGCCCAAAGGCGTAACCCTGATGATTGTGCGACTCAATGTGGCCGCAGAGGCCGTTGACCGGCCGCCTGGCAGGAACCGGCAAGGCACCCCAGACGGTCGCATGGCGGGACCGACCCGGCAGGGCGGTGAACACGAATGGCTCGCATCATGGCCAGGCCTATGAAACCGCCAACCGAGGTTGCCTGGCGCAAGGATCAGAGCCTGGCCGAGCTGGCGGACTGGCTGCCGCTGCCCATCTGGCTCTCCGGAGCGGACGCCGGCCGCATGCACTTCAACCGCGCCTGGCTCCAGTTTACCGGCCGCAGTCTGCAACAGGAGTTGGATGGCGGCTGGCAACAGGGCGTGCATCCGGAGGACCTTGCCCGCTGCCGCGAAGACCAGGGCCAGGCTTACGCCAGCCGCGCTCCCTTCACCCTCGAATACCGGCTGTGGCACGCCAGCGGCGCCTACCGCTGGGTCATGGACCACGGCACACCGATGTTCGATGCCACGGGCGAGCTGCTCGGCTACATCGGCTATTGCACGGACATCACCGACCTGCGGCTGGCGCAGCAGGCGCTGGCGGTGAGCGAGGACGAGTTCCGCAGCCTGGTGACCAACATCCCCGGCGTGGTCTACCGCTGTGCCCTGGACAAGGCCTGGACGGTCGGCTTCGTGAGCCCGCTGATCGAGACCTTGAGCGGCTATCCGGACCATGCCTTCACCCAGGGCGGGCGCGGGCTGGCGAGCCTGATCCACCCCGAGGAACGGGAGCGGGTCCTGCGCGAGATCGGCGAGCAGTTGCGGGAGCGGGGCAGCTTCGTGGCCGAATACCGCATCCTCGACCAGTCCGGTGCAGTGCGTTGGGTGTTGGCGAGCGGCCGGGCGCACGGATCCGATCGCGACAGGCCCAATCATCTGCTCGGCGTGCTGTTCGATGTCACGTCGATCAAGGCGGCGGAGGAGCGCCTGCGCCAGACCGCCATCGTCTTCGACAACACCACCGAAGGCATCATGATTACCGATGCCGACGGCCACATCGTCGCCATCAACCGCGCCTTCACCGACATCACCGGCTACGGCGCCGACGAGGTATTGGGCCGCAGTCCGCATCTGCAGTCCTCCGGCCGCCATGACGAGGCCTTCTACCGGGCCATGTGGGAGAGCCTGCAGCAAACCGGCAATTGGCGTGGCGAGATCTGGAACCGACACAAGAACGGCCAAGTGTTCGCCGTCCTGCAGACCATCAGTGCGGTGAGAGACGAGACGGGACGCATCACCGGCCATGTCTCCATGTTCTCGGACATCACCCACATGAAGCAGACCGAGGCACGGCTGGAGCGGCTGGCCTATCACGACGCCCTCACCGGGCTGCCCAACCGTCTGCTGTTCGACGAACGTCTCGCCCATGCCATACGACAGGCCCAGCGCCATGGCGAGCGTCTGGCCGTGCTCTATTTCGACCTCGATCGCTTCAAGCAGCTCAACGACACCCTGGGCCACCAGGTCGGTGACGCGCTGCTCGAGGCCATCGCCGCGCGCTTGAGCAAGCGGCTGCGCAAGTCCGACACCCTCTCCCGCCGTGGCGGTGATGAATTCACCTTGCTCCTGGAAAACCTGCGCCGGCCCGAACAGGCCGCCAGCGTGGCGCGGGACATCCTGCGTCAGTTGAGCAAACCCTTTGCGCTGCCCACCGGCGACACGGTACACACCGGCACCAGCATCGGCATCAGCCTCTATCCGGACGACGGCCAGGAGGCGCAACAACTGGTGGAACATGCCGATGCCGCGATGTACGAGGCCAAGTCGAGCGGTGGCGGCCAATTCCGCTTCTACACCCCCGCGACCACCCAGGTCAGCCGGGAACGCATGGAACTGGAGCGGCGGCTGCGCCTGGCGGTGGAGGCTGGCCGTCTGCAACTGGTCTACCAACCCCTGTATGACGTCGGCAGCGGTCGCCTGGTCGGCACCGAGGCCCTGCTGCGCTGGTCCGAGCCCGATCTGGGCGAGATCGCGCCGGAGCACTTCATCGCGCTGGCGGAAGAGGCCGGTCTGATGGAGCAGTTGGGCGAATGGGTGCTGACCGAGGCCTGCCGTCAGGCCATGGCCTGGCAGGCGGCTGGGCTGCCGCCTCTGCGCATGGCCGTCAACGTCTCCCCGCGTCAGTTACAAGTGCCAGCGTTCGGCCGCCGCGTGCGCCAGGTGCTGGCCTCCTCCGGACTGCCGCCGGAGCGCCTGGACCTGGAACTGACCGAGGCCAGCCTGCTCGCTCTCAACGAAGCGGCCCTGGAGATGCTCAACGCCCTGCGCAGCCAAGGCGTGTCGGTGACGGTGGATGACTTCGCCACCGGCACGAGCGTGCTCGGCAGACTGATCGATCTACCCGTCGATCGTCTGAAGATCGACCGCAGCTTCGTACACGATTTGCCGGCCGACGCGGCCGAAGCGCACATGATCCAAATCATCGTCGCCATGGCGCGTGCCATGCGGCTGCAGGTGACCGCCGAAGGCGTCGAGACGGACGCCCAGTTGCGTGTGATCCAACGCGAACGTTGTGACCTCGCCCAGGGCTACATCCTCTCTCGGCCCGTCCCGCCGGAGCGCATCCCGGAACTGTGCGCGCAGGCAGGGCGGCTCCCCGCTTACAACGCCTGACGGAATCACCGTCGGCCCATGCCCGGCCTGCACAGGCGCCCGGACAGGCTGCCGGGAGGGGTAGCCGACCGAGGGGTGGGCGCCCTGGGTGCGCGCCGGTCCAGGCGTGCGGGGACCCCGCCAGGCCGCAACGTCCCTGAACGGCGATGCCCGGGTTTCATCCGGCGGGCGTCTGTGCCATCGCAACGGCCGTGTGCCCGTGGCAGGACATCCGTACCAGGCTATTCATGGCGGCGGCATACCTGACCTGACTATCATAGGCACCATCAGCGGAGGGTGAGCCCCAGACATGGAAATGATCGAGCCCAACACCTATGCCCTCAAGGCCTATCAGTCGATACTGGAAAAACACGGGCACCGGCGGGGAGAGATCTACAAGCGCATGCACATGGCGCACTGCATCCTGGGCAGTCTGCCCAAGGGGCTGCCCAGCAACGTGGCCTACCGCAGGGCCGTGGATGCGGTGTTGATGACCATGCCCGACGAGGCTTCGGCCGAAACCTGCCGTCTGGTGGCGCGGGACGTGTATCCCTTCTACGAACAGGACGTCCCCACCATCGCGGCCATGGCCCAGACCGGGGTCTCCGAACGCCTGGACGACATCCACGTGTGATTGCCGCCCCATCGCGACCTGGACGACCTCATCAAGGTCACCCGCTCCATGTTGCTCAGTCCCCAGGAAAACGCCCTGCTCAATGCCTATGCCGAACACCTGCTCGCCCAGGGCGTGGACGCCAAGGTGTTGGAAAACCGCACCACCACCTGCCGTTTGCTGTTGCTGGGACTGCGCGGTCTTCCCTACGACGGCAAGCACTACCGCGCCGTCATCGACAAGCTCCTGCCGCTGTTCAAGCGCGACGAGACCCGTGCCTCTTCCTGGTGGTGGCGCGGCAGTTCTATTCCTTCCTGGAGCGATGAAGACCGGCTGCGTCGCGCCCGTTCTGTCGCCGCCGGCAGCGGCGCCTCCCCTCTGTCAGGTGTGCCGGCCATAGGGCCAACGGCCCCGCACAGGCCGCTCTGGCACGCACCCGCCTCGGGAACGGCGTCACGCCATCCCAGTCATAACTTACTACTTTGCCGCACGATCTCGCCAGCCGAGGCGTGCGTCGGACCCGGGAGTCTGAAGCGGGACATCCGAGCCGGAGGCAGGTTCAGCCTGGCTGGCAGGCCAGAAACAGGTGATGGCGAAGACCGACATGAACGGACCCGACAGGGCGATGGATCGCAGGTCTTTCCTCCAGGCGCTGGGCGTGCTGGGGACGGGCCTGAGCCTCGGACAGGCCGGGGCACGGGACCTCCCCCACCCGCCCATCCTGCGTCCCATCCCCGCGAGCGGCGAGCGCCTGCCGTGCATCGGCCTGGGTTCATGGCTCACCCTGGACGTGGGCGACGACCCCCACCGCAGGGCCAGCCGGCTGTCTGTGCTTCAGGCCTTCTTCGACCAGGGCGGCGGCATGATCGACTCCTCCCCCATGTACGGGACGGCCGAGGAGGTGATCGGCTGGAGTCTGGGCCGCATCCGCAACAAGACGGGGCTGTTCTCGGCCACCAAGGTATGGACGGTGGGGCGCGAGGAAGGTGAGCGACAGATGGAACAGTCGCGGCGTCTTTGGGGTGTGCCCCGCCTGGACCTCATCCACGTCCACAACCTGCTCGACTGGCCGGTGCAATTGGCGACCCTCAACGCCATGAAGGCCGAGGGTCGCGTGCGCTACATCGGCGTGACCACCTCGCACGGACGCCGCCACGCGGAACTGGAGCGCATCATGCGCCGCGAGCCCGTGGACTTCGTGCAGTTCACCTACAACCTGGTCGACCGGGAGGCCGAGGCGGTGCTCCTGCCGCTGGCGCGCGATCGCGGCATCGCGGTCGTCATCAACCGGCCTTTCCGTGGCGGCAGCCTGTTTCAGCAGATCTGGAACAGGCCTCTGCCGGGGTGGGCGGCCGAGCTCGAATGCGCGAACTGGGCCCAGTACTTCCTCAAGTTCGTCGTTTCACACCCGGCGGTGACCTGCGCCATCCCCGCCACCTCACGGGTCGACCATCTCCTGGAAAACATGGGCGCGCGCCACGGCCCCCTGCCGGATGCCGCCATGCGACAGCGCATGGCCGAACATTTCGAACGCCTCTGATCGTGTGAGCGCGACCGTTCGGCAGGTAAGCGGATTGTCAAGCCCCTTCGGTCATAGTATTTTTGTAACATTGATCAGATAGATTTATCTGTCTGTACAACATCAAGGGTGGAGGACCCGATATGCCGGTAGAACGAACGGAGGAACGGGTCGCCCCCGTGCGCGTGGAACGCCGCAAGAACCTGCGGCTGCGCAAGCGTTTCGACGAGGCGCGTCGACTGCTGGAACCGTTGCTGGGCGATGATCCGCTGCAGCACAACGGCACCACCCTCTACCGGGCCTTGCACAAACTGCAGGGTGCCTTTCCGGAATTGAAGCCGACGGAACTCGAGGCCCTGGTCGCCTCCGTCGTGCGCGCCATCACCAACCGCAGCGACCGGAAGTAGTTTCCGGCCGCCAATCGTCGCGGCCTCTGACCTGGCCTCGAACAAGGGGGTGTTGTACCCCCAGCTTGCAGGTCAGGCACAAAGTCGGTCTTCAGGCTTGCAATCGCGGATCGCGACCACAACCCCGTCGGCCCAAAGGCCGCTATCAAGACCAAAGGGAAACCCGTACACGCCGCGCCTCAGAGATACTCGCCACCGCCCGGGTTGAGTTCGATATAGAAGGTGGACATGCCGGCGTCCTCCCCCGCCTGGCGGTCATGGCCGCCACGAGAGAGCAGGACCGCCTCCACCAGGGCGGCATTGATTTCACCCTGATCCACCACCGCAGGATAAAGCCGATACTGCTTGGCGACCTCCAGCGCCTGCAGGCGTGCCTGGCGCTCCAGTTCACCCCGCGTGTCCGCCGCCAGACCCTGCAACAGCAACAACCAGGGTGCCAGCCAGGCGTGATAGTCCCGGATCAACCGCTGGTGTGCCCCGTCATGGCCGGATTCGGACAGGATGAAGACCGGAAAATCGGTCGTGGCGAGCGTGCGCCCCTCGGCCGCCAGCTCGGGGTCGGAACTGCCCAGGCCGCAGCCCGTTCCGTCCGCCTCACGTCGGAACCACTGGACTACGGGCCTCGCTCCCGCGCAGCGATTGACATAGGCGGTCAGATAGTCGGCCGCCGTCAGCCGGCTGCCATCCTGACTGCACAGCGCGTCCAGCGCCGGGCTGTTGAAGCGTTCGCGTGCGGCATAGCCGGCCTGCCAGAGGGGTGTCGACTGATCCAGCGCCACTTCCCGCTCGCTACAGGCGCTGGCCAACAGCGCGAGGGGGCGTCCCGCCTGGTCCAGCAGCCAGAGCTCGAAGCGGTCGGCGAAGGGGAAAGGGACCTGGTCGTGCACGCGGGTCAGATGCTCATAGACCCTGGCCCCCATCTCCTCCATGACCAGAAAGTCGTCATAGAGGTTGATGGGACCGCGCTTCAGCCCCTTAGCAGCCGACCAGCTGCCGTAACGGATGTCGCTCGTCTGCACCCGGCACCCCTCGGGCAGATCGCGCAACAGGGCATCGTTGCTGACATAGATGTCCCAATGCACCCCGTCGGTCGTCACCGCCTCGGCCGAGGCATAACGGATGACCTGTACGGCCCCGCGGAAGGGGTTGAGCAGGCGCTGGGCATAACATTGCACCGACATGGCTCCTGCGTACCGATGGCTCACTGCCGTTGACGATCCACTGGGCCGCGGCGTTCCCGTGCCGAGCTCGGGCTTGATCACGGATGAAAACCTTCTAGCGTGATAGTACAAGCGTGAAGAGGAGGCAGACCATGACCGAACGCACCCAGGACTACATCCTGCCCGGCCGCGAAATGCTGCTGGAGACCGACCCCGAATTTCCGCATGCCCCGCTCGGCTGGAGCCGCTACGAGGCGGAACGGCAGGCCAGGACGGAGGGGCTCACCCTTAGCGAGGCGCACTGGCAGGTCATACGCGCGCTGCAGGCCTACTTCCATCGCCATCGCGATGAGCCGGCGATCCACACGCGCGAACTGCACGACGCCCTGGACGAGGCCTTCCACGCCCAAGGCGGCATCCGCCATCTGTATGAGCTCTTCCCGGGCGGCCCCGTTGCCCAGGGCTGCCGCATCGCGGGGCTGCCCGCCCCCGCCGGGGCGACCGATCGGGGGTTCGGCAGCGTGGTGTGAACGCAGCGGCGACGGCGCCGCGTCGAGGGTGAGGCTGGCGCTGCGCCGGCTCAGACGATTTCGCCCCCCAAGGCCAGGGCGCCCTCCCGCAGCACCCGTATGGCCGTCGCGATTGCGGCCGGCTCACCCTTCACGCCCAACTCGATCTCGCAGCCGGTGCGCCGTTGCGGGTCGAGACGGGGCAGACTGAAGACGCGCACCCCGGGATGCTCGCGTTCCACCGCTTCCATGAGCGGGGTCAGGGTGGCCTCGACCAGGCCGCGCACGACGCAGGCGGCCTCGGCGTGCGGCGCGCCGGCCAGCCGGCCGCCGTAGCGCACGTCCAGCACCCATTCCAGCATCGGCCAGGCCATCTCCGGAAAACCGGGCACGAAGTGATGCGCACCCAGGGAAAAGCCGGGGATGCGGTTGTAGGGGTTGGGGATGATCTGCGCGCCCTCCGGGAACTCCCCCATGCGCAGGCGCTCGGGCGTGACGGGCAACCCCACCTCGAGGGTGCGCTCGGTGATGAGCCGCGCGGCCTCGGGGTGGAGGACGAGCGGCAGCCCCAAGGCCTCGGCGGCCGCCTGGCGGGTGTGGTCATCCGGTGTCGCACCGATGCCGCCGGTACAGAACACGATGTCCTCGCCGGCAAAGGTCCTGGCCAAGGTGGTGCGGATGAGGCGACGGTCGTCGCCCAGGTAAAGGACCCAGGCGAG
Organism: Hydrogenophilales bacterium; assembly: GCA_037445185.1. Taxonomy (GTDB): domain Bacteria; phylum Pseudomonadota; class Gammaproteobacteria; order Burkholderiales; family Thiobacillaceae; genus JANWZL01. The sequence goes on along the minus strand of JBBIKZ010000020.1, from coordinate 4,195 downwards.
CGCCAGCCCCCGCTGCGCCAGGATCTCGCGCACGCCGCTGAAGTGCCTGTCCTGCCGTTTGCCGGACAGGATCTCGTCGCCGATGATGATGAGCCCGAAGGCCATGGACAGCCCCTGTGACCAAGCTGATCCGGATTATGCGCCCGGCGTCCCGCGCCGGCGAGTCCGGCTGCCGCCACGCAGGCGCAGGACCGTCATGCGGCTGGTGTAGAATCCGCCCCGACTACAGACGACGAGAGGATCACGCCATGAAAAGGATCGAGCATGGTCTCGAATTGCTCATGTTCAACAGCCGCTGGCTGCTGGCGCCGTTCTACATCGGGCTGGTAGTGAGCATCGTGCTCATCCTGATCAAGTTCACCCAGGAATTCTTCCACGTCGTGGGTCACATCTTCACGGCCAGCGAGAGCGAGCTGATCCTGGCGGTGCTGACCCTGGTGGACATGTCCCTGGTGGCCAACCTACTGCTGATCATCATCTTCAGCGGCTACGAGAACTTCGTCTCCAAGATCCACACCGGCGAGGAGCACGAGGACCGGCCGGAATGGATGGGCAAGGTGGACTTCTCGGGACTCAAGATCAAGCTGATCGCCTCCATCGTCGCCATCTCCGGCATCGAACTGCTCAAGGCCTTCATCAACGTCACCAACTACGACAACACCCAGCTCGCCTGGAAGGTGGGCATCCATGTCGTGCTGGTCGTCTCCGGCGTGATGTTCGCCCTCATGGACCGCATCGCCGAGGGCAGCGCCGCCAAGCATTGACGCCATCGGCCCGGCCCCGTGCACGATTCCCTCGACCTCTACTGCGAGCGCACGGCGCCCGGGCTGTGGCAGGAGCCGCTCAACACCCTCACCAACCTCGGCTTTCTGCTCGCCGCAGCCCTGTTGCTGAGACACTATCTGCAGGTCTTCCGCGGCCGGCACGACCAGGGCTGGGACCGGCTGTTGCTGATCGCTTTGCTGGCCGCCATCGGGGTGGGCAGCGGCCTGTGGCACCTCACCGCCGAGCGCTGGGCGATGCTGGCCGACGTGTTGCCCATCACGGCCTTCATCAGCCTGTTCCTGCTCGTCTTCCTGGTACGCCTCGCCGGCCTTGGCCTGCTGCCCACCCTGTCCCTGTTCCTGCTCTACCATGGCGTCAACTGGGCGACCCAGGCCGTCCTGCCGCCCGACTTCCTCAACGGTTCGGTGTTCTACCTCCCCACCTGGATGGCCTTGCTGCTGATGACCTTCTGGCTCGCCCACAAGGGGTATGCGCAGTGGCAAGGCTATGCCTGGGCCAGCGGCCTGTTCCTGGTCTCGTTGAGTCTGCGCACCGTGGACCAGGCGTGGTGCGGCGTGCTGCCCATGGGCACCCATTTCGTCTGGCATCTGCTCAACGCCCTGCTGCTGTATCTGCTGGTGCGCGGTCTGCTGCAGTCGGCTGCGCTGAGATTCAGCTAGCGTCCCAGGGCCGGTCCGCCCTCTCCGGGCTTCCATCGAGGTCCGTTGGGAGCGACCGGGCAGGAAACTCGGCGCGCGACGACGACTCCCTATCGTCATCATCCCACCGGAGGTCACCATGCAACCCGATGCGCAGCGCAGACAGCTGATCCTCGGGCTGTCCGGCATGCTCCTGGCCGGCCCTGCCTTGGCGAGCCGGCTGTTGACCACGCCCGCGCAGACGGCGGGACCGTTCTATCCCCTGGAGTATCCTCTGGATGACGACAACGATCTTACCCGCGTGCAGGGGCGCAACGGCCTGGCCAGGGGGCAGGTCACCGACATCGAGGGTCGGGTGCTCGACGCCGACGGCCGAGCGATTGCAGGCGCCCGCGTCGAGATCTGGCAGTGCGACGCCTTTGGCCGCTATCACCACCTGCACGACCGAGGCGGCCCGCTGGACGAGAATTTCCAGGGCTTCGGACATCACACCACGGACGCGAACGGGCGCTACCGCTTTCGCACCATCCGTCCGGTGCCCTACCCGGGCCGCACCCCCCACATCCACTATGCCGTCATGACCCCCGGCCGGCATCCCTTCACCACACAGCTCTACGTGGCCGGGGAGGCGGGCAACGACGGCGATTTCCTCTACCGCCGCATTCCCGCCGAGCGCCGCCACCTGGTCAGCGCCGAATTCGCGCCCAACCCGCGTAGCCCCGCAGCGCTCATGGCCCGTTTCGACATCATCCTGGGGGGCACCCCCAGCCTCTGAATCCGACCGCCCCAGCCGCGGGGACGTGACATGGGCAGCGGGCCTGCCACGGTCGCATGATGATTTTTTGCAACGTCGTGCGCGAGACCTCGTCGCTTGGGCGTTCTTCTGCGCATGCCGCCCGCCCGAGCGGGTCGGGCCCGGCACGCAGGCCCAGCGCTACCGGTCATTGCGGAAATCCATGACCGTGCCTGTCGCAGGCCGGTGTATAGTTGCAATCACCCTATCGACAGGAGGTCATCATGCACAAGCTGCCTCGCTACCTGCTCAACCGCGTCCTCACCCTGCTGTGTTTCGCCGCCCTGATGGCTGGCCATACCCTGAGTGCCCGCGCCGAGTCGGCGCCCCCCCTGCCGCCTCCCCCCCTCGGGGCCTGGACGGTGACCCAGGCCGCCTCGCCCAGCAATGTGGGGCTACGCATGTTCTTCTCACCCGACGGCGTGTTCCTGATGGTCGATCCGCGCGCCGGCCTCGGTGTGGCGGGCTCCTACACGATCGGCCGTAGCGGTCTGCTGATCTATGTCTTTGGCTATGGCCGCTCGGCCGAATTCATCAACGGCACCTACACGCTGCAGGGCGATGAGCTGCGCATCGACGTCAAACGCAGCGGCTTCATGGAGCCGCAGCAGGTGGTGCTGCAACGCATGAAGTTGCAGTAGTCGAACACCGGGCAGTCCCGAGCCCGCTGTGCGTTGCACCTCTCACGACGCTGTCCCTGCCGGGTAGACCCCCTCGGGCAGGTAATCCGCCAAGGTGCGGGCCAGTCGGGACAGGGTCTGCGCGGCGGGCGAGCGACGACGCCAGACCAGGCCGATGGTCCGCGCCGCCCCCGTCCCCGCCAGGGGTTTGAGCACCACCTGCCGACGGGTCGGCTTGGGCCCCTCGGCAGCGAGCGCCGGGATCAGGGTCACGCCGAGGCCCATGCCCACCATGTGGCGCAGTGTCTCCAGGCTGGTGGCACGGATCTCCTCGCTCCTCAAGCCTTCCAGACGGCAGGCCTCCAGGGCCTGATCGCGCAGGCAGTGTCCTTCCTCGAGCAGGAGCAGCCCGGCCGCCGCCAGTTCTTCCACCTGGATCGCCTTCTTCCTGGCCAGCGGATGGGCCGCCGGCACGGCGGCGAGGAAGGGTTCCACGAACAGGGGGGCCACCTCCAGCGTGGGATCGTCGGTCGGCAGGGCGAGCAGTCCGCCATCCAGCCTGCCCTCTTGCAGATCCGCCAGCAGCTGCGGGGTCAGGATCTCGCGCAGCAGCAAACGCAGCTTGGGGTGCAGTTTGTGCACCATGGTCAGGGCGTGCGGCAGATAGTAGGGGCCCAGGGTGGGGATCACCCCCAGCTGCACCGTGCGGTCCATCGGGTCCTGGCCGAGGCGGGCCAGCTCGCGGATGCGCTCGGCCTCCTGCAGGATGAGCCGGGCGCTGTCGATGATCTCGCGCCCGATGGGGGTGGGGGTGACACGCTTGAGCGACCGGTCGAAGAGCGTGATGCCGAGGAACTCCTCCAGCTTTTTCAAGCCTGTAGAGAGTGTGGACTGGCTCACGCAGCAGGCCTCGGCCGCCTGGCCGAAGTGTCCCAAATCGGCCAGGGCAACAGCGTAACGGAGTTCTTGCAGCGTCATGTTGGACGATTCAATGATTCAATCGTCTCATTTTACACAATTCATTGGATAGATCGATTGTCCTGGTTTCCAATGCACGCATCACGAGGGGCGTGCGGACCCGATGCCATCCGCGCCCGGCACGCCGGTCAGGCCAACGCGATGGTGTGACACGACGCATCCGGCTGGATACCGCCGCTTCAAGTTCCTGGCGATGGCGGCCGATATGGCCTTCACCGGGGCGAATGTCGCGACAGTGCATGCACCTGAGGTGCAGCATACGGAAATTGGAGCAGGACATGAACAGACAGATTTGGCATAGATGGCAGACCTCCATCGCGCATGCCCTCGCCATACTGGGGATCGGTCTGGCGGGGGTGTCTGCCGGCGGCGAGGATTAT
>JBBIKZ010000019.1:0-27654 GCA_037445185.1 Hydrogenophilales bacterium | reverse complement strand
CGCGCACAGACCCGAAAGCGGGCGTGTAGCGGTCTCACCTTCCGGGTGAGCGTGCTCGGAGGCGCAAACGTCAGGTTCCATGCGTCTTTGCGAAGGCCAAGGAGCGGTCAACTGAGGTTTTTAGGATGATTGGTGCGGCATGGCCAAGGCGGCGAAGATCACCGGTCTGACGGCCTTCGTGAAGACCTTGCAGGCCCATCGCACCGGCATCTGTGCGTACGCCGATCACCCGATCACCACCGCCCGCCTCGAAGCCGGCAACGTGGCCATCGGCCTGTTGCGTCGTCGTGCCAGGGGATTTCGAGATATCGACTACCTCAAGCTCAAAATCCTCCAGCTCAACACCCAGGACACCCCGTCGTGCCTCTACGCCATACCGCCCAGCCATACCTCACAGGCGTCAGGCCGCAGGGGGATAAGTAACGTAGGAAAACCGTGAAGAGCCCCTTCGGACGAGTGGATTGCGACCACTGGACCGTGCTCGAACTGGATCTCGAGGACGCCGTCCGACCCTGCCCATGAGCGAGAAGACCCCTGGGCGACTAGCGGACGCCCACATTCCGTCACTGATCGAATTGCGGCACAGCCTGGAGCTCAGCCAGTGGTGGTCGGGCGAGGCCTTGCAGGCCTGGCAGTTCGAACGGCTACAGAAGCTGCTCCGACATGCGTACAACCATATCCCTAACTATCGGCGCCGACTCCAGGATGCCGGGCTCGACCCCAGAGATGACCTGGATACCGAGCGCTGGCGCCGCCTGCCCATCCTGACCCGCGCAGAGCTGCAACGTCTGGGCGAGGTGATGAACAGTCGCAAGCTTCCGCCCGGACACGGCCCCACCCAGAGCATCCATACCTCGGGCTCGACCGGCATGCCAATCAAGGCGCTGAGTACGGCCCTGACCCGTCTCTATTGGAACGCCATTACCCTGCGCGACCATGCCTGGCATCGGCGCGACCTCATGGGCAAGTTGGCTGCCATCAGGGCCGCAGGCAGCGACAAGCTGCCCAGCCAGGGTTTGTTGCTACCGGACTGGGGGCCACCCACCAGCGATGTGTATCGGACCGGTCCTGGCGCACTGCTCAGCGTCCAACTGGACTTACGGGAACAGGCAACCTGGCTGTTGCTACAGAATCCGGACTACCTGCTCACGTACCCCTCCAACCTGATGGCGCTGGCCCAGTACTTTATGCAGACCGGGCAGGGCATCCCCCGCTTGCGCCAGGTTCGCACCTGCGGGGAAACGGTCAGCCCCGAACTACGCGAGGCCTGCCGGCAGGCCTGGGGCGTTCCCCTCGTTGACATGTACAGCAGTCAGGAGGTGGGCTACATCGCCCTGCAATGCCCCGAACATGAGCACTACCACGTGCAGTCGGAAAACGTCCTGGTGGAGATCCTCAACGCAGACAACGAACCCTGCGAACCCGGCGAAATCGGCCAAGTGGTGATCACCACACTGCACAACTACGCCATGCCCCTGATCCGCTATGCCATCCAGGACTATGCCGAGGCTGGAACGCCTTGCCCCTGCGGGCGTGGTCTGGCGGTCATCAACCGGGTCATGTGCAGACAGCGCAACATGCTGGTACTGCCGGACGGCAGACGCACCTGGCCCACCTTCCCGGCCAAGGCCTGGGGTCACATTGCGCCCATACGCCAGATGCAACTGGTGCAGAAGTCCCTGGACCTCATCGAGGCGAGGCTGGTGACCGAGCCCCCTCTGAGCACCGCCCAGGAGCAGGCCCTGGCCGAGGTGCTGCGACAACGGTTCCGTCACCCCTTCCAGGTGGAAATCAGGTACATGGAGCGGATCGAACGGGGCAGGAACCACAAATTCGAGGACTTCATCTCGGAGGTTACCGCCTGAGTTCCCCTCGGGCCGCGTCCTTGCGGCCCAGGCCGAAATCATCCGCCGGTTGCTCTTCGTTCCCCTCTGGGGGTTGGGCGAAAACCGGTGCCGCGACGGTCACCCGCCGGCGCGGGGAACCGCCCCTCAGGGCACCACCACCGCCCCCGGCGCGCCTGCCACCAGCCTGCCGATCACCGCCGCGCGCTCGAAGCCGTGCAGGCGGAAGACCTGCATCACCTCCTCCTGCGCCGCCGCTGTGCACGCCACCAGCAGCCCGCCGCTGGTCTGCGGGTCGGTCAGCAGCGCCCGCTGCCAGTCCTGGCAGCCCTCGAACAAGCGCACACCGCCACCGTAGCTCGCCCAGTTGCGGCCGCTGGCGCCGGTGACATGGCCGGCCCGGGCGAGCTCCGCCGCCTGGGGCAGGATGGGCAGGCGTCCGAACTCGAGGTGCGCCGCGAGGCCCGAGCCGCGCGCGATCTCCAGGGCGTGTCCCAGCAGACCGAAGCCAGTGACATCGGTCATGGCATGCACGCCCTCGATCTCGGCCAGTTCCGGGCCGGGGGTGTTGAGCTGGGTGGTGGAGGCGATCATGGCCGCGTAGGCCTCGCCAGGCAGGGCGTCCTTCTTGAGCGCCGCCGAGTAGATGCCGACGCCGAGGCCCTTGCCCAGCACCAGCACGTCGCCCGCCTCGCCCGAGCTGTTTTTCTTGACGCGGGCGGGGTCGACCACGCCGATCGCCACCAGACCGTAGATCGGCTCGGAGGCATCGATGGAGTGGCCGCCGGCGATGGGGATGCCGGCCGCCTGCGCCGCCGCCTCGCCGCCGGCCAGGATGCGGCGGATCACCTCGGGCGAGAGCTTGTCGAGCGGCATGCCGACCAGGGCGAGGGCGAACAGGGGACGCGCGCCCATGGCATAGACGTCGGACAGGGCGTTGGTGGCGGCGATGCGCCCGAAGTCGAAGGGGTCGTCGACGATGGGCATGAAGAAGTCGGTGGTCGCCACGATGGCCTGACGGTCGTTGAGCCGCCACACGGCCGCGTCGTCGGACGACTCGATGCCCACCAGCAGGTCGGGAAAGGCCGCGGCGATGCCCTTGGCGTAGGGCGTGTCGGCGAGGATCTGCGCGAGCACCGCCGGGGCGATCTTGCAGCCGCAGCCGCCGCCGTGGGAGAGGTGGGTCAGGCGCAGGGGTTCGGTGTCTGGCATGGGCGAGTCTGGGCAGTCGGGGGGAGGCGGATTCTATCAGTACCGGCGGGCGAGCCAGCCCCAGCCGCCGGCGGCGAGCAGGGCGAGCGCGGCGGCGGCGAGGAGGCCGGCATCGCCCCAGCGCGCATAGGGGGTGAGCCCTGCGCGGCCCTGCGCCGTGCCGTGCAAGGCGGCGGTGGTGAAGGGCTCGAGGCGCGCGTGCACCCGTCCGCGCTCGTCGAGGATGGCGGTGATGCCGGTGTTGGTGGCGCGCAGCCACCAGCGGCCCGTCTCCAGCGCGCGCATCTGGCCGATCTGCAGGTGCTGCCAGGGTGCCAGGGAGTCGCCGAACCAGGCGGTGTTGCTGACGTTGACCATCAGGGTCGCCGCTGGCAGGGCGTGGAGGAGCTCGCTGCCAAAGACGTCCTCGTAGCAGACGCTGACGGCCACGCGCTCGCCCGCCACCGCCATGGGCGGCTGGCGCGAGGCACCGCGGGCGAAGTCGCCCAGGGGGATGTGCATCAGCTCGATGAACCAGCGAAAACCGGGCGGCACGAATTCCCCGAACGGGACCAGGTGCACCTTGCGGTAGACCTGCGGCGTGGCGCGTCCGAGGGAGACGACGCTGTTGTAGTAGCGCTCGCCCGCGCGCTCCGGCACGCCGAGCAGGAGGTCACCGCCGTTGCCGCGCGCGTGCGCCGCCAGGCCGGCCAGGTACTCCGCCGGCGCGGTGTCGAGGAAGATGGGCAGCGCCGTCTCCGGCAGGACGATCAGCCGGCTCGGGCTCGCGAGCGTGAGATCGCGGTAAGTGCGCAGGGTCGAGGCGAGCTGTTCCGGACGGAACTTGAGGGACTGGGCGATGTTGCCCTGCAGCAAGCTCACCGTCACCGGCGCGCCCGCCGGCCGTGTCCAGTCGATCTGCTTGAGCCCCCAGCCGGCGAGCCAGACCGCCAGCGCCAGGGCCCCGTGCATCGGCCGGGCGAGCGCCAGCGCCGCAGCGGTGAGCACCGCCAGGGCGGTCACCCCATGCACGCCGAGGATGGGCGCGTAGCCGACAAGCGGACTGTACGGGGCCTGGGCATGGCCGATCGCCAGCCAGGGGAAACCCGTGAAGACGAGACCGCGCAGCCAGTCGAAGAGCGCCCAGAGGGCAGGCGCGGCGAGGAGCCAGCGCACGCTCTCCGGCAGCCGCCAGCGCACGGCGATCCCCAGGGCCAGGGCGGGGTAGAGGGCGAGGTAGGCGGCGAACAGGACCACCGCCAGGGCGGCCAGCGGCGCCGGCATGCCGCCGATGTCGTGCATGCTGACATAGACCCAGGACACCCCGGCCAGGAAGCTGCCCAGGCCGTAGGCATAGCCGAGAGCGAAGCTGCCGCCGGCTGTCGCCCCGCGCAGTGCGCGGATGAGCAGCGCCAGGGCGAGGATGGGCAGCGGGAAGAGATAGAACGGGGCAAAACCGAACACGCTCACCGCCCCCAGCAGGAAGGCCAGGGCGGGCAGGCGCATGCGGGCGAGGGATGTGGCTGGGTTCATGGCACGCTGCAGTGTAACCGTGCGATGTTGCGGTATGACACATGGACACGGCGAAAGACCTGCTGTGCGCCGTCTGCCATGCACTCGGGCCGCTCGCGACGGTTCTTCGAGCTGCCCGCATGCACACAAATGCAATTTTTTTCAGCTAGCCGCAATGCCTTGCAGCACGCGGTTTCTGCGCCGGGCACCGCGACCCGTCGCGGCCGCCGGCGCGCTTTTGCACCTTGCCGCATGCGAGTAGAATTCGCCCCCCTCGGACCGGATAACCCACCATGCGCATCGGCCCCCACCGCCTGCCCAGCAACCTGATCGTGGCCCCCATGGCCGGCGTGACGGACCGGCCCTTTCGCCAGCTCTGCAAGCGTCTGGGCGCTGGCCTGGCGGTGTCCGAGATGGTGACCTCCAACTCGCTCCTCTACGGCTCGGCCAAGACCCGCCGGCGCGCGGATCACGCGGGCGAGGTGGCCCCCGTCTCGGTGCAGATCGCCGGCGCCGACCCGCAGATGATGGCGCAGGCAGCGCGCTACAACGTCGACCACGGCGCCCAGATCATCGACATCAACATGGGCTGTCCGGCCAAGAAGGTGTGCAATGTGATGGCCGGCTCCGCACTGCTCAAAGACGAAGCGCTGGTGGGCCGCATCCTCGAGGCGGTGGTGCGGGCCGTGCCGGAGGTGCCGGTCACCCTCAAGATCCGCACCGGCTGGGACCGTGCCCACCGCAACGCCCTGCGTATCCTCAAGATCGCCGAATCGGCCGGCATCCAGGCCCTGGCCATCCACGGCCGCACGCGCGCCTGTGGCTACTCCGGCGAGGCCGACTACGACACCATCCGCGCCGTGAAGCAGGAGGCGCGCATCCCCATCATCGCCAACGGTGACATCACCTCGCCGCAGAAGGCCAAATACGTGCTCGACTACACCGGCGCGGACGCCATCATGATCGGCCGCGCCGCCCAGGGCCGGCCCTGGATCTTCCGCGAGGTGGCGCACTACCTGGCCACGGGCGAGGCGCTACCGCCGCCCGAGGTGGCCGAGATCCACGCCATCCTGCGCGAACACCTGGACGCGCTTTGCCGCTTCTACGGCGTGGTGACCGGCGTGCGCATGGCGCGCAAGCACATCGCCTGGTACACGCGGGGGCTCGCCGACTCGGCCGGTTTCCGGCACGCCATGAACCGGCTCGAGACGGTCGAGGCGCAGCTGGAGGCGGTCGACGAGTTCTTTCACCGCTCGGCGCAACGCAGTCGCCGCCTGGTCTACCTCGACCCGCTTGCCGCCGAGCGCGTCGCCGCGTAACGAGGACAGGGGGGGGCATGACCACCGTGGACGAGAGCGAACTGGCCGCCTGCGTGCGACGGCAGTTGCAGAAATATTTCCAGGACTTGGACGGCGAGCCGGCCACGCGCATCTATGACATGGTCATGCATAGTGTCGAGAAGCCTCTCATCCAGGTGGTGCTGGATCAGGCCGCCGGCAACCAGAGCCGCGCCGCCGAGATGCTGGGCATCAACCGCAACACGCTCAGGAAGAAGATGCAGCAGCACGGCATCAAATGACGGCGCGTGGCGCATCGCCACGCCCGCCCCCCATCCCGCTCACCGCTCACGGACATGATCAGACGCGCCCTGCTTTCCGTCTCCGACAAGACCGGCCTCATCGACTTCGCCCGCGCCCTCGACGGTATGGGTGTGGCGCTCATCTCCACCGGCGGCACCGCCAAGGCGATCCGGGAGGCGGGCCTGCCAGTGGTGGAGGTGGCCGACTACACCGGTTTTCCCGAGATGTTGGACGGCCGCGTCAAGACCCTGCACCCCAAGATCCACGGCGGCATCCTCGGCCGGCGTGACCTGCCGGCGCACGTCGAGGCGATGGACCGGCACGGCATAGCCGGCATCGATCTGGTCTGCGTCAACCTCTACCCCTTCGCGCAGACCGTCGCCAAACCCGGCTGCACGCTGGATGAGGCGATCGAGAACATCGACATCGGCGGCCCGGCCATGCTGCGCTCGGCGGCCAAGAACCACGCCTTCGTCACCGTCGTCACCGACCCGGCCGACTATGGCCTGGTCATCGAGGAGATGCGCGCGGGCGGCGGCGTGTCCGAGGCCACGCGCTTTTCCCTGGCGGTGAAGGCCTTCGAGCACACCGCCGCCTACGACGGCGCCATCGCCAACCACCTCGGCAGGCTGGTGGCGCAATCGGCGTTTCCGCGCACGCTCAACCTGCAGTTCCGCCTGGCGCAGACCCTGCGCTACGGCGAGAATCCGCACCAGACCGCCGCGTTCTACGTGGCCGCCGACGAGCGTGAGGCCAGTGTGGCCACCGCGCGCCAGCTCCAAGGCAAGGAACTGTCCTACAACAACATCGCCGACGCCGACGCGGCGCTGGAATGCGTCAAGCAGTTCGCTGAGGCGCCGGCCTGCGTCATCGTCAAGCACGCCAACCCCTGTGGCGTGGCCTTGGGCCGCACGCTCACCGAGGCCTACGAGCGGGCCTACCAGACCGACCCCGAGTCCGCCTTCGGCGGCATCATCGCCTTCAACGGCGAACTCGACGCCGACACCGCGCGCACGATCGTCGAGCGCCAGTTCGTCGAGGTGATCATCGCCCCGCGCGTGGCCGCCGCCGCCCGCGAGGTGTGCGCCGCGAAGAAGAACGTGCGTCTGCTCGAATGCGGCGCGTGGCCGGCCGATCCCGGCCGGCGCCTGGACTTCAAGCGGGTCACCGGCGGCCTGCTGGTGCAGGAGGCCGACCTCGCCCTGTACGAGACCCTGCGGGTGGTCACCCGGCGCGCGCCGACCGAGGCCGAGCTGCAGGATCTCCTGTTCGCCTGGCGGGTGGCCAAGTTCGTCAAGTCCAACGCCATCGTCTATGCCCGCGACCGCATGACCATCGGTGTGGGCGCCGGCCAGACGAGCCGGGTCAACTCCGCCCGCATCGCCCAATCCAAGGCCGAGCACGCGGGCCTCGCGGTCAAGGGTTCGGTGATGGCCTCGGACGCCTTCTTCCCCTTCCGCGACGGCATCGATGCGGCCGCGGCCGCAGGGATTACCGCCGTGATCCAGCCCGGAGGCTCGATGCGCGACGAGGAGGTCATCGCCGCCGCCGACGCACACGGCATGGCCATGGTCTTCACCGGCATGCGGCATTTCCGTCACTGATGCGGTCAGACGCGCTCGGCGGGCTAAAATGCCCGCCCGCATCACCTTCAACGACTGACTCAAAATGAAACTACTCGTCATCGGCTCCGGCGGCAGGGAGCATGCCCTGGCCTGGCGCCTGGCGCAGAGCCCGCGGGTGCACAAGGTCTATGTCGCCCCCGGCAACGGCGGCACGGCGCGCGAGGCGGGCCTGGAAAACCTGCCGCTCACCGACTTCGCCGATCTCATCGACTTCTGCCGGCGCGAGGACATCGCCTACACCGTGGTGGGACCCGAGGCGCCGCTGGCGGCGGGGATCGTCGACGCCTTCCGCGCCGCCGGTCTCAGGATCTTCGGCCCCACCCAGGCCGCCGCCCGGCTGGAGAGTTCCAAGGACTACGCCAAGGCCTTCATGCAGCGCCACGGCATCCCCACCGCCGCCTATGCCAGCTTCACCGACGCCGCGTCGGCCCATGCCTACATTCGCGAGCGCGGCGCCCCCATCGTCGTCAAGGCCGACGGCCTGGCCGCCGGCAAGGGGGTGGTGGTGGCCGCCAGCCGCGATGAGGCGCACGCCGCCGTGGAGGCCATGCTCGCCGGCAACCGCCTGGGCGAGGCCGGGCATCGGGTGGTGATCGAGGACTGCCTCGCCGGCGAGGAGGCCAGCTTCATCGTCATGGTCGATGGCGAACACGTGCTGCCGCTCGCCACCAGCCAGGACCACAAGCGGCTCCTCGACGGCGACCAGGGCCCCAACACCGGCGGCATGGGCGCCTATTCGCCGGCGCCGGTGGTCACCCCGGAGCTGCACGCCCGCATCCTGCGCGAGATCATCCGTCCCGTGGTCCAGGGCATGAAACAGGAAGGCACCCCCTACACGGGCTTTCTCTACGCCGGCGTGATGGTCGGCGAGGATGGCGCCCCGCGCGTGCTGGAGTTCAACTGCCGCCTGGGCGACCCCGAGACGCAGCCCATCATGATGCGGCTCAAGAACGACTTCTCCCTGCTCATCGAGGCCGCCCTGGAAGGCCGGCTCGATCAAGTCGAGGCCGAATGGGACCGCAGATATGCCCTCGGCGTGGTCCTGGCCGCCGCGGGTTACCCCGACGCGCCGCGCAAGGGCGACGCCATCACCGGGCTGGGGGTGGCCGCAGAGGACTGTCACGTCTTCCATGCCGGGACCGCCATCGTGGGCGACCAGGTGGTCACGGCCGGCGGGCGCGTGCTCTGCGTCACCGCCCTGGGCGACACGGTCAAGATCGCCCAGACCCGCGCCTACGAGGTGGCCGAGGGCATCGCCTTCGCCAGCCGGCAGATGCGCCGCGACATCGGCTGGCGGGCGATCCAGCGCAAGGGCAACAGTCGCAGGAAGTGACGCGGATGGCGTCGTGCACGACCGTGCGCCCCCCTACCGCGCCCCCCGCTGGCTGCCCGGCGGCCACCTGCAGACCCTCTGGGCCTACTTCCTGGGCGGGCCGCCCATCGACCTGCGCTGGGAGCGGTGGGAGCGTACGGACGGGGACTTCAACGACCTCGCCTGGCTGGACGGCCCGTCGGACGCACCCCTGGTGGTCCTGTTCCACGGCCTGGAGGGCAGTGCCCGCAGCCACTACGCCCTGCACCTGCTGCACGCCCTGAAAGAGCGCCGCTGGCGCGGCGTGGTGGCCCACTTCCGCGGCTGCTCCGGCGTGCCCAACCGCTTGCCGCGCGCCTATCATGCCGGCGATACGGCCGAGATCGCCGCTCTGCTCGCGCATCTGCGCCCCCGGGCGGGCAGCGCGCCGCTGTATGCCGTCGGCGTCTCGCTAGGTGGCAACGCCCTGCTCAAATGGCTGGGCGAATTTGGGCCCCGCGCCCGGGCTTACGTGGAGCGGGCGGCGGCGGTGTCGGCCCCGGTCGACCTGCCGGCCGCCGGCCGGGCACTCGATCGGGGCTTGAACCACCTCTACACCTGGCATTTCCTGAAGCGCCTCAAGGCCAGGATGCGCCGGATGCGCGCCGCCCACCCTGCACGGCTGGGGCATCTGGACCTGTCTGGCATCCGCAGCCTGCGCGCCTTCGACGACCGGGTCACCGCCCCATTGCACGGCTTTCGCGACGCCGAGGACTATTGGCGGATGAGCGCCGCCAAGCCCTATCTCCGACACATCGCCGTGCCCACCCTGATCGTGCACGCCCAAAACGACCCATTCATGCCCGCGTCGGCCATGGCGCAGCCCGATGAGGTCTCGCCCGCCGTCACCTTGGACTACCCGGTGCAGGGTGGGCACGCCGGCTTTCCCTGCGGTCCCTTCCCCGGCCGGCTCGACTGGCTGCCCCGGCGGCTGTTGACCTTTTTCGATGAGCCCGCCCGACGGTGACCGAGCGGGGGAGTGGCCTTGCCCGTCTCGAGGTTCGGGGGGCGACATGGTCTTCGCCGTCACGACGGCGCCTTCATGACGACACGGGATGATGCGACACGATACCGGCGCCGTTGCCCACCCCGCGCAAAACCCAGGCCCGGGCCGGTTGATGCCAGGCGCAGACGCCAACATGCCGCCCACCGATGCCGGGCCCGTCAACACGGGCAACGGAAACCGCCCATCTGGCGTACAATCCGGCAGGTTTCGCAACGGTGGTCGGCGATGAATCCTCAGCAGGTTAAGGAATTCCTCCTGGAGCTCCAGGAACTGATCGTGGCGCGTCTGGAACAGGTGGACGGCAAGCGTTTCCTGAGCGACGCATGGGAGCGACCGGAGGGGGGAGGCGGTCTCACCCGGCTCATCGAGGAGGGCAATCTGCTCGAGCGCGGCGGCGTGAACTTCTCCCATGTCAAGGGCGAACGGCTGCCGCCCTCCGCCACCGCCCATCGGCCCGAGCTAGCCGGGCGGCCGTGGGAGGCCATGGGGGTGTCGCTGGTGCTGCACCCGCGCAACCCCTATGTGCCCACCGTGCACATGAACGTGCGCTTCTTCTGCGCCGATGCGCCCAAGGGGGGAGACGGCGAGCCGGTCTGGTGGTTCGGCGGCGGCATGGATCTGACCCCCTACTACGGCTTCGAGGAGGACGCGGTGCACTTCCACGCCACCTGCAAGCGCGCCCTCGACCCCTTCGGCGCGGACTACTACCCGCGCTTCAAGCGCTGGTGTGACGAGTACTTCTTCCTCAAGCACCGCAACGAGCCGCGCGGCGTGGGCGGCATCTTCTACGACGACTTCAGCGAGGGCGGCTTCACCCACGCCTTCAACCTGACCGAGAGCGTGGGCGACCACTTCCTGCCCGCCTACGTGCCGATCCTGGAGCGTCGGGCGGACATGCCCTACGGCGAGCGCGAGCGCGACTTCCAGGCCTACCGCCGGGGGCGCTACGTGGAGTTCAACCTGGTGTGGGACCGCGGCACCCTGTTCGGGCTGCAGTCGGGCGGGCGCACCGAGTCCATCCTCATGTCCCTGCCGCCGGTCGTGAAGTGGCGCTATGACTGGCGCCCCCCGGAGGGCAGTCCGGAGGCCAGGCTCTACACCGACTTTCTCCGCCCGCGCGACTGGCTCGGCTGAAGCCGCATGCGAGGAGGTGCGCTCTTTCGCCGCCCCGGGCGGCGCTGGTTGTGGCCGCTCGGTATCCTGCTGGCGCTGGTGGCGGCGGTGATCGCCGCCTACGAGCTCATCGCCTCGCCGCTACAGGCCCAGTTCCTCGCCCGCTATGGCGAGCGCCTGAAGTACTGGCTCGCCGACGGTCCCAGCGACAGCATCCGCTTTCCACGCGCGGGGCCGCATGACATCCGGCTCGGCTACGTGGGCCTGCCCGAATTCGTCAAACGCCTGCAGCAGGCCGGCTTCGTCGTGACGCAACAGGCCCGCATCTCGCCCGAGATGGCGCGGCTCGACGACCTGGGCCTGTATCTGCCCTATCACGAAAAGACCGTCGCCGGCCTGGACGTGCGCGACTGCCAAGGTCGCCCTTTGTACACGGTGCGCTATCCGCGCGAGGCCTACCCGAGCTTCGCGGCCATCCCGCCCCTCATCGCCAACACCCTGCTGTTCATCGAGAACCGCGAGCTGCTCGATCCCAATCATCCGCAACGCAATCCCGCCGTGGAATGGGACCGGCTGGCCCAGGCGGGGCTGGAAAAGGCGATGCAGGTGGTGGATCCGAAGCGCAACGTCCCCGGCGGTTCCACCCTCGCCACCCAGATCGAGAAGTACCGCCACTCGCCCGAGGGGCTGACGCTCACCGCCACGGACAAGCTGCGGCAGATGGCCTCGGCCAGCCTGCGCGCCTATCTGGACGGCCCGGACACGCGCGTCACCCGCCAGCGCATCGTGATGGACTATCTCAACAGCGTGCCGCTCGCCGCCGCCCCCGGCTTCGGCGAAGTGCACGGACTGGCCGAGGGCCTCAAGGCCTGGTTCGATCTGGATTTCGACCACGTCAACCGCCTGCTGGCCCGTCCCGCCGCCACCCCGGAAGCGGCACGCGCCTACAAGCACGTGCTCGGCCTGCTGGTCTCGCAGCGCAAGCCCTCCTGGTATCTGCTCTCCGGGCGCGACACCCTGGACCGGCAGGTGGACACCCACCTCAGGCTTCTGGCCGACGCGGGCGTCATCACCCCCGCCTTCCGCGATCTCGCCCTGCGGCAGCACATCCGCTTCGCTAACGGCCATCAGCGCGCCGGCAACGGCCGAGCCGCCTACTACGTCGAGCAGAAGGCGGCGAACGCCATCCGGGTGGAACTCGCCCAGCGTCTGGGCCTGCCCGGTCTGTACGACCTCGACCGCCTCGACCTCGAGGTCGAGGCCACCCTGCACATGCCCACCCAGCGTGCCGTCGCCGACTTCCTGAGCCGCCTCGACGACCCCGTGCTGGTCGAGGCGGCCGGCCTGTATGGGCCCTACCTGCTCGCGCCGGACAACGACCTCGAGAAACCCATCTACAGCTTCACCCTCTACCAGCTCACCGATCGCGGCGCGCTCCTGCGGCTGCAGGCGGACAACCTCAACCAGCCCTTCGACATCAACCGGGGGGCCAAGCTCGACATGGGCTCCTCGGCCAAGCTGCGCACCCTCATCACCTACCTGGGCATCATCGCCGAGCTGCATGCCCAGTATGCCGGCCTGAACGACAAGCAGCTCCGTGCGGTCAAGCCGTCGGACAAGGACGTGCTCACGCAATGGGTGGTCGACCACCTCAAGCGCGCGTCGGACAAATCGCTCGAGGCGACCCTGGAGGCGGCCATGTCCCGCGTCTATTCCGCCAGCCCGGCCGAGGCCTTCTTCACCGGCGGGGGGCTACACCGCTTCGCCAATTTCAAGCGCGAGGACGACAGCAAGGTCATGGACCTGTGGGAGGCCACGCGCAACTCGGTCAACCTGCCCTTCATCCGCCTCATGCGCGACATCGTGCGCCACTTCATGTACCGCGCGCCCAGCACCGCGGCACGGGTGCTGGCGGATGCCGAGGACCCCCGCCGCCAGTCCTACCTGCTCAAGTTCGCCGATCAGGAGGGGCGTGCCTTCCTCGCCCGCTTCTACAAGAAGTACAAGGGGCTCCCGCCCGAGGACGCCACCGCCAACCTCATCAATCACCTCTCGGCGCATCCCAGGCGGCTCGCCGCCGTCTACCGCTACCTCGAACCCCAGGCCGATCTCGAACGGTTCAAGGCCTTCATGAAGAGCCGGCTCGCCAACCCCGCCGCCTTCGACGACCAGGACTACGCCGCCCTGTACGAGACCTATGGGCCGGACAAATTCAACCTCTCCGACCGCGGCTACATCACCCAGGTCCATCCGCTGGAGCTCTGGCTGGTCGCCTATCTGCGCCAGCACCCGCAGGCGGGCTGGAACGAGATCGTGCAGGCCTCCGCCCGCGAGCGGGTGGAGGTCTACGACTGGCTGTTCAAGACCGGGCGCAAGAATGCCCAGGACAGCCGCATCCTCTCGCTGCTGGAGATCGAGGCCTTCCAGGAGATCCACCGTCGCTGGCAGAAACTGGGCTATCCCTTCTCCAGCCTGGTGCCCTCCTACGCCACCGCCATCGGCTCCTCCGCCGACCGGCCGGCGGCCCTGGCCGAGTTGATCGGCGTCATCCTCAACGATGGCGCCAAGCTGCCGCCGATCTCCCTCACCCGGCTCACATTCGCCGCCGGTACCCCCTATCACACCGTGCTGGAGCGGGAAAAGCCCAAGGCGGAGCAGATCTATCCGCCGGAGGTGGCGCGAGTGCTGCGCAAGGCCCTGATCGACGTGGTTGAGCAGGGCACCGCCCGCCGGCTCAAGGGGGCCTTCCCGCTCGCGGACGGCGGCTCCCTGCCCATAGGCGGCAAGACGGGTACCGGGGACCACCGCTACGAGGTCTATGCCCCCAACGGGACCGTGCTGGAATCCAAGGTCATGAACCGCACGGCGACCTTCGCCTTCTTCATGGGCAAAGACTTCTTCGGCGTGATGACCGTGTTCGTCCCCGGCGAGGCGGCCGCGGACTACAAGTTCACCAGCGGCCTGGCGGTGCAGATCGTCAAGGCGATGGAGCCGGCCCTGCGTCCGCTCGTGCTCTCGGAGCCCGCCCCGGAGCCGGGCTGGGAAGAGCGGGTGCGGGAGTTCGAGGCCGACACGCCGTCGCGTTCGGGGGTCCTGCCCAGGGTCTCGGCCCTGGGCACGGATGCGGCCGCTGCTGGCACCGGCGAGGCCGAACGGCCGCCGGCCGCCTCCGCCACCTCGCCCGCTGCACCCGCCGCACTCACTCCCCCCCCGGCCGCGGCCAAGCCCAAGCCGCCGGCACCCAAGGTCGGCAACGGCGTGGAAAAGGCCAAACCCGCCGAACCTGCCGCACCCCCCTCTCCCCCGCCGCCGGCACCGGAACCGCCGCCGGCACCCGCCCCCGCGCAGCAGCCCGCCCCCGTCAAAGCGACGCCGCCGGCGCCCAAGTCCGCTTGGCATCCCAGCCCGTGGGAGGAAGGCGACCCCTTCTGGCATTGAGTCGTGTGCCGCCGGTTCGGAGTACAATGCAGTCCGCATCTTTCGCAATATCAAAGACATGCAGATCCTCGCCTGCGGCGTGAACCATCACACGGCCCCGGTGGCGATCCGGGAGCGGGTGGCCTTTCCGCCCGAGGTCCTGCCCCGTGCGCTGGTGGACGTGACCGAGCGCAAGCTGGCGCGCGAAGCGGCCATCCTGTCCACCTGCAACCGCACCGAGATCTACTGCAGCACCGCCGAACCGGAAGGCGTCATCGAATGGATGAGCCGCTTCCACAACCTGGAGCCGCGCGCAGTCAAGCCCTACCTCTACCTGCTGCCCGGCGACCAGGCGGTGAAACACGCCTTCCGTGTCGCCTCCGGTCTGGATTCCATGGTCTTGGGGGAGACCCAGATCCTCGGCCAGATGAAGCAGGCGGCCGACAAGGCCAAGGCCGCCGGCACCCTGGGCCTGATGCTGAACAAGCTGTTCCAGCGCACCTTCTCCGTGGCCAAGGAGGTCCGCTCGACCACCGAGATCGGCGCCAACACCGTCTCCATGTCCGCCGCCGCGGTCACACTGGCCTCCCGCATCTTCGCCGACCTGTCCGAACAGGCCGTGCTCTTCGTCGGGGCGGGCGAGATGATCGAACTCACCGCCACCCACTTCGCCGCGCGCAAGCCGCGCCGGCTGATGGTGGTCAACCGCACCGAGGAGCGTGCCCGCGAGCTCGCCCGTCGCTTCGGTGGCGAGGCCGCGGCGCTCACGGCGCTGCCCGAGCTGCTGCCGGACTTCGACATCCTCGTCACCTCCACCGCCAGCCCCCTGCCCATCATCGGGCTGGGTCTGGTCGAGCGGGCGGTCAAGCTGCGCAAGCACCGGCCCATGTTCATGGTGGATCTCGCCGTGCCGCGTGACATCGAGCCCGAGGTGGGCGAACTCAGCGACGTCTTCCTCTACACGGTGGACGACCTGGGCGAGGTCGCGCGCGATGGCCAAACTGCCCGCAAGGCTCAGGTCGTCCAGGCCGAGGCCATCATCGACGCCAGCGTGCACGAGTTCATGCACTGGCTGGATAGCCGCCGCGCGGTGCCCACCCTGCGCGCGCTGCGCGACCGCGCCGAGCGCATGCGCCGGCACGAGCTGGAGAAGGCCCACAAGATGCTGGCGCGCGGCGAGGACCCGGCCCAGGTGCTGGAGGCCATGAGCCGGGCGCTGATGAACAAGTATCTGCACGAACCCAGCCATGCGCTCAACCAGGCGACCGCGAACGAGCGGGATGCGCTCACCCGCCTCATCCAGAGGCTGTACAACCTGCACCACGAGTAGGTCGGGCTGCAGCCCGACTCCGGGCCGCGGAGACACACCCGAGGCCATCCTCCGATCCCAGCCATGAAACCTTCCCTGCAACTCAAGCTCGACCAGCTCGCCGGCCGCCTGGAGGAACTCAACCGCCTGCTGGCGCAGCAAGACGCCACGGCCGACCTGGACAACTACCGTCGTCTGTCACGCGAGCATGCCGAACTCACCCCGCTGGTGGAAGGCTACCGCGCCTGGCGCCAGGCGCGGCAGGATCTCGAGGCGGCCGAGGCCTGGCTGGCCGACCCCGAGATGCGCGAACTCGCGCAGGAGGAGAAGGCGGCGGCCGAGGCACGCCTCGCCGAACTCGAGCGGCGGCTGCAGCTGCAGCTGCTGCCGCGCGACCCCAACGACGAGCGCAACCTGTTCCTGGAGATCCGCGCCGGCACGGGGGGCAACGAGTCCGCCCTGTTCGCCGGCGACCTCCTGCGCATGTACACGCGCTATGCCGAGCGCCAGGGCTGGCGCGTGGAGCTCATCTCGGAGAGCCCCGGCGAGGTGGGGGGCTACAAGGAGGTGATCTGCAAGCTGAGCGGCCAGGGCGCCTATTCCAAGCTCAAGTTCGAATCCGGCGGCCATCGGGTGCAGCGGGTGCCGGCCACCGAATCCCAGGGCCGCATCCACACCTCGGCCTGCACGGTCGCGGTGATGCCCGAGGCCGACGCGGTGGGCGAGGTGGCGCTCGACCCGGCCGAGCTCAAGATCGACACCTTCCGCGCCAGCGGCGCCGGCGGCCAGCACGTCAACAAGACCGACAGCGCCGTGCGCGTCACCCACCTGCCCACCGGCATCGTCGTCGAATGCCAGGACGACCGCTCCCAGCACCGCAACAAGGCCGCCGCCCTGGCGGTGCTGGCGGCCCGACTCAAGGACCTGCGCAGCCGCGAGGCGCGGGAAAAAGAGGCCAGCACGCGCCGCGGTCTCATCGGCAGCGGCGACCGTTCCGACCGCATCCGCACCTACAACTTCCCGCAGGGGCGGGTCACCGATCACCGCATCAACCTCACCCTGTACAAGCTCGACGCCGTCATGGACGGCGACCTGGACGAGCTCATCGCCGCGCTGCAGGCCGAGGACCAGGCCGAACAGCTCGCCGCCCTGGCGGACGAGGGGGGATGGGTGTGAGGTGTCAGGTGTCAGGTATCAGAGGTCAGAGGTCAGGGGGCAGATGTTGGGGGATGCCATGATGGCTGCCTGTGATGCGGTGGATGCCAGGCGTGGGATCGAGGGCTGCATGGACGGCAACCTGCAGGACTGCCTGGGCACGGCCACCGCCCGCCTCGTCGCGGCCTTGGACCTGCCGCGTGCAGAGGCCCGCCTCGAGGCCCGGGTCCTCGCCGCCCACGCCCTGGGGATGGAGCGCGCCTGGCTGGTGGCACACGGCGGCGACCGCCTCACCCCCGCCCAGGCCGAAGCCGTCGAGGCCTGCGTCGCCCGCCGTCTGGGCGGCGAGCCGGTGGCCTACATCGTCGGCCGGCGGGAGTTCTACGGACAGGAATTTTTCGTCACCCCCGACGTGCTCATCCCCCGCCCCGAAACGGAGACCCTGGTGGAGGCCGCGCTGGCCAGGCTGCCCGCCGGGCGCCCCGCCCGGGTGCTGGACCTGGGCACGGGCAGCGGTATCGTCGCCCTCACGCTCGCCCGCCTGCGCCCCGAGGCCGTATTCACCGCGGTGGACTGCTGCCCTGCCGCCCTGGCGGTGGCCCGGCGCAACGCCCGCACCCTGGGGCTGGCACGGGTAGACTTCGTCCAGGCCGACTGGTACCCGGCAGACAGTGTAAAAAATTTCGACATGATCGTCGCCAACCCCCCGTACATCGCCGAGGCCGACCCCCATCTCAGCCGCGGCGACCTGCGCTTCGAGCCGCGCGGTGCCCTGGCGGCCGGGCCGGATGGCCTGGCGGCCATCCGCACCATCGTCGCCAACGCGCATCGCCATCTGCACCCGGGAGGCTGGCTATTGCTGGAACATGGTCACGACCAGGCGTTGGCCTGCCGCACCCTACTGGTCAAGGCTGGTTTCGTCGGCCTCTTCACCCAGAACGACCTCGGCGGCCGGCCGCGGGTGAGCGGTGCGCGGCTGTCCGCCGCGTCCGATGGCGGCCACCCATGAGTGCAGGGCCGGCCTACCGCATCCCACCCGGTGTCGAGTTCCTGCGCTGGCGCGAAGGCGGCGCCGCCGGGACGGGGGAATGGGTGCTCTATCATACCGGCACCGGCGAGACCCTGCGCCTGTCCGAGGCGGCCGCAGCCCTGCTGGACAGCCTGGCCGACGGCGCGCCCCGCGACCAGGCGGCACTGGCCGCTACCCTGCAGCGCCTGCTCGACGAGCCCATGCCGCCCGCGGAGCTCGCCGCCGCGCTGGACGGTCTGTTGCGCGCCCTGCTGCGCCACGAGTGCATCGAGGCGCTGCCGTGCGACTAGGCGAACTCGCCCTCGCCGAGGTCGAGCAGCGGCTGCGGCACGGGCTCGCCCTCGCCACCGGCCCCTTCGTCTTCCGCATCCGCAGCCCGCTGCCCCTCGTGGCCGAGAATCTGCACCGCCTCTATGCCGATTTCCCCTTGGCCGAGGGCCCCTTCGCCGACTTCCACGTGCGCGTGGACCGGGTCGCCGGGCCGCGCCGCTGGCTCAAACCCCAGGCCCAGTTCTGGCTGGAGTCCGTCCACCCCTTCCAGCCCCTGCCGGCGGACCAGGCCTATGCCCTGCTGGAATGGGGCATGAACTGGTGCATCGCCGGCCATGCCCACCACTACCTGATGCTGCACGCCGCCGTGCTGGCGCGGGGCGAGCGGGCGCTGATCCTGCCCGGCGACCCGGGCGCGGGCAAGAGCACGCTCACTGCCGCCCTCATGCTGGACGGCTGGCGCCTGCTGTCCGACGAACTCACCCTCGTGGATCGCCATGACGGCCTGATCCGTGCGCTCGCCCGGCCGGTGAGCCTGAAGAACGCCTCCATCGGGGTCATCCGCGCCCATGCCCCGGCGGCCGTCTTCGGCGACGAGGCACGCGACACGCACAAGGGCACCGTCTCCCACTTGAAACCCAGCGCCGACAGCGTCGCGCGGCTCGCCGAGCCCGCCCACCCGGCCTGGATCGTCTTTCCGCGCTGGCGTGCGGATGCCCCCGCGCGCCTCACCCCCCGCCCCAAGGCGGCCGCCTTCCTGCACCTGGCAAGCCACGCCTACAACTACAGCCTGCTCGGCGAGCTGGGCTTCCGGCTCACTGCCCGCCTCATGGACACCTGCCAGTGCTGGGACTTCGAATACGGCCACCTGCCGGAGGCCCTGCAGTGCTTCAGGGCGCTGGCCGCCAGATGAATCGGCGCTGCGGCGATCTGCTCACGGTCCTGCGGACACCCGCCCGCATGGCGGATCTGACCTTGGCCGGCTGGGATCGGCTACTGCCCCAGGCCGCCAGTGCGGGGCTGCTGGCGCGCTTGAGCGTGCTGGCGGACGACCTCGGCCTCACCACCACCCTGCCGCCTTCGGTACAGCCACACCTTACGGCTGCACGCACCCTGGCGGCACGACAGCGCCGGGCGGTACTCTGGGAGGCACGCAAGCTGGATGATGCCCTCGCTGCCACCGGCATGCCCGTGCTGGTCCTGAAAGGGGCTGCCTACGTGCTGGGTGAGCTCCCCCCGGCGCGCGGGCGGCTCTTCGCCGACATCGACATCCTCGTGCCCAAGGACCGGCTGGGCGAGGCCGAGGCCTGCCTCATGCTCGCCGGCTGGCATGCCCATCGACACTCCGACTACGACCAGCGCTACTACCGCCAGTGGATGCACGAGCTGCCGCCCATGACCCATATCCGCCGCGCAAGCCACCTCGACGTGCACCACAACCTGCTGCCCGAGACGGCGCGGCTGAAGACCCGGCCGGAAGCGGTGATCGAGGCCGCCCGGCCCCTGCCGGGCTACCGCTGCCTGCGCCTGCCCGCGCTCGAGGACCTGGTGCTGCACTCGGCCACCCACCTCTTCCACGAGGGCGAGTGGCAGCATGGGTTGAGAGACCTCGCCGACCTGGATGCCCTGCTGCGTCTGGGCAACCAGCGCGCGACCTGGTGGACCGACCTCCTCGCGCACGCCGCAGCCCACAACCTGACCTATCCCCTGGCGCTCGCCCTGCGCTACTGCCGGCGCCTGCTGGCCACCCCGGTGCCGGCGGCGGTGTTGGAGGAAGTCGGGCGGGCTGGGGCGCGCCTCCTCTGGCCCCTGCGCGATGCGCTGTTCCTGCGCGGCTTTGCCACCGCCCATGCCGACTGCGCCCTGCCCGGCACACGGCTTGCCGCCTTTCTGCTCTATGTGCGCGCGCATTACCTGCGCATGCCGCTTACCTTGCTGCTGCCGCATCTGCTGCACAAGGCGACGCAAGGGCAGGAGAAGACCGCGACCTGACGAAAGGGGACCGAGACTGTCGGATTTTTTTACACTTCCCACCCCCCGCCAAACGGGTCTAGGCGCTAATACATTGATTTTATTATCGCTACGCGGAAGGCACGCGACTTGCTTATAATCAGGCACTCATCCATCGAAGGTGCACTATGGACAAGCAACACGACCCCAATCCGACCCCGCCCCACGTGGACGAGACGCGCCGCCGTCTGGCCAAGGCCGGCCTGGCCGCCCCCGCCGTGCTGGGCGTGCTCACCAGCCGACCGGTGCTCGGTGCCGCGCCGCATCACTGCACCCCCTCCGGCCACATCTCCGGTTTCGCCTCGCCGCCGCCGGGTGGCGCGACGCCCTGCTCGTCGCTAGGCTACGGTCCCAGCCACTACGCTGCCGGGCCGAGCACCTGGCCGGATGGCACAGTGTCTAACAGCTATTTCATCGACTCCAGCGGGCAGGTTCGGCTGTTCAAAGATGCACCCGCCGGATTGGGCACCTTCCACGGTCTAACGGCCATGTTCGTCGATGCCTATGCCCGTAGAAACAGGGCCGGTGCACTTCAGGACGCCACCGTGTGGGATGTGCTCAAGGGCTTTCCCGTCAACCCGTCGGGCGCCCACATACGTGGGTGGGTGTTGGTGGCCAGGAGCGGTTACGATCCAAACCTCAACCTTGGCGCCGAGGCAGTGGCGGCGGTGATGAACGCCATCGCCTTCGCCCCTAACTTCCCCATTACCCCGCAGCAGGCGGTGGAGATGTTCAACAAGGTGGTCGTGAGCGGCGGCCTCTATCAGGTCACCAGCACGCACACCTGGAACGCCGCCGAGGTCCTGGCATACTGGCAGAGCCTGCACCCCTGAGCCCATCACAGCGTGCTCGACGCCCCCGAACGGGGGCGTTTTCGTTTGCACGCGTGGCCAGCGGTCGAATGCCTCAGGCCTGGCGGTGATAGCTCACCACCGTCTCCACCTCGTGCCTCGACCCCAGGATCACCGGCACGCGCTGGTGCAGGTCTGCCGGCTGGATGTCCAGGATGCGCTCGTAGCCGGTGGAGGCGGCCCCGCCGGCCTGCTCCACGATCAGGGCCATGGGGTTGGCCTCGTACAGCAGGCGCAGTTTGCCGGGCTTGGCCGGATCCTTGGTGTCGCGCGGGTACATGAAGATGCCGCCGCGGGTGAGGATGCGGTGCACCTCGGCCACCATGGAGGCCACCCAGCGCATGTTGAAGTCCTTGCCGCGCGGGCCTTCCTTGCCGGCCAGGCACTCCTCCACATAGCGCTGCACCGGCGGCTCCCAGAAGCGGCGGTTGGATGCGTTGATGGCGAACTCGCGCGTGTCCGCGGGGATGGTCATGTTGGGGTGGGTGAGGATGAACTCGCCCACCTCGCGGTCCAGGGTGAAGCCGTTCACCCCGTGGCCGAGGGTCAGCACCAGCATGGTGGACGAGCCATACAGGGCGTAGCCGGCGCAGACCTGCCGTACCCCCGGCTGCAGGAAGTCGTTCAAGCTCGCCGGCCGGTTGGGCACCGGTGCGCGCAGGATGGAGAAGATGCTGCCCACCGAGATGTTGACGTCGACGTTGCTGGAGCCGTCCAGGGGGTCGAACAGCAGCAGATACTTGCCCAGTGGATACTTGTCCGGGATGGCATAGGGCTCGTCCATCTCCTCCGAGGCCATGCCCGCCAGGTGGCCGGCCCATACGTTGGCGCGGAGCATGATGTCGTTGGCGATCACGTCCAGCTTCTTCTGCACCTCGCCCTGCACGTTCTGGCTCTCCAGCGTCCCCATCAGCCCCACCAGGGCCCCCTTGTTGACCGCGTTCGCGATCGCCTTGCAGGCGGTGACGATGTCGTTTAGCAGTCCGGTGAAGTCGCCGGTCGCGCCGGGGATGCGGCGCTGCTCCTCAATGATGAACTGGGTCAGGGTGGTACCGGTATGCATGGGGACCTCGTGCGAATATTAGAGAATGCTGAATTTTATCATTGCATCAAAACATTTTATGCACCACTGACCCCTCCT
The DNA here is from genome assembly GCA_037445185.1 of Hydrogenophilales bacterium. GTDB lineage: Bacteria > Pseudomonadota > Gammaproteobacteria > Burkholderiales > Thiobacillaceae > JANWZL01. The sequence continues at coordinate 5,249 of JBBIKZ010000019.1, read as the reverse complement.
TTCGTCAGGGTTCTTGCGCGACCGCAATAGTTGATTAGAATAGTCGTGTATTTTTCCCCGGAGGATGCCCATGACCGCTGAACTGAAGGCCGCCGCGCAAGCCGGCGACACCGCGCGTATCCGTGTCCTGCTCGACGCGGGCGCGGACCCGAACTGGGCCGACGAGAACGGCCAGACCCCGCTCATGGCAGCCGCGCACGTCGGCCACCTGGAGGCCGTGCAGGTCCTCATCGCCGCCGGGGCGGACGTCAACGCGCGCGATGCCAACGACTTCACCGCCCTGTTCAAGGCCGCCCACAACGCCGAACTCAACTGCGGCTTCGCCCCCGTGGTGCAGGCCTTGGTGGATGCCGGGGCGGATGTGAACGCGCGCATCTTCTACGGCATCACGCCCCTCATGCTGGCCGCCGGCGGCGGTGAGGGGGCGGTGTGCGAGGTCCTGCTCAACGCCGGCGCGGACGTGAACGCCACCAACGACGGCGGTCGCACGGCGCTACAGATGGCCAAGGAGCGGCACTGGGTGGACGTCATCAACCTACTGCACGAGGCGACCGGCTACCTGCCGGAGACCGAGGGCGCCTGTTCCAGCACCGGCCGCAAAGGCCCGAGCGAGGCTAAGGTGGTCAACTTCATGAAACGGCCGCTGCACTGAGCCGTGCCTGCCGGCAGGCCTGTGCCCTGCCGGTTGTCGGATTTTTTACACCGTCTGGAATGACCCCGGCCGGCCCATACGCGCATCGAGCTGACGGATATCAAGCGGCTTTGGGTCGGGTGTAGGTCGGCCTTCAGGCCGACAACCGTAAATCGCAACATTGACCCCAAAAACCTCAGTTGAACGCGCCCGAAAGCGGGTTTGTGCGTGTGGGGGGCTCGGCGCGACGACGCCGCGGGGTCGGCGACTGCGTAGCGCGGAGCAGGGGCCCCGCAGGGGATGCGACCGCGGAGCAGGATGCGGGCGCCCCCGGGGCAGTCGCCGGCATCCCCTCCGCTGTCCGATCCCCGCTCACGCGGGGCCCCTCGGACGACGCTACGGGGCGCCCCCCGCAAGGAGGAGCAACGCAGCCAGACGCGCGCACAGACCCGAGCGCGGGCGCGTAGCGGCCTCACCTTCCGGGTGAGCGTGCTCGGAGGCGCAAACGTCAGGTCCCATGCGTCTTTGCAAAGGCCAGGGAGCGGTCAACTGAGGTTTTTAGGTTGAAGTCAGGCAGACCGTTCGATGAAAAACTTCATTCAGGTCTCGCTTCGGCTTGACAGGCATAACAGTATCTACGGTTCAACCCATGGCCTCATGCATCATTCGGCTTCAGAGCGGCACAGCGCGATAGGTCACCGTCAGGGCATGCGCCTCGCCCGGCGCGATGGTGAGCACATTGTCCAGCGCGTTGCCCGATTCCACGCACAGCATGCGGCGCCAGCCCTCGTTCGGGCCCAGGTCGCCCATCTTGTCCGCTTTATCCTGCCAGGGTGTCCACACCACGGTCGAGCGCGACCCCGTTTTGTCGATCAGGATGCGGCGCTCGAGGACCGGGTCCTCGATGATGCACCGGGCCTCGGTGTCGACATAGACCCGATCGGTCTCGCCGGTGAAGGTGATCGGCCCCGCCTGCCGCTTGCGCGCGCCGCCCTCGACCTTGTCCACATAGGCGCAGCCCTCCAGACCCAGGACGCGCGCCTGGCCGATGTCGCCGATCTGGAAATAGGTGTGCAGGGCCTCGCCGATGACGAGGGGCTCGGTGTCGAGATTGGTGGTGACGAGCTCGGCCTGCAGGCTGCCGCCCACCGTGAGGATCAGCTCCAGCCGGCAGGCATGGGCGAACTGGGCGCGGGTCTGTTCGTTCTGCAGCAACGCCAGCGCGAGGCGGATGGCACCGTCGGCCTGGGTCTCGGTCCGGGTCACCTGCCAGGGCACGGTACGGGCAAAGCCGTGGGCGGGAAAGCCGCTTTCCGTGGCGTGGGGGCCGAACCAGGGCCAGCACACTGGCACGCCGCCGCGTATGGACTTGCCCGGCGCGTACCGGGCCGCCTCCGACACCCACACCACCGGCACCGGCTGGTCTTTGGGCCGCCAGGTCACCAGGTGCGCCCCTTGCAGGCAGACCGTGGCGGTGGCGTGGGCGCTGTCGATCTCGGCGAAGACGAGGCCGGAGGGGTCGGCGCGGAAGTGCAGGTTGGGCAGGGCATGGCGTGCGTTGAGCGTGTCGTGCAGCACAGGATTCCTCCTCGTCCAGGTTTCAGTATTGGAGTTTCGGCAGGCGGGCGATCAGTTCATCCCAGGCGATGCTGACACCGGGCAGGACACCCACGTCGGTTCGGCCCTGAAGTTCCTGGGTATCCGGTTTGCCGTATTCACCCTTTTCATCGAGCCGGTAGATGGTCAGGACCCGGTCCAGGGGGTGCACCAGCCAGTATTCACGCACGCCATGGCGTTCGTAGATACGCCGTTTGATGACCATGTCGTGGGCTGCTGTGGCAGGAGAGAGCACCTCGACCACGAAATCCGGTGCGCCGCGCACACCGCGTTCACTCAGCTTGCTTGCGTCGCATACCGCCAGCACGTCGGGTTGGACGACGGTGTCGATCTGCTCGTCCGCCTCGTCTGCCTTGGGCAGGCGCACGTCCACCGGTGCGATGAAGACACGGCAGGGCTTGCCTTGCAAGGCATTGGCGAGCTGACGGTAGATCTCTCCCGCGATGTCCTGGTGGCTCACGCTGGGCGCCGGCGCCATCAAATAGGCCTTGCCGTCGATCAACTCGTAGCGCACCTCCTCCGGCCACGTAAGATAGTCACCGTAGGTGTGATACTCGACATCACGCAGCGGCAGTCCCATGTTTGCTCCCTAGGGTCTTGCAAGCCGGCTGACGTCGCGCACCGCACCATGGGCGGCGGAGGTGGTCATGGCGGGCGACCGCGCAAGGCGGAGCAGGGGCCCCGCCGCGAGGCGGGGATGCGACCCTGGAGCGGGATGCCATGCCGCCCTCACTGCCGCCGCTCGACTTGGCTGACGTCGCGCACCGCACCATGGGCGGCGGAGGTGGTCATGGCGGGCGACCGCGCAAGGCGGAGCAGGGGCCCCGCCGCGAGGCGGGGATGCGACCCTGGAGCGGGATGCCATGCCGCCCTCACTGCCGCCGCTCGACTTGGCTGACGTCGCGCACCGCACCATGGGCGGCGGAGGTGGTCATGGCGGCATACGCCCGCAGCGCCGGTGAGACCGTGCGTTCACGCGCCACCGGCTTCCAGGCGTTGGCCCCGCGCGCCTCCATCGCCGCGCGGCGGCGGGCAAGCTCTGCGTCGGCCACGTCCAGATGGATGCGCCGGTTGGGGATATCGATCTCGATCATGTCGCCCTCCTCGACCAGGCCGATGGCGCCGCCCTCGGCCGCCTCGGGTGAGACATGGCCGATGGACAGCCCCGAGGTGCCGCCGGAGAAGCGGCCGTCGGTGATCAGCGCACAGGCCTTGCCCAGGCCCTTGGACTTCAAGTAGCTGGTCGGATAGAGCATCTCCTGCATGCCGGGGCCCCCGCGCGGGCCCTCGTAGCGGATGACGACCACGTCGCCAGGACGAATGCGGTCGCCGAGGATGGCCTCCACCGCCGCCTCCTGGCTCTCGAAGATGCGCGCCGGTCCGCGGAAGACGCGGATGGTGGAGGTGGGCACGCTGGTGGTGTAGCGCAGCTGTTCCACCTCGAACATACTCTCGTCGATGCCGGCGGTCTTGACGATGCAGCCCTCCTCGGCCAGGTTGCCGTAGAGCACGGCCAGCCCGCCATCGCGCGAGTAGGCGTGCTCGACGTCGCGGATGCAGCCCGCGCTGCGGTCCTCGTCGAGCGAGGGATAGCGTGCGCGCTGCGAGAAAGCCTCCTGCGTGGGGATGCCGCCGGGCGCGGCCAGGTAGAACGCGCGCACCTCGGCCGAGCTCGTGCGGCGGATGTCCCATTCCTCCAAGGCCTCGCCCAGGGTCGGGCTGTGCACGGTGGGCACCTCACGGTGGATCAGGCCGGCGCGGTCCAGCTCACCCAGGATGCCCATCACGCCGCCGGCGCGGTGCACGTCCTCCATGTGGTATTTCTGCGTCGAGGGGGCCACCTTGCACAGGTGCGGCACCCGGCGACTCATGCGGTCGATGTCGGCCATGGTGAAGGGCACGCCCGCCTCGCGCGCCGCGGCGAGCAGGTGCAGCACGGTGTTGGTCGAGCCGCCCATGGCGATGTCGAGGGCGATGGCGTTCTCGAAGGCGGCGAAGCTGGCGATGCTGCGCGGCAGCATGCGGGCGTCGTCGCGCTCGTACCAGCGACGCGCCAGCTCGACGATGAGCCGGCCGGCGCGCAGGAAGAGCTGCTTGCGGTCGACATGGGTGGCCACCAGCGAGCCGTTGCCGGGCAGCGCCAGCCCCAGGGCCTCGGTCAGGCAGTTCATCGAGTTGGCGGTGAACATGCCCGAACAGGAGCCGCAGGTCGGGCAGGCCGAGTGCTCCATCGCCGCGACCTCGGCGTCGCTCATGGTCGGATCGGCCGCCGCGACCATGGCATCGACCAAGTCCAGCATCACCACCTCGCCCTGGCGCTTGACCTTGCCCGCCTCCATCGGCCCGCCGGAGACGAACACGGCGGGGATGTTGAGGCGCAGGGCGGCCATCAGCATGCCGGGCGTGATCTTGTCGCAATTGGAGATGCACACCAGGGCGTCGGCGCAGTGGGCGTTGACCATGTACTCGACCGAGTCGGCGATCAGCTCCCGACTGGGCAGGCTGTAGAGCATGCCGCCGTGGCCCATGGCGATGCCGTCGTCCACGGCGATGGTGTTGAACTCCTTGGCCACCCCGCCGGCCGCCTCGATCTCGCGCGCGACCAGCTGGCCCAAGTCTTTCAGATGCACGTGGCCGGGCACGAACTGGGTGAAGGAGTTGGCCACGGCGATGATGGGCTTGTCGAAATCGCCGTCCTTCATGCCGGTGGCGCGCCACAGCGCGCGCGCGCCGGCCATGTTGCGGCCGTGGGTGGTGGTGCGGGAACGGTACTGGGGCATGGTTTCGGCTATCGGGTTACAGGTTACGGGATTCAGTTTACAGTACATTCGCGCGCCCGCATGGCGCGAAGGACATCGATTGCAACCTGCCTGACCTAACCTGATCCCATGCTCGTTCATCCCCAGTTCGATCCCGTCGCCCTGCAGCTCGGGCCGCTCGCCGTGCGCTGGTACGGACTCATGTACGTGCTCGCCTTCGCCGCTTTCTACCTGCTCGCACG
>JBBIKZ010000018.1:0-27728 GCA_037445185.1 Hydrogenophilales bacterium | reverse complement strand
ATAACCAATCTCGCCGGTTGGCTCGCCACGCGCATGTACACGGCTGGCTGGACGGGTTCGTTTGATCGACCATATAGAGAATGATAACGATTCCCATGTAAAATTACAACCCCGGGGGACGCTGAAAAATTTCTCGACCCGGCGTACGCCGGGATCCAGAGTCTTGATGGGCTGGATGCCCCCTCGGGGGACAAGCCGGCGGGCGCCGGAAGGACGCATGCCGATTTTTCCAGGGCCTCCCCCGCTACTGGAAAACCGTGTTGGCGCATGGCCCGATGGGCGCCATCCACGCGGTCAAACGCAAAGCACGTCTCGTTAACAAAAGGGCTACGTCGTGAACTGTGTCGCATCTTCCCTCCCCGGCCGCATCCGCCTGCGGCATGCCGCCTTGCGCAATCCGGAGCGCCTCGCGCGTCTCCAACGAACCATCCGTGATTGGCCGCCGGTCCGCGCGGTTTCCGTCAACGAAAGGGCCGGCAGCCTGCTAGTGAGCTACGATGCCTTCGCGCTGCGGGAAGACGAATGCGCGCGTCGCTGCATAGCCGCGCTCGCCGGCGTGCTGCCGGCACGGACTGAAGCGCCGACGGGGCGGGCCACGGCGGCACCCGCCGCCAACGGCACACCTCCCCGCGCGCCGGCACGCAGCGGCGCGCCGCGCGTACGCGCGAATCGCCTGGCCAAGCGCGCCATGCTGGCGACCCTGGCGGCATCGATGTTGCTCGCCGCGATGGGCGCCAAGCGCTGGCATATCTGGACCGGAATCGCCTTTTTGCATGCGCTGGGGGTGCATCTGTGGGTGCATCGCCGCAACCTGCTCAGGTAGAGCGAGACGCGCCCCCGCCTCCGCGCAAGGCGTTGAGCAGAATGCCGATGGTGCTGCCGTTGTGCAGCACCGAGGCCATCACCGGCGACAGCAGGCCCAGCGCGGCGGCGCCCAGGATGGCGCTGTTGGCGCCGATGGTCAGGCGATAGTTGGCGCCGATGCGGCGCAGGGTGGCGTTGGCCAGGGCCTTGGCGTCGGCGACGCGTTCGACGCCGTCCTCCAGGAGGGCGATGTCGGCGGTCAGCCGGGCCAGATCGGCGCCCTGCGCCATGGCGATGCCGACATGCGCGCCGGCCAGGGCGGGCGCGTCGTTGATGCCGTCGCCGACGAAGGCGATCTTCGCTCCCGCCGCCTTCATGCCGGCCACCAGGTCCGCCTTCTGATCCGGCAACAGTTCGGCGTGGAAGCCGTCCAGGCCCAGCTTACGCGCCAGTTCCGCGGCGCGGTCGCGATGGTCGCCGGTGAGCATGACGAGACGCCGCGCGCCCAGTTCACGGAGCCGCGCGAGCGTGCGCGCGGCGGTGGCGCGCAATGAATCCTTGAGGGCGATGACGCCGATCAGGCGGCCGCCGTAGCCGATGTAGAGCAGGGTCTTGCCCTCGCGGAACAGGGCCTCGATGCGTTTCCTTTGCGCGGCGCCGATGGGCACCCCCTCGTCTTCCTCGACGAAATGGCGCGAGCCGACGACGATGCGCTTGCCGTCGATGCTGCTGGCGACGCCGTGCGCGGCGATGAACTGCACCTCCTTGTGGTCGAAATGGCGGCCGTGGTGCTGGCGCGCCGCCTCCACCACGGCCAGCGCCAGCGGGTGGAAGTAGTGTTCCTCCACCGAGGCCGCCAGATCGATGATTTCCTCGGCGGAATAATGCCGGTCGAAGGTGATGGAGTCGGTCACCGCCAGGCGGCCGCTGGTGAGGGTGCCGGTCTTGTCGAAGACGAAGGCGTCGGCCTCGGCCAGGCGCTCCAGCACGTCGGCGCCCTTGATCAGGATGCCCCGCCGGCCGGCCTGGTACATGGCCGACTTGAAGGCCACCGGCGTGGCGAGCTTGAGGGCGCAGGAATAGTCGGCCTGCAGCACCGCCGCCGCGCGTCGCCAGTCGGCCGACACCAGCCAGGCGAGGCCGGCCAGGCCGAGCACGCCGGGCACCAGGCGATCGGCCAGCTTGGCGGCGTCGAGCTGGGTGTGGCTCTTGGCGGTGAGCGACTGTTCGACGTAGTCGGCGATGCGCGCCGCCGCCGTGCCCCGGCCGACGTGCTCGGCATAGATGCGCAGCCGGCCCTCCTCCACCACCGTGCCGGAGAGCGCCCGGTCGCCGCGCGCGCGTCGCACCGGCACGCTCTCGCCGGTCATGGCCGCCTCGTTCAGCATGGCCTCGCCGCTGAGCACCGTGCCGTCGACGGGAATGACCGCGCCGGCGCCCACCACCACCGTGGCGCCCACCGCCAGATCGGCCGCCTCCACCTGGCGCTCGACGCCGCCCTCCTCGACCCAGACCAGGCCGGTATCCGGGCGCAACAGCTTCTTCAGCATGTCGTCGGAACGGCGGGCGATGGAGTTCTCCAGGTATACGCCCAGGGCCAGCATGAATACCGTGGTGTTGGCGGCGACGTGATCGCCGCTGCCGGTGGAAATCCCCACCGCCATCGCTTCCAGCACGTGGGAATTGAGCCCCTCGCTGAACAGGTCATCCAGCGCCTCCGCGTACAGCGGCAGGGAGGCCGCCACGGTGGCGGGCGTGCGCAGGCTCGGCGGCAGGGCGCCGCTGCCCAGCAACAGGGCGCCGCTGGCCACCACCGTCGCCAGCTCCTTGGTCCGCCCGTTGGCGTCCGGCGGCAGACTGCGCGGCAAGGGCAGGGCGAGGATGCCGGCGCGCAGGCGCTCGGCGTCGGTTTCTCCGGCATCGAAGATCACCGCCAGAGAACGCGCCGCCGGATTCACGCGCGCCTCGCGCACGCCATGCAGGTTCTCCACGGCGCGCTCGGCGGCGCGGGCGGCGAACGGCGCGCCGCGGGCGACGCGGACGCGGAAGCGCGCCCTGCCGGGCAGCAGGTGGAGCGGCGTCAGTTCGACGAACAGCGGCGTGGCCGCGGCCAGGCTCATGGCGCGCTCATGCGCTCCGCCGCCATTTCCGCCTGGATGTCGGCCATCTGTTCCTTGATCTCCTCGAAGCCTCCGGCCAGGCTGGTATAGAGCTGCATGCCGGCGCGCAACAGCTTGCCGCGCAGCTTCTCGTCACCCAGCAGATACGCCACGCCGGCGCCGATCAGCACGCCGGCGAGCAACTGCTGCGCGGGGGTCAGCGCGTTCAGGCCGGTGTTCCGGTTCTACCGCAGCATCGCCTCCAGCGCGGCCAGGTCCATGCCTCCGCGCTTGTTCTTCTTCCAGCCCTTTTTCTTCTTGGCCACGTTCCACTCCTTGTTGAAGATCAGGTTTTCGATGGTGATCGCCGTCGACAGCGCGGTTCCGCCCAACAGCGCGGACTTCAGGAGATCCGCGCCCTGGCGCTGGTCCTGGGCGGCGGCGACGATGCCGGTGGCGATGGCGCCGCGCAGGAAGCTGGCGGGCACTTCGCGCATCCATGCTTCGGACTTGTCCATGGTCACGCCTCGCCCTGCTCAGGCTTGGCCTTGCGCGGCGGACGCGCGGCCTTGGCTTTGGCGGCGGCCGGTTTGACCGCCTCCGGCTTGACCGCCTCCGGCTTCGCGGTGGCGGCCTGGCGCGCGGCGGGCTTGCGCGCGCGCTTCGCCGGTGTGGTCGCTGGCGGGGCGACCGCTGGCGGGACGGACGCAGCGGATTCCGCCTCGCCGGCGGGCGCCGGCTGCACGCCGCGCAACAGATCGAAGCCGGAGCGCGCCACGGTGCGCACGCCGCTTTCCGCCTCGTCATAGACGGCGCGCAGACGCGCGCCGGTGTCTTGCATGACTGAGCGCGCGCGTTCCCCGCGCAAGGCGGAGACCACCGCGGCGCCGGCGACGAGGCCGGCGACGAAGGGCAGGACATTCAACATGACTTCTCCTTTCGAACGAACGTCACGCGGTGACGTTCAAGGCTTGCCTCCACCGGGAGTCGGCGGAGGGTTGGGGGGTGGGGAAACGGACTCTCCCCGCATGGCGCTCGCAGCGGTCGAGACCGGCAAGGCGCGCGCCACGCCGGCAAGAAGATTGAGAAGGGTGGCCGCCGCCGCCGTGGAACGGCCGCCGAGCAGGTCGGACCAGGCCGCGTCCGGGATGACGGCATGGTCGTACTCGACCACGCAGGAACGTGCCAGGGCATTGAGGCTGATGCCGCGCACGCCGGGCAGCTCGCCAAGGAGTTGGCGCAGGCGCTCGCCGGCGCCATTGCGCAGCGCCGGCGCGCGCAAGGCCTCATCGGCCAGCTTGAGGCGCACGCGACCGCGCACCTGGTGGGCGATGCGCAGATACGGCGCGATTTCCGCAATCACCCGCCGCGCGTCCTGCGCGGCGGGTCCGGCGGTGGAAAGGGAAGAGGAGGGTTTTGCAGCCATGACGAGTCGGGATTTCCCTGGCTCGCTTGCCGCGTCGCGCGGCTGGCTGGCTACTGGAATTGGTTACGCGATGGTTTCAATCTAGCACCGGCGGCGACCGGCGGCAAACCCAGCCGCGCCACGTGTAGAGAGCAAATAATCTGCCCGGACTCGTAGCACGAGATTTGTCCGGTTTCATTAGGTGCAGAAGGAGGTGCCCGATGAGACGGACAGAGTTGCTACAGGAGGTGCGGAAGATGAGGTTTGAAGAAGCGCATGGAGGTTGGCAGTCAGGACGGCTGACGCAGGAGGAGGCGGCGAGGCTGTTGGGGGTGGGTTAAGCGGACGTTTCGGCGCTCTATCGCCCGCTACGAGGAGGCTGGTCTGGAGGGGCTGGTGGATAGGCTTCTTACACAGGTGTCGCAGCGGCGGGCGCCGGTCGATGAGGTGATGGCGGTGGTGCAGCACTACCGCAGCCGGCACGAATGGGTGCTGGGGCAGTACTGGGATCTGATCGTGACGATGGACGATGCCACGAACGAGCACTACGCGATGTTCTTTGTCGAGGAGACTACTGGCACACGCCGCAAGCCGGCGGCAAGGTGGACAAGGTCCATCTCACCCAGTTCGGGCGGGCCATGGCGCGGTTGGGCATCGAGAGGATTGCGGCCTACTCGCCCGAAAGCCAGAGGGCGCATCACGCGGATGTTTCGCACCCGAAGGCAAGGCTGCCCAAGGAGCTGGCGGCCGCGGGGATCACCGACATGGCGGCGGCCAATCGCTACCTCGAGGAGGTGTAGTCTTCCGGCGTTCAACGCCGAGTTCATGCAGCCCGCCATGGAGGAGGGATCGGCCTTCGTGCCTTGGATCGGGGGTGAACTCGACGACATCTTGTGCGAGCAGCATGAACGGGTGGTAGGCAAGGACAACTGTGTGGCCTTCGCGGGATCGAGGCTGCAAATCCCGCCGGATCGCTATCGCCTGCACTACGTGAAGGTCAGGGTGCGGGTGCATCTAGCTAGATGAGCGGCTGGCGATCTTCCATGGCCCGCGAAGGCTCGCGTGCTACAGCGCCGACGGTCAGTTGCATAAACCCGACTTGCTGGCCGCCGCGTAGGTCCGCCGCGGCGCTGAATAGCGGACAGTTGATGTGCTACAAAACCGGACAGTTCTATTTGTTGACAACAGAGAGGAGCCTCATCATGCGTCCGACCCCCGCCGAAGTCAGCGTCCAACTCGCCCGTCACGGCGAGCGCCCCGCCATCCTGGCGCTCGGAGCGCAGGGTATGCTGGCCTGGAGCTACGTCGAGCTCGCGCGGCGCGTCGATACCCTGGCGGGCGGGCTCGTTCACGCCGGACTCGGGCGCGGCGAGGCCGTGGCCCTGTTCGCGCCCGACAGCCCGGCCTGGATCGCCGCCGCCCTGGCCGCCATCCGCGCCGGCGGCGCCGCGCTGCCGGTGGACGCGCAACTGGGTGACGCGGTGCTGGCCCATGTGCTCGCCGACAGCGGCGCGCGCCATGTGTTCACCACCACGGATCGCGTCGAGCGCCTGGCCCGCCTGGCGCCCGACGCGCGCCCGATCCTGCTGGACGTCGAGGCGGGCGACGCGCGCGGCTGGCAGGCCCTGCGCGCGCCCGGGCCGGTCGAGCTGCCGACCTGCGGCGGCGCCGATCCGGCCGCGCTGTTCTACACCTCGGGTACCACCGGCACCCCCAAGGGGGTGCCGCTTACCCACGCCAACCTGGCCCACCAGCTCGACGTCCTGGCCGCCACGGGACTGCTCGGCCCCGCCGACCGGGTCGCCCTGCCGCTGCCGCTGCACCATGTCTATCCCTTCGTGCTGGGGCTACTGACGCCGATGGCCCTGGGGCTGCCGGTGATCCTGCCGCAGGCGCTCACCGGCCCGCAGGTGCTGCGGGCGCTGAAGGAGGGCGAGGCCACGGTCATGGTGGGGGTGCCGCGCCTGTACGAGGCCATGCTGGCCGGCATCGAGGCGCGTGTGGCGGCCAAGGGCAGGGCCGCCGCCGGCCTGGTGCGGGTGCTGATGCGCCTGTCGCGAGCGCTCAATCTGTTGGGAATCGACGCCGGCCGCGCCCTGTTCGGGCATCTGCTGCACGGCAGACTCGCGCCTCGGCTCAGGCTGCTGGCCTGCGGTGGCGCGGCGCTGGCGCCGGAGTTGGCCGTCAAGCTCCGCGCGCTGGGTTGGCGGGTGGCCATCGGCTACGGCCTCACCGAGACCTCGCCGCTCTTGACCCTCAACCCGCCGGGCGGCAAGCACGGCAGCGCCGGCCGCGCGGTGCAGGGGGTGGAACTGCGCGTCGCCGCCGACGGCGAGATCCAGGTGCGCGGCCCCAACGTGTTCGCCGGCTACCGCAACCTCCCGGAGAAGACGCGTGAGGCCTTCACCGCCGACGGCTGGTTCCGCACCGGCGATCTGGGCCGGCTCGACGCCGACGGCAACCTGTTCATCACCGGCCGCGCCAAGGAGCTCATCGTCACCGCCGGCGGCGAGAACGTGCAGCCGGAGGAAGTGGAGCGGGCCTATGCAGCGCATCCCTACATCCGCGAGTTCGCCCTGCTGGAAGACCGCGGCCGGCTGCTGGGCCTGGCGCTGCCCGAGCCGGGTGCCATCCGTCGCGCCGGCGAGGCCGACATCGCCGCCGCCGTGCGCCGGGCGGTGGCGGAGGCGGGTGCCGGTCTGCCTTCCTACCAGCGCGTCGCCGAAATCGCGCTCACCCGCGATCCGCTGCCGCGCACCCGTCTGGGCAAGCTGCGCCGCCATCTGCTGCTTGACGCCTGGCGGGCCGCCCGCGCCGGCGAGGACGGCGCCGCGCCGGCGGCACCCCTGCCGCCCGAGGCCTGGCCGGAGGCCGACCGCGCGCTGCTCGCACAGCCGGCGGCAGAGCAGGCCTGGAATTGGCTGCCGCGCCGCTTTCCCGGCCGGCGCCTGACGCCCGACACCAGCCTGCGCCTGGATCTGCAGGTGGACTCCCTGGCCTGGCTGGACCTGGCGCTGGACCTCAAGCAGGCCGCCGGGGTCGAGCTGACCGAGGCCGCCATCGCACGCGTCGAGACCGTGCGCGACCTGTTGCGCGAGGTGGGCGAGGCCAGGGCGGGCGAGGCCGGCGCCGCCGACTGGGACCAACCCGATCAGGTGTTGAGCGCGGCCGACCGCCGCTGGCTGGCGCCCACCGGCGTGCTCGCGCGCGCCGTCGCCTGGGGCTTCGTCTGGCTGCTCGCCCCCCTCGCCCGCCTAGCCTTCCGGCTGCGCGTGGAGGGCGGCGAGCACCTGTCGGCGGACGAGCAGGTGGTCTACGTCGCCAACCATGCCAGCTTTCTCGACCCCTTCCTCATGGCCGCCGCCATGGGGCCGGCGCGGGTGGCGCGTACACGCTGGATGGGCTACACCGGCATCGCCTTCGGCAACCCGGTGACTCGCGCCCTGAGCCGCATCGCCCGCACCCTGCCGGTGGCACCGGAACGCGGCGCCACCATCCCGCTGGCGCTCGCCGCCGCCGCCATCCGCCAGGGCGACAGCCTGGCCTGGTTCCCCGAGGGGCGGCGCAGCGCGGACGGGCGGCTGGGCGAGTTCCGCCCCGGCATCGGCCGGCTGCTGGCGCGCTTTCCGCTGCGCGTCGTCCCCATGCACATCGCCGGCAGCTTCGCCGCCATGCCCGTGGGCCGGTTGTGGCCGCGCTTCACCCCCATCGTCATCCGCGTCGGCGCGCCCATCGACCCGCGCGCCTTGGCGCCGGACCTGGCCGCCGCCGATGCGCCGGAGCGGATCGCCGCGGCGCTGCGCGAGGCGGTGGCGAGCCTGGAATCGCCGCCTTCCCGGACGCGGGAAGCAGGCTCGTGAACACGGAATCGGCGCCCGAAGGGCTCCCCCCTTTGGACGCCGCATATTTCATGCAAAGGAGATCGTCATGCAGGCATTGAACCGCATCCTCGCCGCCACGGATTTCTCGCCCGCCGCGGACCGCGCCGTGCACCGCGCCGCCCTGATCGCCAAGGAACAGGGCGCGGAACTGCACCTGCTGCACGTGGTGCACCCGCTGAACCTCTACCCGGGCCAGGAGATCGACGCCGGCGCGCTCGACGAGGCGGCGCTGGGCGCGGCCGGCGAGCGGCTGGGCCCGCTCGCCAAGATGCTGGCCGAGCATTACGGCATCCGCACCCACGCCGCCTGGCGCATCGGCCGCGCCCATGCCCGGATCGCGGAATACGCGCGCGAGATTTCCGCCGGCCTGGTGGTGGTTGGCGCCCGCGGTGAGAACACCTTGCTGGATTTGCTGCTTGGCTCGACCGCATCCCGATTGCTGCGTCTGCGTGCCGGGTCGACCCTTGTCGCGCGGAACGCCGAAGTCGAAGGCTATCGAAGGGTGCTGGCGGCGGTGGATTTTTCCCGTGCTTCGCGTGCGGTGCTGGAGTGGGCGCGGCGGCTGGCGGGCGAGACGAGCCTCAGCGTCGTGCATGTGCTGGAACCCGAGCTGAGCCGGCGCCTATCCGCAGATCAGCGTGACCAGGCCAACGCCGAGATGCGCGCCATCGCGGAAAGCCTGATGGCCAACCTGCTGGCCGACCTGCCAGGGGAAAACGCAGGCCATGTCGAATCGGGCTATCCGCCGGAGCGTGTCCTCGAACTGGCGCAACGCTGGCGCACCGATCTCATCGTCCTCGGGCGGCACGGACAGGCCGGCCTGGAGGAATACCTGCTCGGCAGCGTGAGCAAGGATGTGGCTCAGGCAGCGGACTGCGATGTGCTGGTTACCTCGTGAAACTGTAGAAGGCTATTAAAAAAGCCAATAGCGCCGCACTGGAACTCCATACTCTCCCTCGACGCCGCGCAGGTGCTGTGTGGGTCCGGTGTGACGCGAGCTTTCCGCCCACCTTTTCCCCGCATTTACCCGAATCCTTCCGCACGGACACGCAGGAACCCGCATTGGTCCTCACGGCTCACAGTTGTGTACCATTCTCTCTGTAAAATGAGCAATACAACCGACCTCAACGTCATCGGCGAACCACTCGCGGCCTGCTCGCTCAGTCCACGGACTGGCTATACCCGCAGCGGTGCCTGCAAGACCGGGCCCGACGACATGGGTTCGCACACCGTCGGCGCCGAGGTCACCGCCGAATTCCTCGCATTCAGCCGCAGCCGCGGCAACGATCTCATCACGCCACGTCTGGAGTGGGACTTCCCCGGCCTCAAGCCCGGCGACCGCTGGTGCCTGTGCGCGGCGCGCTGGCTGGAGGCGCAGCGTGCCGGCGTGGCGCCACCGGTCGTGCTGCGGGCCACGCATCGCCGCGCGCTCGACAAGATCCCGTTAGAACTGCTCAAGGCCCATGCCCTCGACCTCGCATGAGCCGTGTTGCCGCCCCCACCCCGTGCCCGCGTAGGAGATCCGCCATGAGCTGGCTCAACAAACTGCCCGACAGCCGTCGTCACCCACCCGGCCTGGAATGGCGCCTGCTGCGCCGCATGCCGCGCATCCTCGTCGTCGGCACCCTACTGCCGGTCCTGGCCGCCGTGGTGGCACGCCTCTGGCCGATCGGCGGCAGCCCGCAGGAGATCGCCGCCACCCTCGGTATGGTGGACATCTACGCCATCGGCGCGATCACCCTGCACTGGACCCTGGTCCTCACCGTCAGTATCGCCTGCGTCATCGTCTGGCTGATGAAGGGCCCGGCCTATGTGGCCGACGCCTATCCCCTCCCGGACAGCGACCGTCCCACCTCCTGAAGCCGGCCTCGGCGACTCGGCCTGCCCTGCCGGTCACGTATTCGGCGCCCCGATTCGACGCCCAAATGCGGGCCGCGCGCGGCCGGCCTACGACCGGCCATGTCCGCCGGCGATGAGCCGCGGGCCGAAAACACATACACTGTGCGTCACCGTCCACTGACGAAGACGCAACGTCATGCTCGAACCCGACCGCTTGATCTCGGCCGCGCCCGCCTCGCGCGAGGAGGAGGCCCTGGAGCGGGCGCTGCGCCCGCAGCGCCTCGCCGAATACGTCGGCCAGGCGCGTGCCCGCGAGCAGCTCGAGATCTTCATCACCGCAGCGCGCAAGCGCGGCGAGGCGCTCGATCACGTGCTGCTGTTCGGCCCGCCGGGCCTGGGCAAGACCACGCTCGCGCACATCATCGCCCGCGAGATGGGGGTGAATCTGCGCGTGACCTCGGGGCCGGTGCTGGAACGCGCCGGGGATCTCGCGGCGCTGCTCACCAACCTGGAACCCAACGACGTGCTGTTCATCGACGAGATCCATCGGCTCTCGCCGGTGGTGGAGGAGATCCTCTACCCGGCGCTGGAGGACTTCCAGCTCGACATCATGATCGGCGAGGGGCCGGCGGCGCGCTCGGTCAAGCTCGACCTGCCGCCCTTCACCCTGGTTGGCGCCACCACCCGCGCAGGGATGCTCACCAATCCGCTCCGGGACCGCTTCGGCATCATCGCCCGCCTTGAGTTCTACAGCGCCGAGGAACTCACCCATATCGTGCAGCGCTCGGCGCGGCTGCTCAACATCGGCATCTCGCCGGAGGGGGCGCTGGAGATCGCGCGCCGCTCGCGCGGCACGCCGCGCATCGCCAACCGCCTGCTGCGGCGCGTGCGCGACTACGCCGAGGTCAGGGCCGGCGGCCATATCGACGCCACGGTGGCCGATGCCGCCTTGCGCATGCTGGAGGTGGACGCCGCAGGGCTCGACGTGATGGACCGCAAACTGTTGGGGGCGATCCTGGAGAAGTTCGCCGGCGGGCCGGTCGGGCTGGAGAACCTGGCGGCCGCCATCGGCGAGGCGGCGGACACCATCGAGGACGTGCTAGAGCCCTACCTCATCCAGCAGGGTTACCTCGCACGCACCCCGCGCGGACGCGTGGCGGCGCCGCTCGCCTACCGGCATTTCGGCCTGGCCACCCCTGCCCGCGTGCAGAACAAGGATCTGTTCGAGTGAGCCCCCCCGCGCGTCACGCCAAGACCCCTCATGCGCGACCTGGCCCGGGC
This sequence comes from Hydrogenophilales bacterium, assembly GCA_037445185.1. Taxonomy (GTDB): domain Bacteria; phylum Pseudomonadota; class Gammaproteobacteria; order Burkholderiales; family Thiobacillaceae; genus JANWZL01. The sequence continues at coordinate 16,419 of JBBIKZ010000018.1, read as the reverse complement.
GAGACGGCTATGCCTGGGCACGGCCCGCGGCACGGCGCCAACCGGGTTGGTGGCGGAAGCCTCCGACGCAGGCTAGGGTGCAGGCTGGCAGTCCCGTCTCGGAAGACAACATGGATCCCACGAACGATGTCCATACCTGGCCGGTACGTGTGTATTGGGAGGACACCGATGCCGGGGGTGTGGTCTATTACGCCAATTACCTGAAGTTTCTGGAGCGCGCCCGCTCGGAATGGCTGCGCGCCCTGGGCATCGGTCAGGCGGAGCTGGCCGGGCGGGAGGGCGTGGTCTTCGTGGTGCGCCACGTCGCCGCAGACTTCCTGCGACCGGCCCGTTTCGACGATCTGCTCGAGATCCGCAGCCAGCTCTGTGAACTGGGCGGGGCCAGCCTCACCCTCGAGCAGGCAGTGCTGCGCGACGCGACGGTCCTGCTGACGGCGCGCGTGCGCATCGCCTGCGTGCGGAGCGGGGACTTCAGGCCGGCTAGAATTCCACCCCACATCGTCAAACGCCTGATCGCCTGACCCCATGCCATTCGCCGTCGATCAAGACCTCTCGCTCATCGCCCTGGTGCTCTCCGCCAGCTGGGTGGTGCAGGGCGTCATGCTGCTCCTGCTCGCCGCCTCGCTCACCTCCTGGTGGGTGATCTTCTACAAGTATTTCCTGCTGCGGCGGGAGAGGCGTCTGACGGAACGTTTCGAGCGCGAGTTCTACGAGGCGATGGAAAACGACAGCCATGACGCCCTGTACGAACAGGTCAAACAACGCAAGGAGCAGTCGTGCATAGAGGTCCTGTTCGATCGCGGCTACCGGGCCCAGCAAAGATTGTCCTCCGCCCCCCAGGCCCAGGTGATGCATGTGCTGGAGGGCACGCGCCGGGCCATGCGGGCCGCCTATCAGCGCGAGCTGGATGCCCTGGAGTCGCATCTACCCTTTCTCGCCACGGTGGGCTCGGTCTCGCCCTACGTCGGCCTGTTCGGCACCGTCTGGGGTATCATGAACGCCTTCCGCGGCCTGGCCAACGTCTCCCAGGCCACGCTGGCGCACGTCGCGCCGGGCATCGCCGAGGCCCTGATCGCCACCGCCATCGGGCTTTTCGCCGCCATCCCCGCCGTGGTGGCGTACAACCGTTTCAGCCATGACATCGACCGGCTGGCCAACAGCCTGGAGGTGTTCATGGAGGAGTACGCCATCCTGGTTCAGCGTGGCCGCATCCGTCACGCCGCCAACGCATGAGACGCAGCCGACGCGCCATCAACCAGATCAACGTCGTGCCCTACATCGACGTGATGCTGGTCCTGCTCGTCATCTTCATGGTGACCGCCCCCTTCATCACGCCGGGCCAGGTGGAGTTGCCCAGCGTGGGCAAGAGCGGCACGGCGCCCGCCGCCCCGCTGGAGGTGATGGTCAGGCAGGATGGCAGCCTGCTGCTGCGTGACCGCGCCGCGCCCGAGGACGAGACCCTCCTCGATCGCGAGCAGCTCGTGCAGGCCGTGGCCGAGCGGCTCAAGGCGCGCAAGGATCAGCCGGTGGTCATCTCCGCCGACAAGGACGTGCGCTACGAGGCCGTGATGCAGGTCATGGACGCACTGCAGAAGGCCGGCGCGCCGCGTGTCGGGCTCCTGGTCAAGCCGGGGGGCGCGTGATCCATCCCACCGGCGGCCAGTATCTCGGGGCCGGCGCCATGGCGATGCTGGTGCACGGCCTCTTCCTCCTCGGCCTGGTGTTCAGCGTGACCTGGAAGAGCCTGCCCGAATTGCCGGTGTACGCCGATCTGTGGGCGGAATTGCCACCACTGCCCGAGCCGGTTGCACCCCCGCCGGTGGAGCCCGTTGCGGCCCCCGAACCGCTGCCGTCGCCCCCTGCCATGGCGCCCGAGGCCGACATCGAACTCGAGGCCAGGAAAGAAGAGGAACGCCGCCGTCTCGAGGCAGAGAAACGGGAACAGGCCCGCATCGAGGCGGAGCGGCGCCGGCAGGAGGAGGCCGAACGGCAGCAACGCGAGCGGCAGGAGGCGGAAGCACGCCGGCAGGAGCTCGAGAGGCAGCGGCAGGAGGAGGCGCGACGGCTCGCCCAGGAACGGGCGCGCCGGGAACTGGACGAGGAGCTGGCGCATCAGCTGCAGGAGGAGCTGGCCGGCGAGGCCCGGCTGCTGCAGCGCGGGGCAGGCAGCCAGGCCGAAGCCGCCGCCCGCCTGAAGATGATCGAGGACTACCGCGGGCGCATACGCAACAAGATCCACGGTTACCTCATCCTGCCGCCGAATCTGAGGGGGAACCCGGAAGTCGTCTATCAGGTGCGTCTGCTGCCCGACGGCGAGGTCCTCCGGCTCACCCTGGTGAAGTCCAGCGGTCAGCCGGCCTACGACCGCCAGGTCGAGCTCGCCATCCTCAAGGCGTCGCCGCTGCCGCTGCCGCCCGACCGGGAGCTGGCGAGCGCCTTTCGCGAGGAGCTGATCCTGAAATTCCGCCCCTTCGACGAGGAGGGCACGGGGACCTGATGCCGGCGCCCTGGCACACGCCTGTTGATAGAATCGCGACCATGACCCTGCCGTTCTTCATCCATCGCGACTGGCTGCGCGTCCTGCTGCCGCTGCTCCTGTCCGTCGCCCTCTCGGCCCATGCGGCCATGACCATCGAGATCGTCGGCGGGGCGGCCAAGCGCATCCCCGTCGCCCTGGTCCCTTTCGCCATGCCCGCGGGCGTGGCGGGCGACAATCCCGCCGCCGTCGTTGCAGCCGACCTCGCCCGCAGCGGCTATTTCCAGGTCGTGAGCGCCAAGGGGCAGGATGTCTCCCCCACCCGTCCGGAGGAGGTGCGCCTGGCGCAATGGCGTGCCGTGGGGGCGGACGCGCTGCTGATCGGCCAGGTGCTGCCCCTGCCGGACGGACGTCTGGAGGTGCGCTTCTGGCTCTACGACGTGCCGCGACAGAGCCAACTGGCGGGCCTGAGCGTGACGGTGCCGGCCGGCGGCCTGCGGTCCGCAGCGCACCGCATCTCCGATGTCGTGCACGAGAAGCTGCTCGGCGAGCCGGGCAACTACAGCGGGCGCATCGCCTACATCCTCAAGCAGGACGGCTGGTACGAGCTGCAGGTGGCCGACGCCGACAGTCAGAACGCCTTCACCGTGGCGCGTTCGCCCGAACCCATCATCTCGCCGGCCTGGTCTCCGGACGGCACGCGCCTGGCCTACGTGTCGTTCGAGAAGAAAAAGCCCATCGTCTACGTGCAGCGTCTGGCCGACGGCAGCCGACAGGTGCTGGCCGATTTCCGCGGTTCCAACTCCGCCCCCACCTGGTCGCCGGATGGCCGCCAGCTCGCCGTCACCCTCTCGCGCGATGCCGTCTCCCAGATCTACCTGATCGACGCGGCGGGGGGCGAGCCCCGGCGCATCGCCAGCAGCCCGGGCCTGGACACCGAACCCGTGTTCAGCCCGGACGGCCAGTGGCTCTACTTCGCGTCCGACCGTGGCGGCTCGCCCCAGATCTACCGCATACCGCTCGCCGGCGGTCAGGCGCAGCGCATCACCTTCGAAGGCGGGTACAATGTCTCGCCGGCGATCTCGCCGGATGGTCGCCTGATGGCCTTCGTGCACCGCCGCGACGGGCGTTTCCACATCGCGGTGATGGATCTGGCCACCCGGCAGATGCAGGTGCTGACCGACACCAGCTTCGACGAGTCGCCCAGTTTCGCGCCCAACGGCAAAAGCATCCTTTACGCCACGCTGGTCAATGGCCGCGGTGTGCTGGCGACGGTGAGCGTCGACGGCCGCGTGCGGCAGCGGCTGTCGCAAAGCGGCGACCTGAGGGAGCCTGCCTGGGCCCCTTGAACATCGGATTCAACGCAAACTCAACAGGAGTGGGTTCATGATCAGACGAGCGATGGTTGTGGCGCTGGCCAACCTAGTGTTAGCAGGTTGTGCGGGCACGCAGACCGAGGCCCCCATAGACGAGAGCAGCGGCGCGGCCAAGGTGAGCACGGCCACGCCGGTGACCGAGGCGACCCGCGCCCCGGCGGCCACCACCCCGACACCTGCCGCCCGGCCGACGACGGCAGCCGGCACCACGGTCCCGATGGATCAGCCGGTGGTCGAGACGCGCGCCCTGCCCGCCACGGCGGTCCAGCCCCCCGCCGCGACGGCCGGTATGACGCCGGTGGCCGGGGCCGCGACCGCCGACGTCACCACGCCGGGCGCCCACCGGGACCCGGCAAGCCCCCTGGCGCAGCGGGTGATCTATTTCGAGTTCGAAAGCGCGGTCATCGACCCACGTTTTCAGCCCATCCTGGACGTGCACGCCGCCTATCTCAAGGCCAACCCCGGTTTCAAGGTGATCCTGCAGGGACACGCCGACGAGCGTGGCAGCCGGGAATACAACCTGGCCCTGGGCCAGCGCCGGGCCGAGAGCGTCCGGCAGGCCATGACCCTGCTGGGCGTGCCCGATGGCCAGATGGATGCGGTGAGCCTCGGCGAGGAAAAACCGGCGGTCACCGGGCACGACGAATCCGCCTGGAAGATGAACCGCCGGACCGAGATCCACTACGTCGGCGAATGAACAGGCGCCTCCTCCCCCTGCTCGTCGGCCTGCTGACCCTGGCTGCGGGCCCGGCGATGAGCGCCGTCACGCTCGAGGAACTGGCCCTGCGCCAGAACGAGACGCGCCAGGACATGCGCGCCCTGGAGGACCGCTTGCGCCGTCTCGAGGCCCAGCTCAGCAATCAGGGCCTGCTCAACCTGCTCAACCAGATGGCCGAGCTCAAGGCGGATGTCGCACGCCTGCGCGGTCAGCTCGAAGAGCAGCAATACGCCATGGCCGAGACGCAGCGGCGCCAGAAGACCCTCTACGAGGACCTCGACAGCCGCCTCAAGGAGCTCGCCAGCCGTCCCGTGACAGCCGCGCCGGAGCCGGTCCAACTGCAGCCGAGCCGCACGCTGCTGGGCGCCGGTTTCGATACCCGTAGCGAGAGTCGGAGCTACGAAGCCGCCCTGACCCAGTTCAGGTCCGGCGATTACAGCGCGGCGGTGAGCGCGTTTCAGGCCTTCCTCGGCGAATATCCGAACGGCAGCCTGGCCAGCAATGCCTATTACTGGCTGGGTCTGGCCCATGCCAACCTAGGCGACTACGCCAGCGCGATACAGGCCTATCAGAAGCTGCTCAACGACTTCCCCACTAGCAGCAAGGTGCCCGATGCCATGCTGAGCCTGGCCCGCGCCAGGATACAAACGGGTGAGACGGCCGCAGCCCAGGCCTTGCTCGACCAGCTGGTGGCCAGGTTTCCCCAGAGCCGGGCCGCGGAAAACGCACGCAAACTGCTGACGACGCTGAAGTGAGGTCTGCCGGGCCGCGTCTGCGTGTCACCGAGGTCTTTTTCTCCCTGCAGGGGGAGGCCAGTCGGGTCGGGCTGCCCACCGTCTTCGTCCGCCTCACCGGCTGTCCGCTGCGTTGCGGTTACTGCGACAGCGACTACGCCTTTCAGGGCGGGACATGGATGACGGTGGAGGCGATCGTCGCCGCCACACGCAGGCATCCGACCCGGCACGTGACGGTGACCGGTGGTGAGCCGCTCGCCCAGCGGGCGTGTCCGGCGCTCCTCACCCAGCTCTGCGATGCCGGCCTCGATGTCAGCCTGGAGACCAGCGGCGCGCTCGACATCGCCACGGTCGACCCGCGCGTCGCCCGCATCGTCGACATCAAGACGCCCGGCTCGGGTGAACTGGCTCGTATGCGCTGGGAAAACCTGGATCACCTCACCCCGCGCGACGAGGTGAAGTTCGTGCTTTGTGACGCCGACGACTACGCCTGGGCCCGACAAGTCCTGCAGGCGCACCGCCTGCACGAGCGTTGTGCCGTCCTGTTCTCGCCCGTCTGGAGCCGCCTCGCGCCGCGCGAGCTGGCCGAGTGGATCCTGCGCGATGGGCTGCCCGTGCGCATGCAGCTTCAGTTGCACAAGCTGCTCTGGGGCGAGGTGGCGGGCAGATGAGCCGGGCGGTGGTCCTCCTCTCCGGCGGGCTCGATTCCGCCACCACGCTGGCGCTCGCCCGCAGCCGGGGGCATGCCTGCCACGCCCTGAGCGTGCACTACGGTCAGCGGCATGCGGCCGAACTCGATGCCGCCCGGGCCGTGGCCCGGCAGCTCGGGGCGGCGGAGCACCGCATCGTCGGGATCGACATGGGCCAGTTCGGCGGCTCGGCGCTGACCGACCCGAGCATCCGCGTGCCCGAGACGCCCACCGAGGGCATCCCCGTGACCTACGTGCCGGCGCGCAACACGGTCATGCTGGCGCTCGCCCTGGGCTGGGCCGAGGTGCTGGAGGCCGAGGCCGTCTACATCGGCGTCAACGCCGTGGATTATTCCGGCTATCCCGATTGCCGCCCCGAGTTCATCGCCGCCTTCCAGCGACTGGCCGACGTGGCCACGCGGCGGGCGCTCGAGGGCAAGCGGGTGTGCATCGAGGCCCCGCTCATCCACCTGAGCAAGGCCGAGATCATCCGACTTGGAACGGAACTGGGCGTGGACTATGCCCTGACCGTGTCCTGCTATCAGGCCGACCCCCAGGGGCGGGCCTGCGGCCGCTGCGATGCCTGCCGCTTTCGCCGTCAGGGCTTTGTCGATGCCGGCCTGCCGGATGTGACGCGCTATATGGTAGAGATGTCGAATTGAGCCGGGCGCTCAAACACGCTAGTTTTTGTGACCACTTCCCAAATCACCAGAGGAGACAACGATGGAAGCTGAACAGGTGCAGGAGATCACCCACATGGTCGTCTGGCTGGGCTTCGTCCTGGCGCTGATCTTCGGATACGTGGCCAACAAGACCAGCTTTTGCACCATGGGTGCGGTCTCGGACGTCGTCAACATGGGTGACTGGGGCCGCATGCGTGCCTGGCTGCTGGCCATCGCGGTGGCCATCCTGGGCACGGCCGTCCTCGAGTACGTGGGCCACCTGGACCCGACCAAGACCATCTACACCAGCTCGAGACTGCCCTGGCTCGCCATGCTGGTCGGCGGACTCACCTTCGGTGTCGGCATGACGCTCGCCTCCGGCTGCGGCCAGCGCACGCTGGTGCGTCTGGGGGGCGGCAACCTGAAGTCGGTCGTGGTCTTCCTCTTCCTCGGCTACTCGGCGCTGGTCACCCTGCGCGGCATCTTCGGCTGGTTCCGCGTCAACGTGCTGGAGGCCGATGCGGTCACCTATCACTTCGATCACCTACAGACCCTGCCGGTGCTCCTCGTCGGCGCCGACAATGCCCTCGGCCAGCTCATCGTCGCCGTGGCCATCAGCCTGGCCATCATGGCCTTCGTCTTCGCCAGCAAAGACTTCCGCAGCAGCCCGGATAACATGCTGGCCGGCTTCGTGGTCGGTCTGGTGGTGGTGGGCGGCTGGTATGTCACCGGCAAGCTCGGCTTCCTGCCGGAGCACCCCGATACCCTCGAGCCGGCCTATCTCGGCACCAACTCCAAACTGGCCGAGTCGATGAGCTTCGTCGCGCCGCTGGGGTTCACCATGGACTTGTGGGCCTACTGGACCGACGCCTCGACCACCGTGACCTTCGCCATCGCCACCGTCTTCGGCGTGGTGATCGGGTCTTTCCTCTATTCGGTGTTCAACCGGACCTTCCGTTGGGAATACTTCACCTCCCCGCAGGACATGTTCCGTCACCTGATCGGCGCCGTGCTGATGGGCTTCGGCGGGGTCACCGCGCTGGGCTGCACCATCGGGCAGGGGGTCACCGGCATCTCCACCCTGGCGGTGGGCTCGATCATCGTCTTCTTCGCCATCGTGACCGGGGCTGCGGTCACCATGAAAGTTCAGTATTATTTGATGATGCGGGACGCCTGATGCTGGCGGGCGGCCCCCCCTGGCGGCCGTCGCCGGTGCGGCGCCACGGTGTCCAGTGAAGGATGACGAATGCGCAGATACCTCGTTGCCTGGCTCCTCGGCATGTGTCTCCTGGCGAGCGGGCCCGCCCAGGCACAGGCCGAGTCCGCCAAGGCCATCAATTTCCAGTTCGCCGACATCAATGGCCGGACGATCAGGCTATCGGACTTCCGCGGCAAATGGGTGCTGGTCAATTTCTGGGCGCCCTGGTGTCCTCTATGCTGGGCCGAGGTGCCCGTGCTCAATGAGCTCAACAAACGCAAGGACTACGTCGTCATCGGCATCGGCCTGGATTACGGCCCGGACGAAAACGTCGTGCGTGACGCGGCAACCCGCCACAACCTGGACTTTCACGCCATCGTCGCCGGTGGATCGCGCCGTAATCCGGCCAGCCCGTTCCGCCAGGTGGGGCCGGTGGATTTCTACCCCACCTCCTACCTGTACGACCCCAATGGCGAGATCGTGATGTTCATCCCGGGCCAGGTGAAACTGCGGAACATCCAGGCCTTCGTGTCTTCTTGGAACAAGAAAAACCTCGGTGCAGGCGCGGATCAGTCGGCCCAGGCCATCGACGTCAAGGAAGCGGACTACGGCAAGTCCAAGCCGGCGACGCCGCCGCAAAAGACCCGCAGGAGCACATACTGACCGCAGACCAGGTCTGCATTGACGAGACCGACGCAATTCGGCGATAATAGTCGCTTTCGCTGGGTCGTTAGCTCAGCCGGTAGAGCAGCGGACTTTTAATCCGTTGGTCGCAGGTTCGAATCCTGCACGACCCACCAGACCTCCCTCCCCGCCCACGTATCATGGCCCTTGCGGCAACAGGTGCATGTCGGTACGCGCCTTGCTTGACCGCGGGGGTGACAAACATTAGTGTTCTAGGCTTTTCCGGACCATCAATCATCGCACCATGGCTGATACAGAAACGACCGGTGCCGAGATCGTCGTGCGCTGTCTACAGGCGGAAGGCGTCGAGTATGTTTTCGGCTACCCGGGCGGGGCGGTGCTCAACATCTACGACGAAATCTACAAGCAGGACCGCTTCAAGCATGTCTTGGTGAGGCACGAGCAGGCGGCCGTGCACGCGGCCGACGCCTATGCGCGCGCGACCGGCCGGGTAGGGGTGGCCCTGGTCACGTCGGGTCCGGGTGCGACCAATGCGGTGACCGGCATCGCCACCGCCTACATGGATTCCATCCCGCTGGTGGTGCTCACCGGCCAGGTGCCCACCGCGGCGATCGGCATGGATGCGTTTCAGGAGGTGGACACGGTCGGGATCAGCCGTCCCTGCGTGAAACACAATTTCCTGGTGAAGGACGTCCGGGAACTCGCCACCACCATCAAGAAGGCCTTCTACATCGCCTCCACCGGGCGGCCGGGTCCGGTGGTGGTCGACATCCCCAAGGACGTCACACAACACAGCTGTCCGTTCGAATACCCCGCCGACATCCGCATGCGCTCGTACAACCCCACCTTCAAGGGGCACGCGGGGCAGATCAAACGCGCCGTGCAGATGCTGCTCGAGGCCAAGCGGCCGATGATCTACACCGGCGGCGGCGTCATACTGGGCGACGCGGCCGCGCAGGTCACCGAGCTGACCCGGCTGCTCGGCTATCCGGTGACCAACACCCTCATGGGCCTGGGCGGCTACCCCGCACCGGATCCGCTCTTCCTCGGCATGCTGGGCATGCACGGCACCTTCGAGGCCAACATGGCCATGCAGCACTGCGACGTGCTGCTCGCCGTGGGCGCGCGCTTCGACGACCGCGTCATCGGCAATCCCAAGCACTTCGCCAAGGAGGCCAGGCGCATCATCCACATCGACGTCGATCCCTCCTCGATCTCCAAGCGGGTCAAGGTGGACGTGCCCATCGTCGGCGACGTGGCCCATGTGCTGGAGGAGATCATCCGGCAGCTCAAGGCGGGCAGCGAGCGTCCGGACCAGGCCGCGCTCAAGGCCTGGTGGGCGCAGATCGAATTGTGGCGTTCGCAGGACTGCCTCAAGTACGACCGTTCCTCGGACGTCATCAAGCCGCAGTACGTCATCGAGAAGCTCTACGAGGTGACCGGCGGGGATGCCTTCATCACCTCGGACGTGGGGCAACACCAGATGTGGGCGGCGCAGTACTACCCCTTCGCCAAGCCGCGCCGCTGGATCAACTCGGGCGGGCTGGGAACCATGGGCGTGGGGCTGCCCTACGCCATGGGCGCGCAGCTCGCCTTCCCCGACGCCATGGTGGCGTGTGTCACGGGGGAGGGCAGCATCCAGATGAACATCCAGGAATTGTCCACCTGTCAGCAGGAAAACCTGCCCATCAAGATCATCCTGCTCAACAACCGTTACCTGGGCATGGTGCGGCAATGGCAGGAGTTCTTCTACGAGGAGCGCTATGCCGAATCCTATGTCGATGCCCTGCCGGACTTCGTCAAGCTGGCCGAGGCCTACGGCCATGTCGGCATGACCATAGAGAAGCCGCAAGACGTCGAGCCCGCCTTGCGCGATGCCTTCGGCAAGTACAAGGACCGGCTGGTGTTCCTCAATTTCATCACCGATCCGCGCGAGAACGTCTACCCCATGATCCCCGCCGGCAAGGGGCTGTCCGAGATGATCCTGGTGTGACCCCTGTAACCCGTATCCTGACACCTGATCCCCGATGCGCCACATCATCTCCCTCCTGATGGAAAACGAGGCCGGGGCCTTGTCCCGTGTCGCGGGTCTGTTCTCCGCCCGCGGTTACAACATCGAGTCGCTCACCGTCGCCCCGACCGAGGATGCGACCCTGTCGCGCATGACCATCGTCACCCGTGGCTCGGACGACGTGATCGAACAGATCACCAAGCAGTTGAACAAGCTCATCGACGTGGTCAAAGTACAGGACCTGACCGACGGCAGCCATATCGAGCGCGAGCTCATGCTGGTCAAGGTGCGCGCCTCCGGCGAGTATCGGGAGGAGATGAAGCGCATGGCGGACATCTTCCGCGGCCGCATCATCGACGTGACCGACAAGACCTACACCATCGAGCTCACGGGCACGGTCGACAAGCTCAACGCCTTCCTCGCCGCCCTGGAACCCGACGCCATCCTGGAGGCGGTGCGCACCGGTGCTTCAGGGATCGGCCGCGGCGAACGGGTCATGAAGGTCTAGTGAGGCGCCAGGCTTGTGCCATGGGCCTCGGTCATGTCAGACAAACGCCTCACCCCTCACCCATCAAGAAAGGACCGTCATGAAGGTTTATTACGAAAAGGATGCCGACCTCTCCCTGATCAAGAAGAAAAAGGTGGCGATCATCGGCTACGGCTCGCAGGGTCATGCCCATGCCAACAACCTGAAGGACTCCGGTGTCAAGGTCACGGTGGGCCTGCGCAAGGGCGGCGCCTCCTGGGACAAGGCCAAGAAGGCAGGCCTCGCGGTCAAGGAGGTCGCTGTCGCCGTCAAGGATGCCGATGTGGTGATGATCCTGGTGCCCGATGAGCAGCAGCCCGACCTCTACCGTTACGAGATCGAACCGAATCTGAAAAAAGGGGCGGCGCTCGCCTTCGCCCACGGCTTCAACATCCACTACGGCCAGATCAAGCCGCGCGCCGACGTGGACGTGATCATGATCGCCCCCAAGGGGCCCGGGCATCTGGTGCGCTCCACCTATGTCGAAGGCGGCGGTGTGCCCTCACTGATCGCGGTCTACCAGGACGTCACCGGTCGCGCGCGTGACCTCGCCCTGTCCTACGCCGCCGCCAACGGCGGGGCGCGTGCCGGGGTGATCGAAACCAACTTCCGCGAGGAGACCGAGACCGATCTCTTCGGCGAGCAGGCGGTGTTGTGCGGCGGGGCGGTGGAACTGGTCAAGGCCGGTTTCGAGACCTTGGTCGAGGCCGGCTATGCGCCCGAGATGGCCTATTTCGAATGCCTGCACGAGCTGAAGCTGATCGTCGACCTGATGTACGAGGGCGGCATCGCCAACATGAACTATTCCATCTCCAACAACGCCGAATATGGCGAATACGTCACCGGCCCAAAGGTGATCAACGAGGCGAGCCGGGCCGCCATGCGCGAGGCCCTGGCGAACATCCAGAACGGGGAGTACGCCAAGCGCTTCATCCTCGAAGGCCGCATGGGCTATCCCGAGATGACCGCCCGCCGCCGGCTCACCGCCGAACACCCGATCGAGGTGGTAGGGGCCAGACTCCGGGACATGATGCCCTGGATCAAGGCCAAGCAGCTGGTCGATAAATCCCGTAACTGAGCGGGGCGCACGGCGTGAGCGGTAAGGCGGGTGCTCACCCGCTGATCGCCCGCGAGGGCTGGACCCATCTGGCCATCGCCTTCGTCGCCGCGGTGGCGGCGACCTTCGGCTTCGCGTCGGGGTGGGCCGCGTTGCCGTTTTGGCTGGCCTTCCTCTTCGTGCTGCAGTTCTTCCGTGACCCGCCGCGCACCCCGGTGCAGGGTCCGGGTCTGGTCCTGTCGCCGGCCGACGGCCGGGTGGTGGCGGTGGAGGAGGCGGACGATCCCTGGCTCGAGCGTCGGGCGCTCAAGATCAGCGTGTTCATGAACGTCTTCAACGTCCACTCCAACCGCAGCCCGGTCGATGGCGTGGTGCAGCAACAGTGGTATCACGCCGGGCTGTTCGTCAACGCCGTGCTGGACAAGGCTTCGCGCGAGAATGAGCGCAATGCCCTGTGGCTGCGCACGGACGACGGTCAGGACGTCACCTGCGTGCAGGTGGCAGGGCTCGTCGCCCGCCGCATCCTGTCCTATGTCGCGCCCGGTGACCGGCTCGCGCGCGGCCAGCGCTACGGCTTCATCCGTTTCGGCTCACGCCTGGACGTCTATCTGCCCCTGGACGCACGGCCGCGTGTCGGCCTGGGCGACAAGGTGCGGGCCGCGGTCGACGTCCTGGCCGCCCTTCGACAGTGAGCGTCGAGCCCGGCATGATCCGTTTCCGCGGCCGTTTCGCCCGGCGCGGCATCTACCTGCTGCCCAACCTGCTCACCTCCGGCGCCCTGTTCGCCGGCTTCTACGCCATCGTCCAGGCCATGAACGGGCGCTTCGAACACGCCGCCGTGGGCATCTTCGTCGCCATGGTGCTGGATGGTCTGGACGGGCGGGTGGCCAGGCTCACCCGCACCCAGAGCGCCTTCGGCGCCGAGTACGATTCCCTCTCCGACATGGTCGCCTTCGGCGTGGCACCCGCTCTGGTGATGTACAGCTTCGCCCTGAAAGGGCTGGGTAAGCTCGGCTGGATCGCCGCCTTCGTCTATTGTGCGGGCGCGGCCTTGCGCCTGGCGCGTTTCAACACCCTGCTCGATGTGCAGGACCGGCGCTGGTTCCAGGGCCTGCCCAGCCCGTCGGCGGCGGCGCTCATCGCCGGCCTGGTCTGGGTGGCACACGACAACCGGCTGAGCGGGGAGGAGCTGCGCTGGATCGCCTGGGCCCTCACCCTGTTCGCCGGCATCACCATGGTGACCAATCTGCGCTTCTACAGCGGCAAGGACATCAACCTGCGCAAGAGCGTCCCCTTCGCGGTCGTGGTGTTGATCGCGCTGTCCTTCGTCCTGATCTCGCTCGACCCACCCATCGTGCTGTTCTCCTTGTTCCTGGGCTATGCGCTGTCGGGCTATGTCGTGAGCCTCCGCCTTTGGTACAAGACCCGCTCGCGAAAAGGGTTGTCCCGGGCGGAATAGGCGGATATATTCGCAATATGAACTGTAGCCTCGCCTCCATCCAGTTCTCCCTCCTGCGGCTGGCCACCCGCCTGCTGCTGCCCCGCTGCGGGCGCTGATATCTCTATTTCCCCTTTTTCGCTAGCATTCCCGGCATCGAGCCTCGGCCGGGTCGTCCCAAACGGGCTTGACCCCATGCGGGCCGGTTCGGTCGGTTGCCAGAAGCCGGGGCATAGTCAAACGGCCGCACCCAGTGGGGCGGCAGGCATACGGAGCAGGCCATGAAAGAGCATCTGATCATTTTCGACACCACCCTGCGCGACGGCGAGCAAAGCCCGGGCGCGTCGATGACCCGCGAGGAGAAGGTCCGCATCGCCAAACAGCTCGAGCGCATGCGGGTCGATGTCATCGAGGCGGGTTTCCCCGCCGCCAGCAACGGCGACTTCGAGGCGGTGCGGGCGGTGGCCGACGCCATCAAGGACAGCACCGTGTGCGGGCTGGCGCGTGCCCTGGAGAGCGACATCAACCGGGCCGGCGAGGCCCTCAAAGGCGCGGCATCCGGCCGCATCCACACCTTCATCGCCACCAGTCCCATCCACATGGAGCGCAAGCTCAGGATGACGCCGGAGCAGGTCCTCGAGCAGGCGGTCAAGGCGGTGAAATGGGCGCGGCGCTGGACCGACGACGTGGAATTCTCGCCCGAAGATGCGGGGCGCTCCGATCCGGACTTCCTCTGCCGCGTGCTGGAGGCGGTGATCGATGCCGGTGCGCGCACGCTCAACATCCCTGACACCGTCGGCTACAACCTGCCCTGGCAGTTCGGCGAGCTGATCCGCACGCTCCGCGAGCGCATCCCCAACTCGGACAAGGCCGTCTTTTCGGTGCACTGCCACAACGACCTGGGCCTGGCGGTGGCCAACTCCCTCTCGGCGGTCTTGCACGGCGCCCGCCAGGTGGAGTGCACCATCAACGGCCTGGGCGAGCGGGCGGGCAACGCCGCGCTGGAAGAGATCGTCATGGCGGTGCGCACACGGCAAGACGTCTTTGCCTGCGACACGCGCATCGACACCACCCAGATCGTGCCCGCCTCCCGCCTGGTGGCCGGCATCACCGGCTTCGCCGTACAGCCGAACAAGGCCATCGTCGGGGCGAATGCCTTCGCCCACGAGTCCGGCATCCATCAGGACGGTGTGCTCAAGCACCGCGCGACCTACGAGATCATGCGCGCCGAGGACGTGGGCTGGAGCGCCAACCGCATGGTGCTCGGCAAGCACTCCGGGCGCAATGCCTTCAAGACGCGGCTGGCGGAGCTCGGCATCGTGCTCGATTCGGAAGAGGCGCTGAACGCCGCCTTCGCCCGCTTCAAGGACCTGGCGGACAAGAAGCACGAGATCTTCGACGAGGACATCCACGCCCTCATCTCCGACGAGGCCACCTTCGCCCAGGCCGACCGTTACAAACTGGTGTCGCTCAAGGTCTGTTCCGAGACCGGCGAGACCCCGCACGCCGTGGTGGTGCTGACCGATGGCGGCGAGGAGCGACGCGCCGAGGCCGATGGCAGCGGTCCGGTGGACGCCGCCTTCATGGCGATCGAGGCCATCGTGCAGTCGGCCTCCGACCTGCTGCTCTATTCGGTCAACAACATCACCACCGGCACGGATGCCCAAGGCGAGGTGACGGTGCGGGTGAACAAGGGCGGGCGCATCGTCAACGGCCAGGGCGCCGACACGGACATCGTCATCGCCTCGGCCAAGGCCTATCTGCACGCACTGAACAAGCTCATGAGCGAGCAGCAGCGTGCGCACCCGCAGATCACGCCCTGAAGGAGGCGTCCCGCGCACCGGCGCGGTCGGTCGCACCGCCGGCCGCGCACGCCGGCCGCACCGTCACGAGGAAGGCGTGCCGCAGGCAGTCTCGGACTGCGCCGTATGCAGCTTGGGCAGGCGTCCCTCGTTCTCCAATATTGCCTTGGGCACGTTGCCGACCCACATCTGCCACATGGAGATGACCCACATGGCGGCGAAACTGAGGCCCATCACCCCGCCGGAGGCGATCACGACCCAGGCAAAGCCCTCCCAGACCTTGGTGAGATACCAGGAGGCCACGTCGATGATGAGCACCGCGAAGGGTGCGGCGATGAGCACACACTTCAGCCACACCGGGCGCACATAGGCGTGGGTGAAGATGTAGCCGACGATGAAGAAGATGAAGGTGATGGAGAAGAGATGGATGTGGGACACGCGCACCAGGGTGGAGATGGTCATGCCGGTGTCCTTTTGTGCCACGGCCTGAATGCCTTCCACAGTGGTCATATTGGGCAGGTGCGGGTTGGCCTCGGGACTGTGGCAGGCGATGCAGTGCTCGTCGACGATGGGCTTGATCGTGCCCTCGATCAGCTCGGGCTTGGCACCGTCGTGCAGCCACTGGAAAACGATATTTTTCTTGTCCTCGGGCAGCATGTCCGACATCGAGCCGCGCAGCGCCGTCTCCAATTTGGTTCCTTCGGGGTTGCCGCTATAGGCAATCTGCAGGTCTTTGGCGGAGAGGAGGGCATCGCCGTCCTTGCCGGCATGGGACTCGTAGACCTGGATCATGGCCATGACATAGGCCAGTCCGAAGGTGAGCAGGACCATGGTGAACAGGACCCGCACGGACATGGGTAGATACCGGAAATGGATGATGTGGGTCGAGTGCATATTGGTTGGGATGCGGTTGGAGTAACACAGGCATGTATCATACAAGATAATCCGAATATCGTCATATTTTGGTCTGGCCATAGGGGGAGGGGCCAGGCTGGCGGCTGGCCAGACGGATGTAGCGCGCGGCAAAGACGAAAAACGCCAGCGCCAAGACCAGCGCCACCGCGGCCAGAGTGGTAGCGGGGGCGGG
>JBBIKZ010000017.1:0-29392 GCA_037445185.1 Hydrogenophilales bacterium | reverse complement strand
GGCGAGTTTTATCCCTCCGCTCTGGAGAAAGGCAGCCGTGACCTCCCAGGCAGTCAACCTCGCCCTGGCCGAGAGGCACGTCCAGGGGGTCTCTACCCGCCGGGTGATCGAGGTATTGCAGCGCCTCTTGGGGCTGGAGATTGCGCTCTCCACCGCCCAGGTGAGCCGTGCCGCCGCCAAACTCGACGAGGGGCTGGCCGCCTGGCGCGAACGCCCTCTGGGCGAAGTCCTGTATCTCTTTCTGGATGCCCGCTACGAGAAGGTGCGTCTGGAAGGCCGCATCGTCGATTGCGCCGTCTTGATCGCCGTCGGCATCGACGCCTCGGGCAAACGCCGGGTGCTCTCCTGCACCATCGCCACTTCGGAAGCCGAGATCTGCTGGCGGCGTTTCCTCAAGAGTCTGCTCGCCCGCGGACTTCATGGCGTCAAACTCATCATCGCCGACGATCATGCGGGACTCAAGGCCGCGCGCCGGGCGGTGTTGCCCTCTGTGCCCTGGCAGCGCTGCCAGTTCCATCTGCAGCAAAACGCCGGTCAGCTCACTACCCGATAGGCAAGCGAGAAAAACCGTTGTCAGATGCGCACGATCTTCAACGCGCCGGATAAGATAGAAGCCGAGCGGCTCCTGAAGACCGCCTTGGAGGCCTGGCGCAAGGAACATCCGAAACTGGCCGAATGGGCCGAGACCGCTATCCCCGAGGGGCTGACGGTGTTCGACTTCCCCGCTGCGCACCGGCTGCGGCTGCGCACCACCAACGGCCTCAGACGCATCAACCGGGAGCTGCGACGACGCACGCGCGTGGCCAGCATCTCCCCCAACCCCGATTCCTGCCTGCCTCTGGTCTTAAGCGCTGCTTGCCGAACTCGACGACGAATGAGACCCACCAGGTCTATCTCGACCTCAACCCGTAACCCAACCATCATGACCACCGCCTCGGAAATTTACAGAAAAAGGGTTGCACAATCTGGGCACTGGCTCAGGGTCGCATCCCTACCACCAGCACGTCCGCCACGGATTCCGCCAGCACGTGCTTGGTCACGCTGCCGAGCAGCAGCTCCTCCAGCATGCCCTGGCCGTGCTTGCCGATGACGATGAGGTCACAGTCGAGTTCCTGCTCCTGCACGAGGATGGCACGGGAGGCCTCGCCGTGCTGGACGTGGAGCCGCACCTGGCCGGCGGTGAGTCCGGCCGTGGCGGCAAGGGCCTGCAGGCGGTCCAGCGCGTCCTGTCGGGTGGCGATGAGATAGCGGCCCAGTGTCTCTTCCTCGACGCCGGCATAGCGCAGCTTGGACTCGAAGGGGGCCTCGAAGGCGTTGAACAGGATCAGTTCCGCGCCGGGTGCGACAGCCTTGGCCAAACGGACCACCTGGGCGGAGGACGCGGAGAAGTCGAGCGGGACCAGCACCCGCCGGTAGGCCTCGTGCGGGGTCTGCTTCACCACCAGCATGGGCCGCCGGCTGCGGCGCAGCAGCCGCTCGGACGTGGTGCCGATGACGAGCCGGCCGAGATAGCCCTCACCGCGGGCGCCGACGACGATGAGTCCGGCATCCAGGGCATCGGCCTCGTCGAGGATGGCGCTCAACACCCGGCCGGACGCCAGGACGATCCCCGCCGAGCAGCCGTGCAGCGGGCCCAGTTCCGCCGTCAACTTGGCGAGCCGCGCCCTCGCCTCGTCCTTCAGGCGTTGCTCCACGCCGGCCGACGCGGTGCCGAGCAGACGGCGCAGCTCGTCGAGCCCGCTCTGGTTCAGCACGTGCAGCAGAGTGAGCTCGGCGCCGGTCGCGCCGGCGAGGCTGAAGGCCCGTGCCACAGCATGCCGGGCCGGGGCGGAGAGATCGGTGGCGGCGAGGATGCGCTTGATAGGGTTCATACGGACTCCTGTCCAGGTCGTGCAGTGGGCGATGCGGGTGCGGTGGGATCGGCCGGCGCGCTCCCCGGCCGCCCCGGGTCATGGCTGGGACGACCGGGCGAACGGCCGAGCAGGGCGGTGAGATGCTCGACGGTGAAGTCCACCGCATCGCGGAAGGGATAGAGCACGGTGGGGGTGCCCAGGCGCTTGAGCGCGCTGCCTTGCGCCTCGTCCCGCGCCACGATGGCCACCTCCCCGCCATAGCTGCGTGCGGCGAGGGCGTGCAGGAGCGCCCGGTTGGATGCCAGGTCGGGCAGAGTGCTGATCACCCAGGGCACGCCGTCTAGGGGCAGGCTCTCCAGGAAGTCGGGGTCCTGGCCGTCGCCGAAGCGCACGGCCAGCCCCTGCCGGCGCAGCTGCCGGACGACCTCGGGATCGAACTCCACCCCCAGCACGGAAAACCCCGCCTCCTTGAGCCGCCGGGCCAGGCGCTCGCCGTAGCGGCCGAGCCCGAAGACCACCACGTCCGGCGCGGGCGTGCCGTGCGGCTGCCGCTCCACCGCCAGCTCGCGATGCGGCCGGCGGCGCTCGAACACCCCGAGCCAGGGGGCCAGGCGCTCGTACAGGGGTTGCGAATAGAGGATCATGTAGGTGGACAGCGCGATGGTGATCACCCCGACGAGGGTGGTGAGCCCGAGGGCCTCCATCCCGACGTGCCCGAGCGAGATGCCCATGGCCACGAAGACGATGGAGAACTCGCTGATCTGGGCCACCGTGAGCCCGGCCAGGAAGCCGGTGCGCTTGCGGTAGCCCATCCAGCCCATAATGGCCATGACGATGAGCGGGTTGCCGATGAGCACGAAGGCCGAGAGGATGGCCGCCGGCCACAGCTCGTCGCCCAGGGTGGAGAAGTCGAGCTTGGCCCCCAGGTCGATGAAGAAGAACAGGAGGAGGAAGTCGCGGATGCCCGTGAGGCGCGCGCCGATGGCCTCCCGGTAGGCGGTGGAGGCGAGCGAGAAGCCGGCCAGGAAGGCGCCCGCCTCCTTGGAAAAGCCGGCCCATTCCCCCAGGGCCGCGAGCCCCGTGCCCCAGGCGATGGCGAAGATGAGCAGCAGCTCCTGGGAGCGCGCCATGATCGCGACCAGACGCGGCAGGACGTAGCGCATGAGGAGGAACATGGCCAGGGCCGCCAGCGCCACCCGCATGAGGAGCGAGGCCGCCACCGTCCCGATCTCCGCCTCACCGGCACCGCGCAGCGCGCTCATGGCCATCATGGCGATCACCACGGCGATGTCCTGCACGATGAGGAAACCGACGGCGATGCGGCCGTGCAGGCTGTCTAGCTCGCGCTTGTCGGACAGCAGCTTGACGATGATGATGGTGCTGGAAAAGGTCAGCGCCACTGCCACATAGAGGGCTTCCAGCACGCCCTTGCCGAGGGCGAGGATGATCAGGAAGCCCAAGGCGATGGTGAAGGCGAGCTGACCCAGCCCCGTGGCCAGGGCCACCGGGCCGATGTGGCGGACGTGCTGCAGGTCGAGCTTGAGGCCCACCAGGAAGAGCAGGACCGCCACGCCGACCTGCGCCAGGAGATCGATCTGGCCCTCCGCCTCGACCAGGCCGAACCCCGCCGGGCCGACCAGGATGCCCACGGCGATGTAGGCGATGAGCACTGGCTGCTTGAGGCGCGTGGCCACCGCCCCCACGGCGGCGGCGATGAGGAGCAGGAGGGCGAGTTGGCCGAAAGGTTCGTGCATGTGCAACGTGCCTGATCCTCAGGTGGGCGCCAGCGCCAAGCCGATAGACCGCAGCGGGTAGGGCCTACCCGCCCGACCGCCGGTGCAAGACACGCACCACCGCCTTCTCGAGCTCGACCGCCAGCAGCACGCACACGCCGAAGGCGAGGATGCGCCCCCAGGCGGCGAGGTCTAGCGCGGCGGTGTGGAACAGGGTCTGCATCCACGGCAGATAGGTGAAGGCGAGCTGCAGCAGGAGCAGCGCGCCGATGGCGACCCACACCCAGCGGTTGCCGGTCAGCCCCTCCCACGACAGCACCGGGTTCATGCGCCGCCGGCAGTTGAACAGATAGAACACCTCGCCCAGCATGAGCAGGTTGACGGTGGCCGTGCGCGCCACCTCGAGGCTAGCACCGCGCGCGAGCTCCCACAGGAACAGGCCCAGGCTTCCTGCGACCAGCAGGGCGGAGACGAAGGCCACCCGCCAGAGCATGAAGGGGGTGAGCACCGGCTCGCGCGGGTCGCGCGGCGGGCGGCGCATGATGTCGGCCTCGGCCGGCTCGAAGGCGAGCGTCAGGGCGAGGGTGACGGCGGTGACCATGTTCACCCACAGGATCTGCACCGGGGTGATGGGCATCTGGTGCAGGCCGAGCAGGATGGCCGCCACCAGCACGCCGGCCTGGCCGCCGTTGGTAGGCAGGATGAAGACGATGGCCTTGCGGATGTTGTCGTAGATGGTGCGGACTTCCTCGACCGCCGCGGCGATGGTGGCGAAATTGTCGTCGGCGAGCACGATCTCGGCCGCCTCCTTGGCCGCCTCGGTGCCCTTCATGCCCATGGCCGCGGTGACGAGCGCGGCGGCGAGGAGCAGGTAGATCAGGACGTTGTGGAACTGCAGCAGGAAGCGCAGCAGCGGGCCGCGCCGCTTCGGCGGCGGCAGGACGTTGCGCCCGACGCGCGCCAGCCGCGCCCCGACCTCGGCGGCGGTCAGACCCTGGCGGGAGGTCTCGAGCGCCGCGAGGGTCTCGTCGACCGGGCGGGCGCGCCAGGCCAGGACGGATGCGGGTGTATGCCCCGTCATGTCCACGCCCGCGAAATGTCTACGACGCGGACGAGAGGTGAGCTCACCTTCTTCATGCGGGCCGCTGCGCGGATTTCGGCCTGAAGGCCTGCACCGCCTCCGGCCGGGTCTCCAGGTAGGGCCCGCCGATCAGGTCGATGCAGTAGGGCACGGCGGCGAACACCCCGTCCAGGGTCTCGCGGATCGCCTTGGGTTGGCCCGGCAGGTTCAGGATCAGACAGGCACCGCGGGTGACCCCCACCTGGCGGGAGAGGATGGCGGTGGGGACGTATTTCAGGCTCATCGCCCGCATGGCCTCGCCGAAACCCGGCAACACCTTGTGCGCCACCGCCAGGGTAGCCTCGGGCGTGACATCGCGTGCCGCCGGACCGGTGCCGCCGGTGGTGAGCACCAGGGCGCAGCCGCAGCGGTCGGCGAGCTCGATCAGGGTGGACTCGACGAGGGGCTGCTCGTCCGGGATGAGGCGCTCCTGGTACCGGACCGGATTGAGCAGCGCCTGATCCAGCCACGCCCGCAGGGCCGGGATGCCCTGATCCTGGTAGACGCCGCTCGCGGCGCGGTCGCTGATGGAGACGAGGCCGATGACGACAGGTTCCAGCATGTCTTGCTCCACGGTGCTGCGTTACAGGGCCTGCAGATCCAGCATCAGCTGCCGGGTGTGCAGGGGCTTGTCGCCCAGGTAGTGGTTGATCAGGGCGCGCATGAGCTGCTTACTCTCCGACAGGGTGAGGGGATCGGAATAGTCCCCCGCCGCCATGTCGAGCAGGGTCTTGCCCGAGCACGCGAGCTCGCCGTGCACGCCACTCACTACCCCCTGGCCGAAGGCATAACCATAGCGTTCATCCGGGCGCACCGCCTCACCCGCGATGGTGCGGTCGAGGGTCTGGGCGTAACCCAGCTCGGAGAGCAGGGCGAGTTCGAAGCGGCGCAACACCGGTTGCGGGTCGTGCGCCGTGGCCAGGTCATGCAGCGTCTGTTCGTAGCGCCGGTACAGGGCCGCGTGCGGATCGTCCGGCGGCAGCAACTTCAGGATCAGTTCGTTGACGTAGAAGCCGCAGATCAGGGCCCGGCCGGCCAGTTGCAGCGCACCGCCCTGCCACTCGGCGGCGTGCAGGGTCTTCAGAGCGCCCTTGCCGTACCAGGACAGCCCCATGGGCTGGAAGCCGAGCAGACGGGATTTCAGGCTGGCATGGGCCCGGCGCGCCCCGCGCGCCACCAGCGCGACGCGCCCATGGCCCGCGGTCAGGGCCTCGACGATCAGGCTGGTCTCCTTCCAAGGATGGGTATGCAGGACGTAGGCCGGCTCGTTGTCGACGCGCTGACTCATCGTTCAGGTTGGTAGGGAGCGTCGGGGGCGAGGCGGGCGCGCAGGCTTGCCCACCGCTCACGCTTCATACCCCAGCGATTTGAGCAATGCGGCATTGTCGGCCCAACCCTGCTTGACCTTGACCCAGCATTGCAGAAAGACCTTGGCACCGAAGAGCCGTTCCATGTCCTGCCGCGCCTCGCTGGCGATGCGCTTCATGTGCGCACCGCCGCGGCCGAGCAGGATGGGCCGGTGCGACTCGCGGTCGACCCAGATGACGACCTCGATGCGCCGCAAGCCGCTGGGTTCCTCGCTGAAATGCTCCACGCTGACGTTCACCCCGTAGGGGATCTCGTCACCGGTCAGGCGGAAGACCTTCTCGCGCACGATCTCGGCGGCCAGGAAGCGCTCGCTCTTGTCGGTCAGGGCATCCGCCTCGAACAGGGGCGGTGACTCCGGCAGCCAGGGTTTCAGGATGGCCAGCAGTCGCGCGGCATCCTTGGGCCGCTGGGCGGAGAGCGGGACGATCTCGGCGAAGGGGTGACGCGCGGCCATCTCCTCGAGCCAGGGCAGCAGGGTGGCCTTGTCACGCACCGTGTCCACCTTGTTGGCCACCAGCAGCGCGGGCTTGCCCGGCGGCAACAGGGACAGCACGCGCGCGTCGGCAGGGGTGAGACGGCCGGCCTCGACCACCATGAGGACCACGTCCACGTCGTCCAGCACCGCCCGCACCGTGCGGTTCATGGCCTGGTTCAGCGCGTTGCGGTGACGGGACTGGAAGCCCGGCGTGTCGACGAACACGAACTGGGCGTCCGGCGCGGTGTGCACGCCGTGGATGCGGTGCCGGGTGGTCTGGGGCTTGGCCGAGACGATGCTCACCTTCGCCCCAACCAGGGCGTTTACCAGGGTGGACTTGCCCACGTTGGGCCGCCCCACCACCGCCACATAGCCGCAGCGGAAGCCGGCGAGCCCCCCCGCTTCGGCGGGCGAAGCGCGCTGGTTCGGCCCCGTCTCGCCCTTCATCCCCGCTCCCCGGCGCCATCGGCCTGCAGCCGGTCCAAGGCCGCCTGGGCCGCCCGCTGCTCGGCCATCTTGCGGCTGCTGCCGCTGCCGCGGGTGGTGAGCCCCAGGGCGGCGATGTGACACTCGACCTCGAAGGTCTGGGCATGGGCCTGGCCGGCGACACCGAGCAGGCGGTAGTCGGGCAGCGCATGACGGCGCGACTGCAGCCACTCCTGCAGCCCGGTCTTGGCGTCCTTGCCCTGCAGACTGGGATCGATGGCGGCGATTTTGTCTTCGAACAGGCCGGCGATCAGACCGTGCGCCGCCTCGAATCCGCCGTCCAGAAAGGCGGCCCCGAACAGGGCCTCCAGGGCATCGGCGAGGATGGAAGGGCGCTCCCGGCCGCCGCTCCTGACCTCCCCCTCGCCCAGGTACAGGTGCGCCCCCAGGTCGAGTTTCAGGGCCACCTCGTGCAGGGACTGCTGGTTGACCAGATTGGCGCGCAACCTGGACAGGCGTCCTTCCGGCAACTGGGGAAAACGCGTGAAGAGCAGGTGGCCCACCACGCAGTTGAGCACACCGTCACCGAGGAACTCGAGCCTTTCGTTGTGCTGCACGCCGAAGCTGCGGTGGGTGAGGGCCTGTTGCAGCAAGTCGGCCCGGGCGAAGCGATAACCCAGCCTGGTCTCGAGCGTGGCCCTGCGGGCGGTCATCAGGGATGGGTCACGGTCGCGCTGTCGGCCTTGAAGTCCAGGCACAGGTTGACCGGTCCGATGAAGGGCTTGCGCACCGTCCAGCTCGCCTCGAGCAGCACACCGTTGCTGACCTTCTCCATCTCCAGATCCTTGCGGCCGACGTCGGTGATGTTGCTGACATAGAGGCGCTTGTCGAAGGCGTCCCGGTACGCGGCCAGGCCGGCGCCCTCCAGGGCCGGATCACGGGACAGGTCGACCAGGGCCTTCTTCACCGCCCAGTAGTCGAGATAGGCGGGCAGCAGGCGCGAGGCCGTATAGGCCACGAAACCCAGCAAGAAGGCGAAGAACAGCATGCCGAGCATGGTCAGGCCGCGTTGGTGTCGGATCATCCCAGATTGTCCATTAGGACGTGGGAAGGCGCGCCGCCCCTGGTCGAGGCAGTTTGCGTGCGACTGTAGCAGGCGAGGTTGAACACCTCGCCGAGAAAACGAGCGGGGATGCTCTCCCCATCCCCGCGAGTTTCGAGCAAGCGAAGCGCAGTGGCCAGTAGCGCGCAAAATGACCGGCCAGGGGCAAGCGAGGCCCGCGTAGGCCGTGCGATGTCTCGAAACCCGTCGTGCTTGCAAAGCCTGTTCATCGATCGAAGGCACTGACCGGTCTATTGGACAATCTGGGATCATTACTCCTCCTGTTAGCGTATGGATCGGCCGATTCGCGTCAGATCGCTGAAATTCATCCAGATCAGAAAGGCGCGCCCGACGATGTGATCGTCCGGCACGAAGCCCCAGTAGCGGGAGTCGTTGCTGGCGTCGCGGTTGTCGCCGAGCATGAAGTAGTGCCCCGCCGGGACCTCGCAACGAAACCCCCGCTCATTGTACGAACAGTTCTCGCGATGCGGGAAAGCCCCTTCCACCTGATACAGGATGACCGGCGGCATGTCCGGTATCACCATGGCGATGTGCTCGTGCCCGTCGAGCCGCTCGCGATAGGTCTGGGCATGGACGTAATTGAGACCGCCCGCCACGTATTCGTATCGCCCCGCCGCTTCCATGGCGACCGGCTGGCCGTTGATGATGAGGCGCTTGTCGATGTATTCGACCACGTCGCCCGGCAGCCCCACCACGCGCTTGATGTAATCCAGGGAGCTGTCTTTGGGATAGCGGAACACCATCACATCGCCGCGCTTGGGCTCACCGATCGCGATGACCTTGCGGTTCACGATGGGCAGCCGGATGCCGTAATCGTACTTGTTGACCAGGATGAAGTCGCCGATCTCCAGGGTCGGCAGCATCGACCCGGACGGGATCTTGAACGGCTCGACCAGGAAGGAGCGCAGCAGGAAGACGATAAGGATCACCGGGAAGAAGCTGCGGGCGTAGTCCACCACCACGGGCTCCGGCGCACCGGCTTCGCGCCGCTTCCTGAGCAGGACGATGTCGGCGAGCCAGATCAGGCCGGTGAGCACGAGCAGCAGGAAGAGGAACAGGGCGAAGCTCATGACGCTCTGGTACACCAGCACCAGCCCGCCGACGATCAGCGCCCAGAACAGGTACTTCATGGCATGCATCATTTTTCTCCCACCTGCAGGATGGCTAGGAAGGCCTCCTGGGGGATCTCCACGTTGCCGACCTGTTTCATGCGTTTCTTGCCTTCCTTCTGTTTTTCCAGCAGCTTCTTCTTGCGCGTGACGTCGCCGCCGTAGCACTTGGCGAGCACGTTCTTCCTGAGCGCCTTGACCGTCTCGCGGGCGATGATATGGCTGCCGATGGCCGCCTGCACCGCCACGTCGAACATCTGCCGCGGGATGAGCTCGCGCATCCTGGCCACCAGCTCGCGTCCCCGGTACTGGGCGGTGGAGCGGTGCACGATGAGCGACAAGGCATCCACCCGCTCGCCGTTGACCAGGACGTCGAGCTTGACCAGGTCGTCGGCGCGGAACGCCTTGAACTCGTAGTCGAGCGAGGCGTAACCGCGCGAGGTGGACTTGAGCTTGTCGAAGAAGTCCATCACCACCTCGTTCAGCGGCAGGTCGTACTTGAGCATGACCTGGTGACCCATGTACTTCATGTCCACCTGCGTGCCGCGCTTCTGGTTGCACAGGGTCATGACATTACCCAGATAGGTCTCCGGCACCAAGATGGTGGCGGTGATGATGGGCTCGCGGATCTCGGCGATCTTGCCCGGATCGGGCAGTTTGGAGGGGTTCTCCAGCCGCTGCACCGTGCCGTCGCGCAGCACCACCTCGTACTCCACGGTGGGCGCGGTGGTGATCAGGTTCTGGCCGTATTCGCGCTCCAGCCGCTCCTGCACGATGTCCATGTGCAGCAGCCCCAGGAAGCCGCAGCGGAAGCCGAAACCCAGGGCCTGCGAGGTCTCCGGCTCGAAGTGCAGGCTGGCGTCATTGAGTTGCAGCTTGGTCAGCGCGTCGCGCAGGCTGTCGTATTCGTGGGCATCGACCGGATACAGGCCGGCGAAGACCTGCGACTTGATCTCCTTGAAGCCCGGCAGCGGCTCGGCGGCGGGGCGAGCCACCAGGGTGATGGTGTCCCCCACCCTGGCGGCCGACAGCTCCTTGATCCCGGCGATGACGAAGCCGACCTGGCCCGCGGAGAGCTCCGGCCTTTGCACCGACTTGGGCGTGAACACGCCGACCTGCTCGCACAGGTATTCGGCGCCGGTGGCCATGAGCCGGATCCGGTCCTTGGGGCGCAGCACCCCGTCCACCACCCGCACCAGCATCACCACGCCGACGTAGTTGTCGAACCAGGAGTCGGTGATGAGCGCCTTCAAGGGGGCCTCGGGGTCGCCCTTGGGCGGGGGGATACGCGCCACCACCGCCTCCAGCACGTCGTCGATGCCCAAGCCGGTCTTGGCCGAGCAGCGCACGGCATCCTGGGCGGGGATGCCGACGATGTCCTCGATCTCGTGGATCACCCGCTCCGGATCGGCGGCGGGCAGATCGATCTTGTTGAGCACCGGCACCACCTCCACCCCCAGCTCGATGGCGGTGTAGCAGTTGGCCACGGTCTGGGCCTCCACGCCCTGCGAGGCATCGACCACCAGCAGCGCCCCCTCGCAGGCGGCGAGCGAGCGAGAGACCTCGTAGGAGAAGTCCACATGCCCCGGCGTGTCGATGAGGTTGAGCTGGTATTCCTGCCCATCGCGCGCCTTGTAGGTCAGCGCCGCGGTCTGCGCCTTGATGGTGATGCCGCGCTCGCGCTCGAGGTCCATGGAGTCGAGCACCTGCTCCTCCATCTCCCGGTCGGAGAGGCCGCCGCAACGATGGATGATGCGATCGGCGAGCGTCGACTTGCCGTGGTCGATGTGGGCGATGATGGAAAAATTGCGTATGTGGCGCATCAAAAACGGCCGAGGCGCCGCGGGCGCCTCGACGGTTGGGATGTATACCTGGATTTTACCCTAAACCGTGTTGCCGGTCCGGGCCGCCATGGCGGCGCTCAGGCGATGGCGCAGGGCCTCCGGATCGAGGAAATGGTGGCATATCGCCTCGCCCTCGAGCGCCAGCACCGGCACCAGCGCGCCGTACCGGCGGGCGAGTTCGGCATCGCGGTCGATGTCGACCTCGATGATGCGAAATGCGAAGTCGGACCGAAAGGCCTGCAGACCGGCCCGCATGTCATCGCACAGATGACAGCCGGGCCGGCCGTAGAGGACGAGCTCAATCAAGCCGCAGGGGGATGTAGAGGGAGCTCTCGCCCCGCTTGACCAGCAGGGCCACGCTCCGGCGTTTGCTGTCGTCGATCAGGCGGGCAAGCTCGTCGGCGCTGGCCACCTCGCGGTTGTTCACCGCCAGGATCACGTCGCCGGGCCGCAGGCCCGCCCGTGCGGCCGGTCCGCTGACGTCTTCCACCAGCACGCCGGATTCGATCTTGAGCTGGCGGCGCTGCTCGGCGGTCAGCTCGCTCACCACCAGGCCGGCCCGATTGGGCTTTCTCTCCGGCGTGACGGCGGCCGCAGTCTTCTCGGCCGGCATCTCGCCCACGATGACGGTGACGTCGCGCGTGGTCCCCTTGCGCCACAGCGTCAGGGTGGCCTTGGTGCCGGGCCGGGTGGCCCCGACCATGCGCGGCAGATCGATGGAGCGATCCACGGTGCGGCCATTGAACTTGAGGATGATGTCCGACTGCTGCACGCCGGCCTTGTCGGCGGGGCTGCCTGGTTCCACCTCGGCCACCAGGGCACCTTCCGGTTTGGCCAGGCCGAACGATTCGGCCAGATCGGCGGTGACCTCCTGGATCAGCACGCCGATGCGGCCGCGGCTGACCTTGCCGCCGCTCTTGAGCTGCTCGGCGACGTCCATGGCGACGTCGATGGGGATGGCGAAGGACAGGCCCATGTAGCCGCCGGAGCGGGAGATGATCTGGGAGTTCACCCCCACCACCTCGCCGCGCATGTTTAACAACGGGCCGCCGGAGTTGCCGGGGTTGACCGCCACGTCGGTCTGGATGAAGGGCACGTAGTTCTCCTGCGGCAGCGAGCGGCCCTTGGCCGACACGATGCCAGCGGTGACGGAGTTTTCGAAGCCGAAGGGCGCGCCGATGGCCAGCACCCATTCCCCGGCCTTGAGCTTGTCGGGGTCGCCGATCGTCACGCGGGGCAGTCCCTGGGCCTCGATCTTGAGCAGGGCCACATCGGTACGATCGTCGGTGCCGACCACCCTGGCGCGGAACTCGCGTCGGTCCTGCAGCCGCACGATGACCTCGTCGG
Organism: Hydrogenophilales bacterium; assembly: GCA_037445185.1. GTDB lineage: Bacteria > Pseudomonadota > Gammaproteobacteria > Burkholderiales > Thiobacillaceae > JANWZL01. The sequence continues at coordinate 16,994 of JBBIKZ010000017.1, read as the reverse complement.
CATCGTCCACCACATGGGTGTTGGTCAGGATGTAGCCGTCATCGCTGATGATGAAGCCGGAACCCTGTCCACGCCTGGGCGGGGTGAAGCGTTGCTCGCCCTCGGGCGGCATGAAGCGACGGAAGAACTCGAACATCTCGTCCGGCTGCGGCATGCGACCGTGACGTGGCTTGCGCACATCCTGGGTGGTGGTGATGTTGACGACCGTCGGGCTTTGTTTTTCGGCCAAATGGGTGAAATCCGGCAGCTCCGCGGCTTGAACCGCGACCGCCGAGACCAGGGCCAGGATCAGTCCGGAAAACCACAGTTTCATCGTGTACCTCCACAGGTTGAGGGAATGATCAGTAATGAGCGACAGCGCATCAGCCGTGTTCGCAACCCTGGGCAGCACGCCGGAGGATCACCGGTGAGGCAGTGACGGCTCGACGCCGCATGCGCAGCAGCCCCAGAACAAGACCGAGCAACCCGCCCGCGACCGCGGTGCCCTCGCCGAAGGCCGAGCCGACGATCGCGCCCAGCGTCAGCAAGGCGAGTGGGATGAGATAAGCGCAGGCGACGGCCCGCAGCACCGCCCCATCCTCGATGCCGATCACGACGCGTTCGCCGGGCTGTGCCGAAATGGGATTGGCCACTCGGTACTCGGGTTCCCGCGGATGCAGGATGCGGGCGTAGAGCGAAGCGCCGCAGCCCTTGCCACTACACGCACCGCAGGATTCGGGCGTCTCCACCCTGACCCAGGCGGCATCGCCCTGCAAACGGACCACACGGGCGGGCGTCTCGACCATTTCAATGCCGCACCGGTCCGCTGTAGGCAGGGGTGACACCCTGGCAGGGCAGCGCGCGCAGCAAGGCCGGGGACCGCTTCATGCTAGCGCTCGGCGATGCTGGTGGCGATGGCCTCCACCGCCGGCCAGGGGGCATCACCCAACACGGTCACCTGCCAGTTGCCCACCTGACGGGTGAGCAGGTTGAGCATGCCCTTGGCGCTCTCGCCACGCACCGTCTCGACCGGCCGCGTCGCCGGCTCGATGAACAGGGAGATGTGCGTCAGCCCGTCGCTGTAGACCCAGTGTTCCACCTCGTTCGGCCGGTTGGGCAGTTTGCGCTTGACGGCGGCCACACGCGTGTAGCCCGGCGGCAGTTGCCGGACGGTGACGGGCTCGGTGGGCACGCCCCTGGCGAGCGGGTCGGTGCTCCGCAGGTTCCGCGACGGATTGCCGGCACGCGGGCTGGTGCCGATGCGCACCTCGGTGAAGGCATATTGCAGCAGGGGGCGGCCCGCTTCGTTGACCATCATCGCCTTGAGCGGCAGATGGCTGGCGCTCTCGGCACAGAGGACGTAGCCCCAGCGGTAGGCGTCTTTGGGGGTGAGCTGCAGCCAGCGGCAATCCAGGCCCGCCACCCGGTCCATCTCACCGAGGCGAACGGCGTACCAATTCGTCAGGCTGGCGGCGTTGGCCGGCAGCAGATCGGGAAAATGCCGGCTGTTGAGCCGCCGCTCCGTGCGCACCCCGCCGCCTTCGGCCACCAGGCTCAGGGATTCGCCCTGCCGGCAGATGACCTCGCGCCGGTTGCCGTCCAGACTGGTCAGCAGGCTCTCCTTGAGCGGGCCGGTACCGCGGTTGACGATGTGCAGGGTATGCATCACGTCGCCCTGATTGAACACGAACACGCCCTCGTAGGACAGACGGCGGGCGCTGTCGGCCATCCGCTGCAGCCAGAGGGCGGCTTCCTGATTCGGCAGGGGTTGCGCAGCCAGTGCGCCGGCGGCGAGCAGTACGGGCGTGGTCAGACCGGTCAGCCAGCAGGCCGCAGGCTTCATCGGCCGCCCTCCAGGCCGACCAGGGAGACGTGGGTAAAGCGCATCTCCGGCTGGGCGACCACCCCCTGGGAGAAGTCCTGGTGCGCATGCAGGTAGGGCATGACGTGACTGGCCTGGATCATCACCGCCTCGGGCCGGGCGGCCATCTGGGCGGGGGCGGGGTGCTCGGGCAGGGCGGTCCAGATGGTCCAGGTGACGGCGGCCACGGCGGCAGCGGCGGCAGTCCAGACAACGGGACGCGTGTATTGCCGGCTGCGCCGTCTGACCGGTGCCAAGACGGTGGGCTCGGCCGCCAGGGCCGTGTGCAGGCGATCCTCGAGGCCGGGCTGCACCAGGGCATCGCCGCGCAGGGCATCGCCGATGAGGCAGTATTCGGCCCATCGCCGTGCCAGCGCCGGGTCCTGGCTCAGGCGCCCGAGCAGCCTGTCACCCTCCACATCGTCGATCTCGCCGTCCAGCAGGGCGGACAACCATTCCTGTTCGGCTTCGCCGGGGCTGATCTGTTCATGCTGCAGCATCGCTACCACCTCTGATCCTCGGAAGTGCCCAGTATGGGCCTGAGCTTGGCCGCGATCGCTTCGCGGGCGCGAAAGATGCGTGATCTCACCGTGCCGATCGGGCACCCCATGAACGTCGCAATGTCCTCGTAACTCATGCCCTCGATCTCGCGCAGGGTGATGGCCGTGCGCAGTTCCTCCGGCAGTGCCTCCACCGCCTCGTTGACCGCGTAGGCAATCTGCTTCGACAGCAAGTGGGCATCGGGTGTGTCGATGTCCGGTGCCGCATAGCGATCTTCGCCTCCTTCCTCGTCTTCGCTCATCACGTCGCTCACGGTGAGCCTCTCGCGGTTGCGTGCGGCCAGGTGGTTCTTGGCCGTGTTCACCGCAATCCGATACAGCCAGGTGTAGAAGGCCGCGTCGCCGCGGAACTGTGGCAGCGCGCGATAGGCCTTGATGAAGGTCTCCTGGGCGATGTCCTCGACCTCTTCCGGGTCTCGCACCATGCGTGACAGGAGCCGGCCGATCTTGCGCCGGTATTTCTCCATCAACAACTCGAAGGCGCGCTTGTCACCGTTCCGCACCCGTTCCACCAGGAGCAGGTCGGCATCCCTGTCAGTCATCCCTGAGCATCCTCACAAGCAGGTCCACCCCGGCGCACGGGGCTTCCCAATCCGTTGTGGGGCTAGTATAACCGGGCTGACCCACCTGGCTACCGGAAAGACCGCCCGAAGTGGGCCTTAGTTCCCATGCCTGCGGGGTCTTTCATGCTGCGATGCGACGTGCTCATCATCGGTTCCGGTCTGGCCGCCAGCACCCTGGCCCTCTCCCTGCCCGACCGGCTCAGGGTGACCCTAATCACCAAGAAGACCCCCACGGAAAGCTCCAGCCACTGGGCCCAGGGCGGCATCGCCGCCGTCCATTCCAGCGAGGACAGCCTGGCGTCGCACGTGCAGGACACCCTGACGGCGGGGGCCGGCCTGTGCCACGAGGAGACCGTGCAACGGGTGGTGCAGGAGGCGCCGCAGGCCATCGGCTGGCTCATCTGGCAGGGCGTGCCGTTCGACCGGGAAGGCAACGGCTACCATCTCGGCCGCGAGGGCGGCCACAGCCACCGGCGCATCTTCCACGTGGCCGACGCGACCGGCGCGGCGGTGCAGGACACCCTGCTCAAACGGCTCGCCGCCGCCCCCAACGTCCAGTTGCTGCCATGGCACATCGCCATCGACCTCATCACCGACCGCAAACTGGGCGGCAGCGGCAACGACGTCTACGGCGCCTACGTGCTGGACACCACCCGCGGCAGGGTGGAGACCATCGCCGCCGGTCACACCGTGCTCGCCACCGGCGGCGCCGGCAAGGCCTTTCTCTACACCACCAATCCGGACACGGCCACCGGCGACGGCATTGCCATGGCCTGGCGGGCGGGCTGCCGGGTGGCCAACCTGGAGTTCATCCAGTTCCACCCCACCTGCCTCTACCACCCCAAGGCGAAATCCTTCCTCATCACCGAGGCGATGCGCGGCGAGGGGGCGGTGCTGCGGCTGCCCGACGGCACCCGCTTCATGCCGGAGCACGACGAGCGGGCCGAGCTCGCCCCGCGCGACATCGTCGCCCGCGCCATCGACTTCGAGATGAAGAAACGCGGCCTCGATTGCGTCTACCTGGACATCACCCACCTGCCGGCCAAGCAGATCATCAGCCACTTCCCCACCATCCATGCCCGTTGCAAGGCGCTGGGCATAGACATCACCACCGAATGGATCCCGGTGGCGCCCGCCGCCCACTACACCTGTGGCGGGGTCATCGTCGACCGGCATGGCCTCACCGATCTCGACCACCTCTATGCGATCGGCGAGGTGAGCCACACCGGGTTGCACGGCGCCAATCGGTTGGCCAGCAACTCCCTGTTGGAATGTCTGGTCTACGGGCGCGCCGCCGCGGCACACATCGCCGCCGCCGAGCCGGCCCCGCCGCGGGAGCTGCCGCGCTGGGACGAGAGCCGGGTCACCGATGCCGACGAGGAGGTCGTCATCGCCCACAACTGGCATGAGCTGCGCCGTTTCATGTGGGACTACGTCGGCATCGTGCGCACCAGCAAGCGGCTCGAGCGCGCCGCTCACCGCATCCGGCTGCTCGACGAGGAGATCCACGAGTATTACAGCAACTTCCGCGTCAGCAACGATTTGCTGGAGCTCAGGAACCTGGTGCTCACCGCCGATCTCATCGTGCGCTGCGCGCAAAGCCGCCAGGAAAGCCGCGGTCTGCACTTCTCCCGTGACTACCCGGAGACGCTGCCCGAGGCGCGGGACACGGTGCTCGCGCCGGTTGCGGGATGAAAGGCCGACGCCCGCCTCCCGCCCCGCCCGTGGATTGGTGTGACAGTCGGCGCAGTCGACCGAGACGCACCCCTCTCGCACAGGGAGAGAGGTGGGGGGTGAGGGAATCGTTCAAGGCCGGCTCGGTGCGTACATGGGTAGGGGCAGCCTGACGGCCATCAACGGTTGGCCTGCTTCGCTGCTCGCCCGACCAGGAAGTGCACCAGTAGCGGCACCGGCCGGCCGGTGCTGCCTTTCTCCTTGCCGCTCCTCCAGGCGGTGCCGGCGATGTCGAGGTGGGCCCAGTCGTACTTCTTGGTGAAGCGGGCGAGGAAGCAGGCGGCGGTGATGGTGCCGGCAGGACGGCCGCCGATGTTGGCCATGTCGGCGAAGTTGCTCTTGAGCTGCTCCTGATAGTCGTCCCACAGGGGCAGCTGCCAACAGCGGTCATAGGCCGTCTCGCCGGCGCGCAGCAGCTCGCGCGCGAGCGCCTCGTCGTTGGCCATGAGCCCCGTGGCCACGTTGCCCAGGGCGATGACGCAGGCGCCGGTGAGGGTGGCGATATCGACCACCGCCGCCGGTTCGAAGCGCTCGGCATAGGTCAGGGCGTCGCACAGGATGAGGCGTCCCTCGGCGTCGGTGTTGAGGATCTCGATGGTCTGCCCCGACATGGAGGTGACGATGTCCCCCGGCTTGTTGGCCCGGCCGCTGGGGAGATTCTCGCAGGTGGGGATGATACCGACGACGTTGAGCGGCAGCCGGAGCATGGCCGCCGCCTTCATCGCCCCCAGGACGCTCGCCGCACCGCTCATGTCGTACTTCATCTCGTCCATGTCGGCACCGGGTTTGAGCGAGATGCCGCCGGAGTCGAAGGTGATGCCCTTGCCGACCAGCACCACCGGCTTGTCCTTTTTGCCCGCCCCCTTGTACTGCAGCACGATGAACTTCGGCGGCTCGTCGGAGCCTTTGGCCACCGACAGAAGGGCGCCCATGCCCAGCTTCTCCATATCCGTGCGCTCGAGCACCTCCACCGTCATGCCGTGTTCCTTGGCCAGCGCACATGACTGATCGGCAAGATAGCTGGGGGTGCAGACGTTGCCGGGCAGGTTGCCCAGGTCCTTGGCCAGCTGCATGCCCGAGGCGATGGCCAGTCCCCGCGCGGCCGCGGCCTCGCCCTCGCCCAGCGCGCCGCGCCTGGAGACGGCCAGGATGAGCTTGCGCAACGGCCGGCGCGGTTCGTCCGCCTGTTTGCTCTTCATGCGGTCGAAGCGGTACTGCGCCTCCATGGCCACCAGCACCGCCTGCTCCACCTGCCAGGTCTGGTCGTGCCGACGCACGTTTTCCTCGGTCAGATAGAGGGCCGCCTCCGTCGCGCCGGTCTCATCCAGCGTCTTCACTGCCGCGCGCACGGCATCGCGATACTGTTTTTCGCGAAATTCCCGCTCCTTGCCCAACCCCACCAGCAGGACGCGGTCGCCGTGGGTGTTCGGCACGTGATGCAACAGCAGGGTGCTGCCCAGTTTGCCGTCCATGTCGCCGCGTCGGAGGATATCGGCGAGATGGCCGCCGGAGGCCCGATCGATCACCTGGGCCGGGGCGGAGAGGCGCCTGGGTTCGTACACGCCGACCACGACACAGGCCACGCGCTGTTTCTCGGGGCTACCGCTTTTTATGCTAAATTCCATGCGAGGCTCCTAGGCATTGGGCTTGAAAAGGTGCTGTTTTGCCGTGCTGTTTTGCGCGTTTCAGGCAGCTGACAGTCCAATCGCGCCGAAATTCATTATTTCCAGCAATCAGGCCCAAGTCAAAGTGCGTCTCTTCAACGCCGCCCTGATCCGCGAGATGAGCAGCATGGGCGGGGTCGCCCTCGCCTCGCTCACGGGCATCGTGCTGGTCACCCTGTTGGTGCGCATCCTCGGCCGGGCGGCGGTGGACAGGATAGACGACGAGGCGGTGTTCCCCTTCATCGGCTTCGGCATGCTCAACCTCCTGCCGGTGCTGCTGTCGCTTGCCCTGTTTCTCGCCGTCTTCCTGACCATGACCCGCCTCTGGCAGGACAGCGAGATGGTCGTCTGGCAGGGTGCGGGGCTCGGCCCGCTGGCTTGGCTGTCGCCCGTGCTGCGTTTCGCGCTGCCGATCACGCTGTTGATCGCCCTGCTGAGCCTGCTGGTCATCCCCTGGGCGGCCCAGAAGCGCAGCGACTTCGAACGCGTGCTCGCCAGCCGGGACGAGACCTCGGTCATCAGCGCCGGGGTGTTTGCGGAGGCCGGCGGAGGCAAGCGGGTGTTTTTCGTCGAGTCCCTCGACACGCACAGCGGACGGGTACGCAACATCTTCATCCGCTCCGTGCAGAACGGCCGTGACGGCGTCATCGTCGCCCAGGACGGTCACGTCGAGGTGATGGACAATGGCGACCGCTTCCTGGTCCTCAGCAAGGGGCGTCGCTACGAGGGCAATCCTGGCGCGGCCGATTACCGCATGATGGCATTCGAGCGCTACGCCGTCCGGCTGGACACGGTCGCCGTCGAGCGTCAGGCCAAGACGCCGCGGACGACCAGCACGGCCGAGCTGCTGCGCGACCCCAGCCCGGCCAATCTGGCCGAATGGGTCTGGCGGCTCGGCTACCCCATCAGCGCCCTGCTGCTGGCGCTGTTCGCCGTGCCCGCCAGCCACATGAATCCGCGCGCCGGCCGCTCCCTGAACGTGATCTTCGCCCTTCTGGTCTACACGGTGTACAGCAACCTGATCGGCCTGTCCGAGACCTGGATCAAGCAGCAGAAGCTCTCGGTCCTCAGCAGCATGCTGCTGGTGCACGGCTCCATGGCCGTCCTGGTCGCCTGGCTCTATTGGCGGCGGCTGCGCGGCATCACGGGAGGGCCGGTTTGAGCATCCTCGCACGCTATCTGGCGCGCGAGATCCTGGGCGCCATCCTGGTCGCCGTCGTGGCCCTGCTCATGCTGTTCGCCTTTCTCGATTTCATCAACGAGGTGGCCGCCATCGGGCCCAGCTACACGCTGTCGCTCGCTCTGTTGTACATCCTGTTGATGATGCCCACCCACGTCCTGGAGGTGCTGCCCGCCGCCACCATCGCCGGCGCGTTGTTCGCCTTCGCCCGCCTGTCCGGCAGCTCCGAATTCACCGTGATGCGGGCCTCTGGCCTGTCGGTGGGCCGCCTGGCAGGCTACATGACCCTGCTGGGGCTCAGCATCGCCGCGCTGTCACACGCCCTGGGCGAGTATGTCGTCCCGCACACGGAACGCGCCGCCCATCAGCTCAAGGCCCGCGCCACGACCGGCGTGGTTGCCCAGCAGTTCATCACCGGCCTGTGGGCCAAGGACGGCACGAGCTTCATCAACATCCAGGAGATGCTGCCGGATGCCAGCCTGCGCAACATGCGCGTCTATGTCTTCGACGCGCACTTCCGGCTCACCACCATATGGCATGCCGAACAGGCCGTATGGGACGGCGACGGCAGCTGGCGGTTGGCCAACGTGGTCGAGACCCGGATCAGCCCGCAAGGCACCCAGACCGCGCGTCTGCCGAGCATGAAGTGGCGATCGGACCTCAACCCCGACCTGCTCGCCGTGCTGATGATCCCCCCCGAACGCATGTCCATTAAGGCCCTGCGCACCTATGTGCAACACCTGCGGGAAAACAAGCAGAAGACCACGCGCTACGAGATCGCACTCTGGAGCAAGCTGTCCTTCATCCTGGCCTCGCCCGTCATGCTGCTGCTGGCCCTGCCCTTCGCCTACGCGCCGCCGCGCGCGAGCCATGTGAGCGGCAGGGTGCTGCTCGGTCTGCTCATCGGCCTCGCCTTCCATCTGCTCAACCGCCTGGCGGGCCATCTCGGCCTGCTGTACGACTGGCCGGCGGCGGCGAGCGCCCTATCCGCCCTGATCGTTTTCAGCCTGGGGGCGGCCTTCGCCCTGTGGCGCGTCGAGCGCAGGTGATAGCACCAGTCGGGTACCTGCCAGCCGGTCGTGCAGGAATTGCCGATCGCGGTCCCACAGCGCCCACAGGAAACCGATGCCCAGCCCCGCCAGGCCGAGTACGGCAAGTCCATAGCGCAGCCAGGCCTGGCCTAGCCCGACCGGACCGCCCGTCCGATTCACGAGGCGCACCCGCCAGGTCTTCATCGCCAGCGTCTGCCCGCCATGACGCCAGAACCAGACCAGATAGAGCCCGATCAGGCCGAGCAGGAAGGCCTGGTTGGCGAGCCTCGACCAGGGCTGGGGCAGGGCCTGCAACAGCGGGGCGAGGGGAAAACTGGCGACGATGACCAGGGCCGTCAGCAGCAGGGCCTCGTAGACCAGACTGGCCAATCTGCGCTTGAGCCCAGGGGTCGGCAAGGCCCGCATCGGTTCGATCTCGGTCATCGCTTCAGGGCCTGTCGCCAGGCGCACACGCCTGCTGCCAGCGTTGCCTGAGCTGCGTTTGCTGCGCGGCTGGCATGCTGACGAGCCGCCTGTAGTTCTCCCGCGCCCGCTAGCGTTGCGCCGGCGTGAAGAGGGTCCATTGCAGCAGACGTTCGTGAAACCGTTTCTGCCCGCGTGCATCCAGCCGTTCATAGGCGACGCCCAACTTGAGCAACGTCTCCCGCTGTCCGGCCGGCAGTCCGTCCCAAACCGCCGCCAGGGGCTGGAGGGCCTCCTGCTGGGCGGCAGTGAGCTGATGCCACGCCGTGCCCGCCGACGCGCTTACGCTGAGCCCCGTCAAGATCAGGAACGACACAAGCCGGGCAAGCGCCGCCATGCCGGAAAATCCTCGTCGATGTAGGCCGCGGGCGGCAGCTCGCCGGTCAGCAGATGGATGTCGAGCTGCCCGATCTCCTGCACGCCGGGCCGCTGAAACGGCCACCACAGCGTGAGCGCCATCACGGTCAGCAGCGTGGCCGCTGCCAACCCGTACCTGAAACCGTATGCCGCCGCCCGGGGCGGACGGCGCCCGGCATGCGCCCCGTGCCGGCGCGCGAGGGCCTTGCGGCGGCCTGCCGCCAGGGCCTCGGCGACGCCTTCGTCCAAGCCTGACAGACCCGCGTCGAGCCTGCGCAGCAGGCGTGACGCATACGCCCGCGCATCGTTTTCATTCACAACGCGATCCCCTTTGCCTCGAGTTTCCTGGCCAAGGCATTGACGGCACGGTGGCTGTGGGTCTTGACGCTGCCTGCGGAACACCCCATCACCCGTGCGACCTCGGCCACATCCATGTCCTCCCAATAACGTAGCAGGAAGGCCTGGCGTTGACGCAGAGGCAGTTCGGCGATGGCCGCCTCGATGACCGCCAGGACCTGCCTGCCATCGGCGCGCTCGAGGGGGTCCTGACCCACCTTGGACTCATCCGCCGGGGCCAGGTCCTCCAGACTCTCGGCGGCGGCCTCCTCATCCCGGTCGCGCAAAGGCGCTACCAGCCTGACCCAGAAATTCCTCACCCGCGCACGCCGATGGTGATCCATGATGGCGTTGTGCAGGATGCGCTGGAACAGCATGGGCCATTGCTCGGCCGGCTTGTCGCGGTAGCGCTCGCACAGCTTGAGCATGGCGTTCTGGACGATGTCCAGTGCGGCATGGTGATCCTGGACACTGTACAGGACCGTCTTGTAGGCCCGGCGCTCTACCTGGGCCAGAAAGTCGTCCAGTTCCGCTGGGGTGGCCAAATGTGCCCTCGCGCCGTGAAAGCCTGCACTTTGAAACCCGGATGCTGGCCGATGAGGTGCGTGATTGCAATGCCGTTTCGATGGGCATATACTTACTAATTTCCGAACAGACATTGGCTGGAGCCCGACATGTACGCTGTCATCAAAACAGGCGGCAAGCAATACAAAGTAGCCGCCGGCGGCAAGCTCAAGGTGGAAAGCCTGCCCGTCGCAGTGGGCGGCGAAGTGGAGATCAAGGACGTCCTGCTCATCGCCGACGGTGAGACCTGCACCGTCGGCAGCCCCCTGGTGCCGGGCGCCAGCGTCAAGGCGACCGTGTTGAGCCATGGCCGCGGTGAAAAGGTGAAGATCTTCAAGATGCGCCGTCGCAAACATTATCGCAAGACGCAGGGTCACCGCCAGAACTACACCGAGATCCGCATCGACGGCATCACCGTGGCCTGAATCAGGAGGACATGCTATGGCACACAAGAAAGCAGGCGGCAGCTCCCGCAACGGCCGCGACTCCAAACCCAAGATGCTGGGTGTCAAACGTTACGGCGGCCAGTTCGTGCCGGCCGGCAACATCCTCGTGCGGCAGCGCGGCACCCAGTTCCACCCCGGTGTGAACGTCGGCATGGGCAAGGACTACACCCTCTTCGCCCTGGTCGACGGGGTGGTGCAGTTCAGTGTGAAGGGCCCGCTCAAACGCCGCACGGTCAGCGTCGTGCCCGTGCAAGGCTGAGGCCCGCTGCCCAGCACAAGAGCCCTATCCGCGGATAGGGCTTTTTCGTTTGTAGCGCGCCGAAAACCCGGCCACTCCCGCAATGAAGTTCATCGACGAGGCCCACATCGAAGTCATCGCTGGCAAGGGCGGCGACGGCGCCGTGTCCTTTCGGCGTGAAAAGTATGTCCCCAAGGGCGGGCCCGATGGTGGCGACGGCGGCCGCGGCGGCAGCATCTGGGCGGAGGCCGACCGCAACCTCAACACCCTGGTGGAATACCGCTACACCCGTCTGTTCCGGGCCAGGCATGGCGAGAATGGCCGCGGGTCGGACTGCTACGGCAAGGGCGGCGAGGACCTCGTCCTGCGCGTGCCGGTGGGCACGGTGATCCGGGACGAGGACAGCGGCGAGGTCATTGCCGACCTCACCCGGCACGGCGAGCGCGCCCTGCTCGCGCGCGGCGGCCGGGGCGGGCTGGGCAACCTGCATTTCAAGTCGAGCACCAACCGGGCCCCCCGCCAGGCCACGCCCGGTGAGCCCGGCGAGGCTCGGCGGCTTTATTTGGAACTCAAGGTCCTGGCCGACGTGGGCCTGCTGGGCCTGCCCAATGCCGGCAAGTCCACCTTCATCCGCGCCGTGTCGGCTGCCCGCCCCAAGGTGGCCGACTACCCCTTCACCACGCTGCAGCCCAACCTCGGTGTGGTCCGGGTGGATGCGGACCGCAGCTTCGTGCTGGCCGACATCCCCGGGCTGATCGAGGGCGCGGCCGAGGGGGCGGGCCTCGGGCACCAGTTCCTGCGCCATCTCGCCCGCACCCGGCTGCTGCTGCACCTGGTCGACATCGCCCCCCTGGATCCGGGGGCCGACCCCGTCGCGCAGGCGCGCGCCATCGTCGAGGAGCTGCGGCGCTACGATGAGATCCTCTATCGCAAGCCGCGCTGGCTGGTGCTGAACAAGATCGACCTGATCCCCGAGGACGAGCGCCAGGCGCGGATCGATGTCTTCGTGCGCGCATTCGACTGGCACGGCCCGGTCTACGCCGTCGCCGCCATCAACGGCGAGGGCTGCCAGCCCCTGGTCTACGCCATCATGGACTACCTGGAAGCACTGCGGCGCAGTGAACCGCCGCCAGCAGAGGAACCCCCGCAATGAGCGAATCCGTCGTCGCCGCTGCCACTCGCTTGGTGGTCAAGGTGGGCAGCAGCCTGGTCACCAACGAGGGGCGCGGCCTCGATCACCAGCGCCTGGCCCAGTGGGCCGCCCAGATCAGTGCCCTGGTGGGGATGGGCAAGGAGGTGGTGCTGGTCTCCAGCGGCGCCATCGCCGAAGGCATGCAGCGGCTGGGCTGGCTGAAACGTCCGCACGCCCTGAACGAGCTGCAGGCGGCTGCCGCCGTGGGCCAGATGGGGCTCATCGAGGCCTACGAGCGCTGTTTCCGGGTACACGGCCTGCACACCGCCCAGGTCCTCCTCACCCACGCCGACCTGGTCGACCGGGAGCGCTACCTCAACGCCCGCAGCACCCTGCGCACCCTGCTCGCACTCAAGGTCATCCCCATCATCAACGAGAACGACACGGTCACCACCGACGAGATCAAGTTCGGCGACAACGACACCCTGGGGGCGTTGGTGGCCAACCTCATCGAGGCCGACGTGCTCGTCATCCTCACCGACCAGCAGGGGCTCTACACCGCCGACCCGCGCAAGGATCCGGCCGCCACCCTGGTCAGGGAGGCCATCGCCGGCGATCCCGCCCTGGAGGCCATGGCCGGCGGCGCGGGCAGCCACCTGGGCCGCGGTGGCATGCTCACCAAGATCCTCGCCGCCAAGCGCGCCTCCAGGAGTGGCGCGCACACGGTGATCGCCAGTGGCCGCGAGGACAACGTCCTGCTGCGCCTGGCCGACGGGGAGTGCATCGGCAGCCAGCTGGTGGCGCGCCGCTCGCCGCTCGCCGCCCGGCGACAGTGGCTGGCCGATCATCTGCAGGTCAGGGGGCGGCTGCGGGTGGATGCGGGGGCCGCCCGCGCCCTGACCGAGCAGGGCAAGAGCCTGCTGCCCATCGGCGTGACCGAGGTGATCGGTGACTTCCAGCGCGGCGAGGTGGTCGCCTGTCTGGACCCGGAGGGCCGCGACATCGCCCGCGGGCTGGTCAACTACAGCGCCGAGGAGTCGCGCCGGATCATGGGGCGACCAAGCCGGGAGATCGAATCCATCCTGGGCTATGTGGACGAGCCCGAGCTCATCCATCGGGACAACCTCGCCCTGCTGTGATTGACGCAGCGCCAGGCGCCAGGCAGGCCCGGCTTGCGGCCGGCAGCACGGGTGCGAGCGTCGGGTCGGGCCAGGGGGTGCGGCCGCCGCGGTGCGGAGCCGGGCTCGACCGCCGGCGCCGGCGTCGCGGCGCGCTGCCCGGCCTGTGCCTGCTGTTGGCCTGCGCATTGACGCCGTCAACCGGGGCGGCCGCGCAGGACGTACCCGGCGACCCCTTTGTCGCCCATATCCCGGTGGGGCTGTGGGAGTTCGCCCATCAGCGCTCGGGCATGTTCAAGCCCTTGTTTTGGACGTACAGGGAGGACGGCAGGAGCGAGTCCTGCATCCGCGCCGATCCGCATCGGCACCTGCTCGATTGGGTCGCCCGCAAGGGCTGCCGTGTCAGCGCCGAGCGTCCCCTGTCAGACGGCTATCTGCTGAGCGGTGAGTGTCGGCTGAAGTGGCTGCCTGGACGGCCGGTGCCGGTGGAGGTGAGGCTGACGTGGAGGGGCGAGGGGCGTTTCGACATGGACATCCGCAGCCGTGGACACGCCCTCCTCGACTACACGGAACACACCCGGGCCACCCACCTGGGGCCATGCCCAGCCCCCTGATCAACAGTTCAGGGCGAGGAGGATGAACAGTGCCGTGACCTGCATCAACACCAGGAACAGGATCAGCGGCTTGAGCGCCGTCTTGCGCCCCTGGTGCCGATGTTCGATGAACTGCATCCACTCGCCGATCACCCCGATGAGGCCGACCAGAAACAGCGGGGTGAGCAGGGTGATGACGAAGATGTGCCAGTTGCGCTCCTCCTGGCTGTCACAGAAGGTCGAGTGGATGGACAGGCTGGTGTCCACATACTTGACGGCCAGATAGAAGAGATAGAACCAGATGAGCAGCGCCGCAAGCACCCCCAGCAGGGTGTACCAGAATTTCGCGGTCGCCATGGCCGCGGCGAGCTCGCGGAATCGTCTGGTCCAGCTCATCGCCCGCTCGCGAGTCTCACCCCAGGCGCTGACGCTGCGCCCTGAGCTTTTCCAGGGTGGCTGCACAGCCCGCCAGGCGCAGGCGCTCCTGATCGACGACCGCCGGCGGGGCCTTTGCGACGAAGCTGGGATTGGCAAGCTTCGCCTGCGCGCGGGCGAGTTCGTTGGCAAGGCGCGCGATCTCCTTGTCCAGGCGCGCGATCTCGGCCTCGCGGTCGACCTCGACCTCGAGCATCAACCGCCAGTCGCCCACCACCGCCACCGGTGCCTCGGAGTTGGGCAGCCGCTCGACGCTGCGGACCTCGGACAGTCGGGCCAGCAGCTGTATGTACGGGGCATAGACGGCCGTGCGTTCGGCGTCGCCCTGCACGATCAGCGGCAGCCGCTGCGCCGGTGAGATGCCCATCTCGCCGCGCAGGTTGCGGCAGGCGTTGATGAGCCCCTTGAGGGTCTGCATCTGCTCGGCCGCGGCGGCATCGGCCCGCTCGGGCTGGGGCTCGGGATAGGGCGCCAGCATCACGCTGACCCCGCCGCGACCGGCGAGCGGCGCCACCTTCTGCCATAGCGCCTCGGTGATGAAGGGGATGATGGGGTGGGCGAGCCGCAGGAGTTCCTCCAACACCCGCACCAGGGTGCGCCGCGTGGCGCGCTGGGCCGCGTCCGAGCCACCGGCGAGCCGCACCTTGGCGAGCTCGACATACCAGTCGCAGTATTCGTCCCAGGCGAACTCATAGATCGCGCGCGCCACCTGATCGAAGCGGTACTGGGCATAGCCCTCCTCGACCTGCGCCTTGGCCGTCTCCAGACGGCCCAGGAGCCAGCGATCGACGAAGGAGAACTCCAGGGGCAGCGCCTCGTCGAGCCCGGTGTCCTGGCCGTCGCAGTTCATGAGCACGAAACGGGTGGCATTCCAGAGTTTGTTGCAGAAGTTGCGGTAGCCGTCGCAGCGGTTGAGATCGAACTTGATGTCGCGTCCGTGCGAGGCGAGCGAGGCGAAGGTGAAACGCAGGGCATCGGCGCCGAAGGCCGGGATGCCGTTGGGGAACTCCTTGCGCGTGGCACGCTCGATCGCCTCCGCCTGTTTCGGGTTCATGAGGCCCGTGGTGCGTTTCTTCACCAGGCCCTCCAGGTCGATGCCGTCGATCAGGTCGATGGGGTCGAGGATGTTGCCCTTGGACTTGCTCATCTTGTTGCCATGCGCGTCGCGCACCAGGCCGGTGATGTAGACCTCGCGGAAGGGGACCTTGCCGGTGAAGTGCAGGCTCATCATCACCATGCGCGCCACCCAGAAGAAGATGATGTCGAAGCCCGTGACCAGCACCGAGGTGGGCAGGTAGCGCCTGAGTTCGGGCGTGTCCTCGGGCCAGCCCAGGGTGGTGAAGGGCCACAGGGCGGAGGAGAACCAGGTGTCCAGTACGTCCTCGTCCTGGCGGATCTCCCGCCCGCCCGCCATCTGCCGGGCAACGGTTACGTTGCGGGCGACATAGACATTGCCCTCCTCGTCGTACCAGGCCGGGATGCGGTGACCCCACCAGAGCTGACGCGAGATGCACCAGTCCTGGATGTTCTCCAGCCACTGGCGGTAGGTGGTGGTCCAGTTCTGCGGCACGAACCTGAGCTCGCCGGTCTCGACCACCTCGAGGGCGCGCTTCGCCAACCCTTCCATGGCCATGTACCACTGATCGGTGAGCATGGGCTCGATGACGGCACCGCTGCGATCACCGCGCGGGATCATCAGCCGGTGCGGTTTGGCCGACACCAGCAGCCCCCTCTCCTGCAGCGCCTGCAGGATCTTCTCGCGTGCGGCATAGCGGTCCAGCCCCTGGTATTCGGCGGGGGCGAACTCGTTCATTTTGGCGTCCAGCGTCAGCACGCCGATGGCCGGCAGGCCGTGTCGCTGGCCGACCTGCCAGTCGTTGAAATCGTGCGCCGGCGTGATCTTGACCACGCCGGTGCCGAATGCGCGATCGACATAGGCGTCGGCGATGATGGGGATGGTGCGCTCGGCGATGGGCAGCCGCACGTGACGGCCGATGAGGTGCCGGTAGCGCTCGTCCTCGGGATGCACGGCCACGGCGGTGTCGCCCAGCAGGGTCTCGGGGCGGGTGGTGGCCACCGTGAGCCGCTCCGGGCTGCCCTCGATGGGATAGGCGATCTCCCAGATGAAGCCCTCCTCCTCCTGGTTCACCACCTCGAGGTCGGAGACCGCCGTCTGCAGCACGGGGTCCCAGTTCACCAGGCGCTTGCCGCGATAGATCAGGCCTTCGTTGTAAAGGCGCACGAAGACCTCGGTGACCGCCCGCGACAGGCCCTCGTCCATGGTGAAGCGCTCGCGGCTCCAGTCGCAGGAGGCGCCCAGACGCCGCATCTGGCGGGTGATGGTCGTGCCGGACTGCTCCTTCCACGCCCACACCCGTTCGAGGAACTTCTCCCGGCCCAGGTTGTGGCGCGAGATGCCATCGGCGTCGAGCTGGCGCTCGACCACGATCTGGGTGGCGATGCCGGCATGGTCGGTGCCCGGCTGCCAGAGCGTGTTGTCCCCGCGCATGCGATGGTAGCGGATGAGGGCATCCATGAGGGTGTGCTGGAAGGCGTGCCCCATGTGCAGCGTCCCGGTGACGTTGGGCGGCGGCAGCATGATGCAGTAGGACGGCGCCCCCTCCCGTGTGCCCATGGCGAACCAGCCGGCGCCTTCCCAGCGCGCATACCAGCGTTGCTCTATCTCGTGGGGTTCGAAGCTTTTTGCGAGTTCCATGATG
>JBBIKZ010000016.1:0-30261 GCA_037445185.1 Hydrogenophilales bacterium | reverse complement strand
CGGCCGCTCAGACCGCGCTCACCCGTTTGGCCTGCAGTCCTTCGGCCGCCGCCTCCTCCAGGAAGGTGACGGCCATGCCGGGCTGCAGGTGCTCGAACTGGGGGTGCACCACGTTGTCGCGGCTGAAGTAGAGCTCCTTGCCGTCGGCCGTGGCGATGAAGCCATAGCCCTCCTCGGCCAGGATGCGGGCGACAAGGCCCTGCACGAGCGGCTCGTGCGTCTTGACCTCCCCGCGCTGCCGGCGTGCGAAATCCTCCAGCCTGCGCTTGGCGGCGTCGAAGGCGTCGCGCAATACGACGTAGAGGTCCTCGCCACGGTCGCGGTCGACGACGATCTCGCTGCGGGGGACGGTCATGTCGATGCGCACGTTGAACTGCTTGCCCTGATGCTTGTGCTTGCCGTCCAGCTCCACCACCACGCGGCAACGCATGATGTCGGGGTAGAACTGATCGAGCTTTTCCACGCGGCTGCGGATGTCGGCCTCCACCGCATCCGAGTGGGGGATGTCGCGCATGACGATCTGCAGGGGTAGTTTCATGTTGGTCTTCCTCTTACCAGGTCATTTGCGGGAAGCTTGCTCCCGACGCATCTCGCGGACGATGAGCTGGGCCATTTCACCCATCTCCTCGGCCAGCAGGATCAGCAGGTCATCGAGGGTGACGATGCCCTGCAACCAGCCGTCCCGGTCCACCACCGGGAGCCGCCGGATGCCCTTGTCGCGCATGTAGCGGATGGTCTCGAACACGCCCTCCGTCTCGCGCACCGTGGCGAGTTCCGCGCTCATGATGTCACCCACGCGCAGGGACTCCGGGGCCACCTCCATGGCCACGACCTCGATGACGATATCCCGGTCGGTGACGATGCCCACCGGCCGCCGCCGCCCCGAGAGCTCGTCCACCACCACCAGATCACCGACGTGATACTGTCGCATCAGGCGGGCGGCCTCGCTGACCGGCGCCTCCCGCGTCACGATCACCACCTCGCGGTTACAGATCTCACCGATCGCCATGTTGCCCTCCAGTCTCTGTGTACGACCCTTGCACGTGCCAGCCGCCGGAGCGCCGCCGCAGAGCTTCTCCTTGGCCGCGCGGCTTGACTGAATCCTGCGATCATGGCGGGTATCGAAAGCCACCTCACGCGCTGCCGGGTAAAGGGGCCATCCCGGCCGCACCGCCATCCGTGCCCCCCAGGCGCGTTGCCAGGCACATGCCTTGTTCGATAATTTCATTAAAGAACCGGTTGCCGGTTCCGGCAAGTCGCCCTTGGACCCCGATTTGTCATGCGGCCGGCCGGGCCTGCGCCGGGCTGGGTGTCGGCCAGGGCAGCCCGGTCGCCGCAAGACGAAGCCCGCGCCTGCCCGCATGACATGGCCGGGCGTACACCCAACGCGGGCGCGATGGTCCGTCGCGCACGCCCTGGAGGAGCCACGTCATGGTTGAGACCCTGTTTCCCGACGCATCCGGTCCAGCGGCCCGCTGTGGCTTCGCCGAGACGCGGCTCAAGATCGGTCAGCGTCTGGCCTTCCAGCTCGCGCCCACCGCCTTGCACCCGCGCCTCTATACCCATCTGATCGGCTATGAGCCGGGCCAGAGTGTGCTGGTCGCCACCCCCAGGCAGGACAACCTGCCGGTGAACGTGCATGAAGGCCAGGCCGTGGTGGTGCGGGCCTTCTCCGGCACCCGGCTGTTTGCCTTCGAGACCCAGATACAGCGCATCTGCATCGCCCCCTTTCTGTACCTGCATCTCGCCTACCCGGGCGAGGTGCAGTCATTGCAGATCCGCTGGGATGCGCGGCTGCCGGTCCGCCTGCTGGCGGAGGTGCAGGTTGGCGAGCAGTGGCAGCCGGCCCTGGTGCTCGACCTGGGCATGGGCGGCGCCCAACTGGAAACGGCGCACCCGCTCGGTGAGGCGGGCAAGCGCGTGGCCCTGCGTTTCGCCATACCGGTGGAGGCGATGCAGGAGGAGGTTCCGCTGCGGCTCACCGCCAGGGTTCTGCACGGGGAGCGCCATCAGGCCGGCAACGCACCGGCCACCTGGCGACACGGCGTGGTCTTCGAGTCGCCCAGCAAGGGCGAGCGGGTCATGTTGCAGAACTTCCTGTTCAGCGTGCTGCTGCGCGACTGACCGCCGGCCGGGGGGTCGGGCCAAGGCCCGAGCGCGACCCGATGTTCAAACCGGTATCGACCCAGATTGTCCCCTTCGGACATCCACCCCAGACGAATCAATGTGTTGCAGGTCGGCCTTCGGGCCGACGGGGTTGTTGGGGCGCTTTACGGTTGTCCGGCTGAAGCCCGACCTACAGGCCGATCTAGGGCCTGACCTGCGGCCCTGAGGGCCGTCCGGGATCAATCCAACCCTTCCGGTTCCCAGTCTACGGAGGCGGCCGGGTTGGCGGGCGACAGAGGGGGCGTCCGCGCGCGCGCAAGGGGCCGGCGTGTCCTGGGCAGCGGCCGCAGACGCTCGCTCGCCACCGGCTTGAGCGCGGCCAGCATGGCCACCACCATGTCCTTGGCCGTCTCGTTGGTGAGCCGGAAGCTGTAGCCGCAGCGCGTGCATTCGAACTGTTTGTAGGGCAGCAGCTCCACCAGGGCGAGCAACATGCCGAGACTGTGGCGCGCCGCGAGACGACCGAGGTCGTCTAGATCGAAGACGGGGGGACGGGGGCCCGGGAAGCCGGGCAGCTTGCCCTCCGCCCGCGCCATGCTGCCGCAGCGCGGGCAATGCCTGCGCAGGTGGATGACGCGCGTGGCCATGGCGGTGGGCTACCTGGTCAGGGTCGGGCGATAGGCTCCCAGACTCAGACCGGGGTGGCGACGGGCTGCCCGTCCAGGCTGCGCAGGGCCACGCCGGTGAGCAGGGCGAACTCCTTGACGATGGCCTCGATCTGGTCGAGCTGGGCCTTGAGCAGCACCATCTCGCGATGCACCGCCTGGCTGCGTTCCTGGATGGAGCCCAGGTTGGCGTGCACCTTGCTGATGTTCTCCAGGCGATGCTCGAGCTGGGCCTTGTGCTCCTGGATGCGCGCGACGATGGGGTCGAGGGTGAGCCGCAGCCAGGTCTCGGTCTCCATGCGCACCTGCTGGAAGACGATGCGCGCCTGGGTGACCAGGCCGATGTAGAACTTCTTCACCATGAAGCGCTTCTCGAGCATGATGTTCATGGGGTCGGCGCAGAATTCCTGCGTGCTCACCACCAGTTCGTCCAGCCGTCCCCGGTAGCGGGTGAGGTTGAGCAGGGGTGGATCGACCGCTTCCAGCCCGTGCTCGTCGCGGAAGCGCTGGTAGGCGGCGTTGAGCAGCTGCTTGATGGCCGCGCTCTGCTGGTGGGCATGGTCGAACTCGGCGCTCATGCGGCGGATCAGCAGCTGCATGCCGCGGATGAGGCCGGCCGTGGTCCAGCTGTCGTTGATGGCCATCATGGACTCCTCGATGATCTTGTCCATGCGCTCCTCGTCGAGGTGGGCCAGCAGCTCCCAACCCTGCTGCGAGACCACCTTGCGCGTGATGTTGAAGTTGCGCGTGGTCTCCTCGTATTTCTGCTTGTCGGCCATCACCTTGTCGCGCATCTGCACGACGATCTGCTGGTTCTTGCCGGTCAGGGCCTGCAGGTCCTGCAGGCTCTGGCGCGCGGCCAGCATGCGTTTGTGCGCGGTCTCCCGCGTCTCCTCGAGCCGCGGCCCCAACTCGCGCACCACCGACTCGCGCATGATCTTCTCGCGCGAGGGGATGATCTCGCGGGCCAGCATCACCTCCAAGGCCTGGATGCCGGAGCGCTTAAGCAGCTCCTGGTCGCCGCGGATCTTCGCCACCAGTGCCTTCTGCGCCGAAATGGCCAGCACGCTGCCGGTGGGGATACCGAGCTGGGCGGCGGTGGACTCGATCTGGCGCTGGATGGTGCGCGCGATCTCCTCCGGGCTCTTCAAGTCGTCCCACAGCATGTCGATCTTGTTCAGCACCGCGTAGTGCTGGCTGGTGTGCTTGGCCACCATCTTGTTCCAGATCTCGTAGTCGGACTGGGTCACCCCGGTGTCGGTGGCGAGCAAGAAGAGCAGCGCATGCGCATTGGGGATGGCCGACAGGGTCAGTTCCGGCTCCGCCCCCATGGCGTTGAGGCCCGGCGTGTCGAGGATGGCGAGCCCCGCCTCGAGGAGGGGGTGGGGGTAGTTGATCATGGCGTAGCGCCAGGCCGGGATCTCCACCCGGTCCTGGTCCTTGACCATGTAGGAGAGGTTGGGATCGTTCTCGTCCCACAGCCCCAGTGCGCGCGCCTCCACCTTGAACACGACCTTGGTCTCGGCCAGCTTGCGCATGGCCTCGACCATGGCGTTGGGATCGGAGACATCCAGGCGGAGGGTGTTCCACTCCACCGGCATGCGCTTCAGGGTGTTGATGCTGTCGTCGCGGAAGCGGGTCTCGATGGGCAGCAGCCGGATGTAGGGCTCGCTGTCCGCATCGAAGAAGATCTCGGTCGGGCACATGGTGGTGCGACCGGCGTCCGAGGGCAGCAGACGCTGCTTGAAGTCGGAGAAGAACAGCGCGTTGATCAGCTCGGTCTTGCCGCGGCTGAACTCCGCCACGAAGGCGAGCATAAGCCGGTCCTTCTTCAAGTTCTCCGTGAGGTCATACAGGCGCAGGAGCTGCTCGGGCTCGACCTCCGTGTTGCGCTCCAGCCATTCCTTGTAGTCGGTCACTACCTTGACCAGCCGATCGCGCCGGTTGCGAAACCGGGTGATGCCGCTTTCCAGGCCGTAGTTCATGATGCAAGCGCCCTCATCTCCAGACATCTCTCCACCTGCGCAGGATCGAACGGGACCCGTACGATCTTGCGGCGGGATTTTTCGCCTTGCGCGATTGTAACCTCCCGGCGGGAAAGGTTAAGGCTTGCTGCCAAATATTCGATCAGGACGGCGTTGGCCGCGCCCGCCACCGCCGGGGCGGCAATCTCGAGCTTGAGGGCGTCGCCGTGACGGCCGGCCACCTCGCTTCGGCTCGCCCCCGGTTGCACGTGGAGGGTGAGCGAGCAGCCGCCCGTCGCCATCGGGCGCAACCAGGGCGGCGATGCCTCTGTTCTCAGCGGATCAGTGCGCCGGCCCATTGTTCCAGTGCCGCGACCGGTAAAATCAGCAGAAGCTGCATGAGGATCAGCGCCGCCAGGGGTGTCAGGTCGACGCCCCCGATGGGGGGGAGGATGCGCTGCAAGGGGGCCAGGCAGGGGCGGGCCAGGGCGTAGAACACCGGCGCGAAGGGCGAGAACGGATTGACCCAGGACAGGACGGCCTGAATGATGATGAGCCCCATCAAGACGTAGATGGCCAGTCTCAGGGCGGCGGCCAGGGGGAGCAGCAGGAAGCCTGGCAGCACGCCGGCGCCGGCGATGAGGAAGGGGTAGCCATCCAGCCAGAACACGCCTAGCACGGCGAGCAGTTCCGCCAGATAGCACAGCACCAGGCTGGCCAGGTCCAGCCCCATGAGGCCGGGCACCAGCCGCCGTGCCGGGCGGACGGCGAAGTCGGTCACCTTGACGATGAACTGCGCGAAGGGATTGTGAAAGGGCACCCGTGCCCACTGCATGTAGAAGCGCAGCCAGAAGGCGACGGCGAACAGATCGAACAGGGTGCGCAGGAGGAACTGCAGGGCGTCCGTGAGCATCAGACATCCCTGCCCAACAGTTCGCCCAGTTCGCGGCTGCGTAGGGCCGCAGCGCGGACCGCCTCGGCCAGGGCCAGCTTGACCTGACGGTGTTCCAGCACCTGGATGCCGCGCTCGGTGGTGCCGCCCTTGGAGGTGACGCGCTGGCGCAGCTCGGCGGGAGAGGCCTTGTCCTTGATGGCCAGCGCCGAGGCGCCGAAAAAGGTGTGCAGGGCGAGCAGCCGGGCGGTGGCCGGTGCCAGGCCGAGCTCGGCCGCCACCTCCTCCAGGGCCTCCATGAAGTAGAACACATAGGCCGGGCCGCTGCCGGAGACGGCGGTGATCGCGTCGAGCTGGGCCTCGTCCTCCACCCAGACCACGCCGCCGACCGCCTCCATGACCTGGCTGGCCTGCTCGCGCTGGGCCGGGATGACGCCGGGCAGGGCATACAGCCCGGTGATGCCGGCACCGACCAGGGCCGGCGTGTTGGGCATGGCGCGCACCACCGCGGGGTGTCCCGACAGCCAGCGGGAGATGTCCGCGGCGCGCACCCCGGCCGCCACGGAGAGCACCAGCTGACCCGGATAGGGGGGGGGCAGGGTGGCCAGGGCCGCCCGCAGCTGTTGTGGCTTGACCGCCAAGACCAGCACGTCCGCCGCCTCGATGAGCGGCCCGTCGTGCGCCAGGACCCGGACCGGAAAGTTGGCCTCGAGCCAGGCGCGCCGTCCTGGGTCGAGCTCCACCACGACGATGTCCTCGCCCCGGAAACCCTTCTGCAATAGCCCGCCCATGAGGGCGGCGGCCATGTTGCCGCCGCCGAGAAAGCCCAGTTTCATGCCTGCCCCCGTGTCGATGTCCCGCTACTGGCCCTTGGGCGCACGCGCGCCGAAGATGGCCGTGCCCACCCTCACTATGGTAGCGCCTTCCGCGATGGCTGCCTCCAGGTCCTGCGACATGCCCATGGACAGGCAGTCCACCGCCAGCCCCGCGCCGCGTGCCTCGGCGAGGATCTCCGCCAGGACGTGGAAATGGCGACGCTGGGTCTGGGCGTCGCTGCTAGGGGGCGGAATGGTCATGAAGCCGCGCAGCCTGAGCCGCGGCAATCCTGCCACGAGGCGGGCGAGCGGCACGGCCGCCGCTCGCGCCACACCGCGTTTGCTCGCCTCGCCGCCCACGTTCACCTGCACGCACACCTGCAGCGGGGGGAGCGCCTCGGGGCGCTGGCTGCTCAATCGCTCGGCGATCTCCGCCCGGTCGATGCCGTGCACCCAGGCGAAGTGCTCGGCGACCGGGCGGGTCTTGTTGCGCTGCAGGGGGCCGATGTAGTGCCATTCGATGGGTAGATCGGCCAGTAGCGCCTGCTTCGCCAGGGCCTCCTGCACATAATTCTCGCCGAAGGCACGCTGGCCGGCGGCCCAGGCCTCGCGCAAGGCGGCGGCCGGAAAGGTCTTGCTCACCGCCAGCAGCGTCACCGAGCGCGGGTCGCGGCCGGCTGCGGCACAGGCGGCGGCGATGCGGCCGTGCACGGCTTGCAAGGCCGCTGCGATTGTGCCCATAATGCCTCGGAATTCACTCGGAGGTTTGCGTAAGCGCCAGAATTATAATGGAAATTTCCGATCTCCTGGCCTTCACGGTCAAGAACAAGGCGTCCGACCTGCACCTGTCGGCGGGGCTGCCGCCCATGATCCGCGTGCATGGCGACATCCGGCGCATCAACGTGCCGCCGCTGGACCACAACCAGGTCAAGGCCATGATCTACGACGTCATGACCGATGCCCAGCGCAAGGGCTACGAGGAGCACCTGGAGATCGATTTCTCGTTCGAGCTGCCCGAGGTGGCGCGCTTCCGGGTCAACGCCTTCAACCAGGCGCGCGGCTGCGGCGCGGTGTTCCGCACCATCCCCAGCAAGGTGCTCACCCTGGAGCAGCTGCAGGCGCCCAAGATCTTCAAGGACATCGCCGACCAGCCGCGCGGCATCGTGCTCGTGACGGGGCCCGCCGGCTCGGGCAAGTCCACCACGCTCGCGGCCATGGTGGACTACATCAACGAGAATCAGCACGGCCACATCCTCACCATCGAGGATCCGATCGAATTCCTGCATCAGAGCAAGAAGTGCCTGATCAACCAGCGCGAGGTGGGGCCGCACACGCACGGCTTCGCCAACGCCCTGCGTAGCGCCTTGCGCGAGGACCCGGACGTGATCCTGGTGGGCGAGATGCGCGACCTGGAGACCATCCGTCTGGCCCTGACCGGCGCCGAGACCGGTCACCTGGTGTTCGGCACCCTGCACACCAGCTCCGCCGCCAAGACCATAGACCGGATCGTCGACGTCTTCCCGGCGGCGGAGAAGGAGATGGTGCGTGCCATGCTCTCCGAGTCACTGCGTGCCGTGATCTCCCAGACGCTCGTCAAGCGCAAGGACGGCAGTGGGCGCGTGGCGGTGTACGAGATCATGATCGGCACCCCGGCCATCCGCAACTTGATCCGCGAGAACAAGGTGGCGCAGATGCACTCCGCCATCCAGACCGGCCAGGCGCAGGGCATGCAAACCCTGGACCAGGCGCTGATGGAGCTGGTCAAGCGCAACGTCATCGCCGCCAGCGAGGCCCGCGCCGTGGCGGTCAACAAGGATATGTTCATCGGCTGAACCATGATCGCCACCCTGCCCAAGCCGATTGCCGACTGGCTGCGCCTGATGGTGGCGCGCAAGGCCTCCGACCTCTTCCTCACGGCCGGCTTCCCGCCCGCCATCAAGCTCGACGGCAGGGTCCAGCCGCTGTCCAAGCAGACCCTCACCCCGGCGGAGACCCTGAACATGGCCCGTTCGGTGATGACCGAGCGGGTGCGGGCCGAATTCGACGCCCACAACGAGGCCAATTTCGCCATCCACGACCCCGACATCGGGCGCTTCCGCGTCAGTGTCTTCGTGCAGCAGGGCCGGGTCGGCGTGGTCTTCCGCCTGGTGAACACGCGCATCCCTCGGCTCGAGGAACTGCACCTGCCGCCCATCATGCGCGACATCGCCATGATGCCGCGCGGCCTGGTACTGGTGGTGGGCGCCACCGGCAGCGGCAAGAGCACCAGCCTGGCGGCCATGATCGGTCACCGCAACCAGACGGCCCAGGAACACATCATCACGGTCGAGGATCCGATCGAATACGTGCACCAGCACGGCATGAGCATCATCACCCAGCGCGAGGTGGGCACCGACACCGAGAGCTGGGAGGTGGCGCTCAAGAACACCCTGCGCCAGGCGCCGGACGTGATCATGCTGGGCGAGATCCGCGACGTCGAGGCGATGGAGTACGCGCTCGCCTATGCCGAGACGGGCCACCTGTGCCTGTCCACGGTGCACGCCAACAACGCCAACCAGACCATGGACCGCATCCTGTCGTTCTTCCCGCGCGAGCGACGGGACCAGGTCCTGCTCGATCTGGCGATGCACCTGCGCGCCATCGTCTCGCAGCGGCTGCTGCCGCGCGCCGATGGCAAGGGCCGCATCCCGGCGGTGGAGGTGCTGCTCAACTCGCCGCTCATCGCCGACTTGATCAAGGAAGGCCGCATATTCGAGATCAAGGACATCATGGCCAAGTCACGCGATCTGGGCATGCAGACCTTCGACCAGTCGCTGTTCGATCTGTACAAGGCCGGGGTGGTGAGCGCCGAAGACGCCCTGCGCAATGCCGATTCCTTCAACGACCTGCGCCTGAAGATCAAGCTGCACCGAGAGGGGCGTGACGACGGCCAGCCCTCCGCCGCGGCCATCAGTCATCTGGACATCATCTGACACCGCCGGTCGGGTGGCGATGCGCCCCTGCCGTCGCCGCCGCCCTGACGCTCACAGCGTCTTGTCGAGATAGCCCCGAACGTAGTCCAACAGGGCAGCGTCCTGCCCCTCGAAGAAGTGGTCCGCCCCGGCTGCCCGGATCTGGGCCGATTTGGGGTGCCTGAGCGCCTTGGCCCGTTTGCCGGCCTGCTGCAGCACCGCGGCTAGGTCGTGCTCCCCGTAAATGTCCAGCACGGGCAGGCGCAGTCTCGACCAGTCCTCGGCACCGGGTGAGCCGATGGATACCCAGGCCGCAATCTCCTTGCCGCTGTCTCGGGTCAGATGGACATAGCTCATGCGGCTGCCCAGGCTGTGCGAGACGATGGCCACCTTGCCGTAGCCCTTGGCCTTCAGCCAGGCCGCCGCCCGTCCGAGACGCACGGCGGCGTCGGGAAAGGTGGGCGGGTAGGCATCGCCGCGGGCGTCGGCGGCCAGCACCGGCATCTGGATGGAGAGCGTGCTGTAGCCGTGATCGGGCAGATGCTGGCGCAGGTGGCTGATCAGGCCCCAGTCGGGGTGCACACCGATGCCGTGCACGACGATGACCGCCGCCTTGGCGCCGGTGGCGGGGGTGTAGAGGCCGAGGAACCGGTGTCCCTTCATGCCCTCCAGCCAGACCGGCTCGCCCACCAGCACGGCGGGCAGGATCTCGTCCGCCCATTTCTTCTCGCGTGCGTAGTCCGCGGCCAGGGCCGACAGACTGAGGCAGGCGGCGAGGATCAAGGTCAGGTGGCGCATGTCGTCTCTCCTTCGCTCTATGCTGGGTTGGGTGATTATTGCATCATGCTCCAGGCCATGCGCAGGCCGAGCAAGTAGAGCAGACCGGCGAAGACGCGCTTGAGCCGCGCCACGGGCAGCCGGTGCGTGAGCCGGGCGCCCCAGGGCGCGGTCAGCACGCTCATGACGGCGACGGCGACCAGGGCGGGGAGATGGACGAAGCCCAGGCTCGCCTGCGGCAGGCCCGGCACGGCCCGGCCCGCCCAGGCATAACCGGCCGTGCCGGCGAGTGCGATCGGCAGACCGATGGCGGCGGAGGTGCCGATGGCCTCCTGGAAGCGCACCTTGCACCAGGCGAGGAAGGGCACCGACAGGGTGCCGCCGCCGATGCCGACCCAGCTGGAGACGAGGCCGATCACCCCGCCGGCGAGGCTCATGCCCGCCCAGCCCGGCAGTTGGCGCTGCGCCTTGGGCTGCAGGTCGAGCAGCATCTGGGTGGCGGCATAGCACAGGAACAGGGTGAAGAAGACCCGCAACCCCAGATCAGGCAGCCAGGCGGCGGCCAGCGCGCCGGCCAGCGTGCCGAGCGCGATGCCCGGCGTGATGCGCCGCACGATCTCCCAGCGCACCGCGCCGTGGCCGTGGTGCGCGCGCAGGCTGGAGAGGGAGGTGAGCACGATGCTGGCGAGCGAGGTGCCGAGTGCGAGGTGGATGTTGTATTCGGCCGGGAAGCCTTGGCGGGCATAGAGCCAGGACAGGGCCGGCACCAGGATCAGCCCCCCGCCGACGCCCAGCAGGCCGGCGATGAAGCCCGCGAACAGGCCGAGCGCCAGATAGACGGCCAGATAGGCGGGGTCGAGACCCATGTCAGTTCCGCCCGGCCGCCCGAAGGAACTGACACCCCCCCTCGGGGGGCGACGAGCGCAGCGAGGCTGGGGGCCGTTTCATCCAGTTCCGCCCGGCCGCCCGAAGGAACTGACACCCCCCCTCGGGGGGCGACGAGCGCAGCGAGGCTGGGGGCCGTTTCATCCTAGGCATCCAGCCGCGCCAGGATGAAGTGCCATTCGTCAGGGGTCACCGGCGTGATGGACAGACGGTTGCCACGGGCGAGCACACGCATGCGGGCGAGCGCCGGGTAGGTGCGCAGCTCGGCCAGCGGCATGAGCCGGGTCTTGCGCCGGAAGCAGACGTCGACGTGGAGCCAGCGCGGCTTGTCCGGGGTGGCCTTGGGGTCGTAGTACTTGTTGTCGGGGTCGAACTGGGTCGCATCTGGATAGGCCGGGCTGGCCACCTCGGCGAGGCCGGCGATGCCCGGCTCGGGGCAGGAGGAGTGGTAGAACAGCACCCCGTCGCCGACGCGCATCTCGTCGCGCATGAAGTTGCGCGCCTGGTAGTTGCGCACCCCGAACCAGGGCGCGCGGCCATCGCGGGCGAGGTCGTCGATGCTGTATTCCGAGGGCTCCGATTTCATCAACCAGTAGCGCATTCGTATTCCTCCTGTTGCCGGGCCATCCTATAATCCGAGTAATTTAATCGGATATTGTAGCGGAGACAGCCATGGCGGATCACGGCGCCGGTACATCGAACCCATCACCCCGCGCCCGGGGCGCCGGCGGCCTCGATATGGGCGTCCTCATCAATGCGGTACAGCACAACTGCGACATCTCCGATGCCCAGTATGCGGGCGATCTTACCCTGTGTACCTTTCTGCTCAAGATGCGCGAGCTCTATCGCTGGGAACACGACATCCCCTTGAGCAAGGACATGCCGCGCAGCGAGGTGGGGGACTGGATGAACGCCCGCAGCGCGATGTGGGAGCACATCGAGGCCGAGCCCTACGTGCCCTTGCCGCTGCCTTCGGGCGAGGTGGACCCGTTCGAGGTGGCCCGGGCGAATGCCGAGCTGATCCCACATCGCCTGGTCTACTCCGGCGGCTACGGGCGGCAGTGCAAGCCCCACTTCTTCCTCGGCCAGCTCGTGCGCACCGAGATGCGGCACGGCCACCGGGTGCACGTGTCCGGCTGCGAATACGCCCGCGATCTCGACGCCCCGCCGGGCATGATGCTGGATGGCACCGTCTTCGTGCGCACCGAGGCGCTCAAGCGCTGGCTGTGGGAGCGCTACGAGGAATGGCGCTTCAGCCCGAGGCGCAGCGAGGCCATGGCCCGTGCGGTGGCGTACTATCCTTTCGAGCGTTCACCCGAGGCGGCCCTGGAGGCCATGACCGCCAACGAGACGGAGGCGGTGATCCTGCACGAGCTGGGCGAGGCGCGCGTGGAGGCCGACCTGGGCGAGGCCTGGTCGGCCCTGCTGCTCAGCGTCATGCGCAGCCGCGCCGAGATCATCGCCCGCGCCGTGCGCGACCTCTACGCCGATTGCCTGTCCACCCTACCGGGGCTGATCGAACAGGGCGAACCGGCGACGCTGCACTTGTTCTTCGCCAATTTCGTCGGCATGCGGCGCAAGCTCTATCCGGAACTCGCCGAGGCCTACCGGCGCTGGGCCGAGACCGGCGACCTCGGCATCCTGCGCCAGGCCGCCGGCGAGGGCCTGGAGCGCTGGAGACGCATGGCGCAAACCCTCATCGACCTGCACAAGGACAGGGGCGATGCCGTGGGCGAGCTGATCGAGGCGAGGCTAGCGCCGAAACAGGTGCATTGACCCCACGCACACCGAGGTTTCAGGTCGACCTGAGCCCGTAGCTCGCGCGCTTCGGCGCTCTGGCCTGTCGCAGGACCGCCACGTCCTAACGTCCCCTTTTTTCGCCACCCTTCCCGCTCAGCTGCGACACCGCCAGTCGGCGCAGCATGGGCCGGCCCTTGCTGCGGTGCTCGCCCATGCGCCCGAGCAGATCGGCGAGGAAGGCCACGGTCGCGACGATGTAGGGCCCCTTGTTGAGCATCACGCACTCGGCGCGCACGCCGAAGGCGGCGTCCGACACCTCGGCGCGCGAGGGCAGCCCGCGTTTGGCCATGCCCTCCAGCACCTGCGTGGCCCAGATGACCGGCACGTGGGCGGCCTCGGCGAGCCAGAGGATCTCCTCTTGGAGCTCGGCCAGGCGTTCGAAGCCCACCTCCACCGCCAGGTCGCCGCGCGCCACCATGAGCCCCACCGGGGGGGTGGCCAGGGCGGCGAGCAGGATGAGGGCCAGGTTCTCGAAGGACTGTCTGGTCTCGATCTTGAGCACCGTGCCCACGCCGCCGACATCGAGGCTGCGCAACGCGGCCTGCAGGGCGTGCACGTCTTCCGGCCCGCGCACGAAGGACAGGCCGACGATGTCCACCTGGCCGGCGAGGGCGCGCAAGTCCTCCATATCCTTGGGCGTCAGGGCCGGAATGTCCAAATGGGTATCCGGCAGGTTGATGCCCTTCTCGGGCCTGAGCCGGCTGCCTTCCGGCGCGGCGTGGGTGATCTCCACCGTGATCTCGCGCCCGTCGTTGGCGAGGATACGCCCGCCGATGCGGCCGTCGTCGAACCAGATGCGCTGACCGGGTGCGGCGGCGGCGAACACCGCTGCAAGCCGGCAGGGGATGCTGGCCGGATGCTCGACCCGGCCGCTGGCGTCGATGCGGGCGTTTTCGCCAGGGCGCTCTTCCGCAGTGAGCAGCAGGCGGTCGCCCACCCTGAGCGTGATCGGCAGCACCCGCTCCGGCAGGGGACCCACCCGCCCGGTGGCCAGCCGTTCGTCGCCGCGCCACAGGATGCCGGCGGCGCCCTCGCTGAGATAGACGTGGCGGTCGGCATGCGCCAGCAGCGCCTCGCCGCGTCGCTCGATGACGTTCAGGCGGCGACGCACGCCGCGGTTGTCCTCGAGTTCCAGGTGGTCGCCCGGACGCGCCTGGGCGAGCAGCTCCGGCTCCAGCGGCAGCAGCGCTGCGATGTCGGCCGCCGTCTGGGGTTGCGGCCGTCCGCGCGGCATCAGGAGCACCTGGGCGGGCCGCTCGACCCGGCCCCACACGTCGCGCCTGGGCTTGAAATCGATGAGCCTTCCGACCGGCCGGATGTCCCCCGTGCGCAGCTTGGGGCCGGCCAGATCGGCGTAGACGCGGCAGGTGCGGCCGGTGGCCGCCTCGGCCGCACGCAAGTGGCGGATCATGGCCAGCCAGGCATCGGCATCGTCATGCGCGCAGTTGATGCGCATCACGTCCATACCGGCATCGAGCAGGGCGGTGATGAGGCCGGGTTCGCGCGCCGCCTCCGTGGGCATGGTGACCATGATGCGTGTGGCCCGCCGTCCGCCCGACGGACCCAGCAGGGCCTGGGCGTGATCGTTCAGATGCTGGGCCCCGCTAGCGATGCCGACCTGGCCGCGGCGCGTGCGGCGGCGGGGCGGCTTGCGTCCGGCCAGGGCATACAGTGCCGTGAGCACGGCATCGAGGCTCGCCAGGGTGTGCGCCTCGGCACGGCCCAGACGGGAGAGCCCGAGCAGCCCCAGTTCGCGCTGCAGCTCGCGGATGTCGCTCTGGCGCAGGGCGAGGTAGTGCAGCAGGTTGCGTGCGCTGCCCTGGTAGGGCGGCGGGATGGCAGAGATCTCGTGGGCATGGGCCCGTTCCAGGTCCAGGGCATGCCGGCGCAAGGTCTCCAGGGCGGGGATGAGGCGTTCGGTAATGCGGCGGGTCGGCAAGGGCATGCGCAAAGCTGCGTCGGTATGCGGCGCTCCAGCCTAGCAGGCGATCATGACAGCGTCTTTTCCGGTGCCGCCCGCCGTGCCCGCGCTGCCAGCCAGACGAGCAGCAGGACGGGCAGTCCCATCAGGGCCGTGCCGGTGAAGAAGACGGCGTAGCCGTGCGCGTCCACCACCACGCCGGAGAAGCCGGCGATGAACTTTGGGGCAAGCAGCATCACCGAGCTGAACAGGGCGTACTGGGTGGCCGAGTAGGCGACGTTGGTGAGGCTGGACAGATAGGCGACGAAGGCCGAGGAGGCGATGCCAGCGGCGAGGTTGTCGGCCGAGACGACGAGGGTGAGGCCCCA
Organism: Hydrogenophilales bacterium; assembly: GCA_037445185.1. Taxonomy (GTDB): domain Bacteria; phylum Pseudomonadota; class Gammaproteobacteria; order Burkholderiales; family Thiobacillaceae; genus JANWZL01. The sequence continues at coordinate 15,117 of JBBIKZ010000016.1, read as the reverse complement.
GAGGTCGTGGCCGCGGCCGGCGAGCCAGACGAAGAGCAGGTTGGTGGCGGCGGACAGCAGCGCCCCCAGGAAGAGGGTCTTCATCACCCCCCAGCGCGCGGTCAAGAGCCCGCCCACGCCGGCGCCGGCGATGGTCATGATGACACCGTAGACCTTGGCCACCGTGGCCACCTCGTCCTTGGTAAAGCCCATGTCCACATAGAAGGGGTTGGCCATGATGCCCATCACCACGTCGGCGATGCGGTAGCAGGCGATCAGGGCCAGCACCAGCAAGGCCTGCCAGCGGTAGCGGCGGACGAAGTCGAGGAAGGGGGAGAGCACCGCACCGTGCACCCAGGCCGCGAGCGTCAGCCACGCGCCCTCAAGGCCCCGGCCGGCGAGCCAGGCGCGGGCGCGCGCCTCCCGCGCCAAGGTCTCGGCGAGGAGAGCAGCGCGCTCGGCGTCGACCCGGGGCTCGCGGATTACGAGCGTGGTGAGGATGCCCACCCCCATCGCGGCCGCCATCACCGTGTAGGCGATGCGCCAGGGGGCGTGTTCATAGATCGCCTCCGCGGGGTCGAAGGCGGCGGCGATCCACAGCACCCCGGCACCGGCCGCGATCATGGCGAGCCGATAGCCGGCCTGGTAGGTGGCGGCCATCGCCCCCTGCAGCTTGAGTTCCACCGCCTCGATGCGGTAGGCGTCGAGGGCGATGTCCTGGGTGGCCGAGGCGAAGGCCACTGCCAGGGCGAACCAGGCCATGTGCACAAGGTCCACCCTCGGGTCGGTGTGGGCCATGCCGAGTAGCGCCACGGCGATGGTGACCTGCGAGACGAGCAGCCAGGCGCGCCGGCGGCCCAGGGCGCGGTTTAGCCAGGGTAGCGGCAGGCGGTCGACCAGGGGCGACCACGCCCACTTGAAGCCGTAGGCGAGCCCCACCCAGGAGAAGTAGCCGATGGTGGTGCGGTCCACCCCGGCCTCGCGCAGCCAGAAAGAGAGCGTGCCCAGGACCAGCAGCAGCGGCAGCCCGGCCGAGAAACCGAGAAACAACATGCCCACCACGCGCGGATGGGTGTAGATGGCGAGGGTGGCGGCCCAGCCGCCGGTATGGGCGATCACAAGGTCCGGTCGTAATCGATGGTCAGCGGCGCGTGGTCGGAGAAGCGCTCATCCTTGTAGATCGATGCCGATCGCGCCCGGGCGGCGGTGCCCGGCGTGGCGATCTGGTAGTCGATGCGCCAGCCCACGTTCTTGGCCCAGGCCTGGCCGCGGTTGCTCCACCAGGTGTAGCCGGCGTCGGTCGCGTCCGGGTAGAGGCGGCGCCAGACGTCGACGAAGCCGAGCGCTTCGAACACCCGGCCGATCCAGGCCCGCTCCTCGGGCAGGAAGCCGGAGTTTTTCTGGTTGGCGCGCCAGTTCTTGAGGTCCTTTTCCGTATGGGCGATGTTCCAGTCGCCGCACAGGATCACCTCGCGCCCCGAGCGGGCGAGCTTTTCCAGATGCGGATAGAAACGTCCCATGAAGGCGAATTTGGCCGCCTGCCGGTGCTCGCCCGCCGAGCCGGAGGGCAGATAGACCGAGACGACGGACAGCTCGCCGAATCGGGCCTCAAGATAACGGCCTTCCGCGTCGATATCCGGGATACCCAAGCCTTCGATGATCGCATCCGGCTGGCGACGGCTGTACAGGCCCACACCGCTGTAGCCCTTTTTGTCGGCGTAATGGAAATAGCCGTAATAACCAGGGGGGTTGAGCATGTCCGCCGTCATGTCGGCCACCTTAGCCTTGAGTTCCTGCAGACAGACGACATCGGCCTGCGCGCGTGGGAGCCACGCATAGAACCCCTTGCTGGCGGCTGCGCGGATGCCGTTGAGGTTGAGGGTTACAATACGCACGGTTTCAGTCGGGTGACATACGAGTGACGGATTTCAAAGCGTCTTTCCTGGATTTCGCCATCGCGCGGCGGGTGCTCATGTTCGGCGAGTTCCAGACCAAGGCCGGCCGGCTTTCCCCGTATTTCTTCAACGCCGGCCTGTTCAACGACGGCGAGTCGCTCAGGCGGCTGGGCCAATTCTACGCCAAAGCCATCCTGGACTCGGGGCTCGCCTTCGACGGGCTGTTCGGCCCCGCCTACAAGGGCATCCCACTCGCGGCCAGCGTGGCCATCGCCCTGGCGGGTGAGGGGCGCAACGTACCGTTCAGCTTCAACCGCAAGGAGGCCAAGGACCACGGCGAAGGCGGTGCCATCGTCGGCGCCCCGCTCGCGGGCCGCATCCTCATCGTCGACGACGTGATCTCCGCCGGCACCTCGGTGCGCGAGTCGGTCGGATTGATCCGCGCCGCCGGCGCCGTGCCCTGCGGCGTGGCCATCGCCCTCGACCGCCAGGAGCGCGGGCAGGGCGAGCTGTCGGCCGTGCAAGAGGTGGAGCACCACTACGGGCTGCCGGTCATCAGCATCGTCGGGCTCGATGACCTCATCGACTATCTGGCCGTGCGAGACGGCGTGCAGGCGCAGCTCGCCGCCATCCAGGCTTACCGCGCGCGGTATGGCACGGCATAACCGGCGCCTGCCGCGCCTGACGGCCTGCACCCTGCTGCCCGTCCTGCTGGGGCTCGCGACAGCCACCCACGGCACGCAAACCTACCGCTGGGTGGATGAACGCGGCCGCGTACACTACGGCGACACCCTGCCACCCCAGGCACGCGAGCCCGTGCTCCTGGACAAGCAAGGCCGTACCGTGCGCACGATGTCGCGGCCGGGGTCGCCTACACCTGCAACGACCAGGCCCGCCAACGCCAGCGACCAGAGGGAGCGTCAGGACCGTGCCCTGCTGGCGACCTATCTCGATGAGGCGGAGATCGACCTGGCACGCGATCGGGCCCTGGCCCAGGAAAGGGCCAGGCAGGACAGCCTGCAGGCGATGATAGAGCAGACGCGCGGACGGCTGGCCCGCTTCAAACGCCAGGCGAACCAATACGCACTGGCGGGGCAGCCGATCCCTGCAACCATCGAGCAATCGGTCGAGGCGGCACAGCGTGAGATCGATCAGCTGACCGAGCTGCTCGCACGCAGCGAGCGTTCTGCCGAGGCGATCGAGGCGCGCTACGCCGCCTTCAAGCAGCGTTTCCGCGAGCTCAAGGCACAAATGCGGGAGCCCGCCTCGGCGTCGCCCTCCGCGAACGGCGGGCGGGGGCAATGAGCCGACTCACCCTCCCAGGCGCTGTTTGAGCAGGGCGCTCGCCTGCTGCGGGTTGGCCTTGCCGCGCGTGGCCTTCATGACCTGGCCGACCAGGGCGTTGAAGGCCTTGTCCTTGCCGGCGCGGTACTCCTCCACCGATTTGGGGTTGGCCGCCAGCACCGTGTCGACGATGCGCGCGAGCTCCCCGCTGTCCGACAGCTGCTTGAGCCCGCGCGCCTCGATGATGGCATCGGCCTCGCCCTCGCCCGCCCACAGGGCGGCGAAGACCTCCTTGGCGAGCTTCGAGGACAGGGTGCCATCCTGGATGCGGGCCAGCATGCCGGCAAGATTTATGGCGCTGACACGGGTGTCGGTGATGTCGAGCCCCTCGCGGTTGAGCGCGGCGGCCAGTTCCCCCATGACCCAGTTGGCGACGAGTTTGGCATCCGGTTCGGGCAGGTGCGACAGCACCGCCTCGAAGTATTCCGCCATCGCCCGCGAGGCGATCAGGGCGGCGGCATCGTAGGCGGAGAGCCCCAGCTCGGCCTGATAGCGGGCCTGCTTGGCCTGCGGCAGCTCGGGCAGCGCGGCGCGGATGGCCTCGATCCACGCCTCGTCGAGCTTGACCGGCAGGAGATCCGGGTCGGGGAAGTAGCGGTAGTCGTGCGCCTCTTCCTTGGTGCGCATCATGCGCGTCTCACCGGTGTCGGGGTCGAACAGCACGGTGGCCTGGTGGATCGTGCGTCCATCCTCCAATTCCCCGATCTGCCAGCGCGCCTCGTACTCGATGGCCTGCTCGAGGAAGCGGAAGGAATTGAGGTTCTTGATCTCGCGCCGGGTGCCGAACGCCGCCTGGCCCACGGGGCGCACGGAGACGTTGGCATCGATGCGGAAGGAGCCCTCCTGCATGTTGCCGTCGCAGATGCCGATCCAGGTCACCAGGTTGTGCAGGGCCCGGGCGTAGGCCACCGCCTCCTTGGCCGAGCGCAGGTCCGGCGCGGAGACGATCTCCAGCAGCGGCGTGCCGGCGCGATTGAGATCGATGCCGGTCATGCCGTGGAAGTCCTCGTGCAGGCTCTTGCCGGCGTCCTCCTCGAGGTGGGCGCGGGTGATGCGGATTGCCTTGGTCGTCTCACCCACCTGGATCGGTAACTGGCCCGCCTCGACGATGGGCAGCTCGTACTGGCTGATCTGGTAGCCCTTGGGCAGGTCCGGGTAGAAGTAATTCTTGCGCGCGAAGACGTTGACGCGGTTGATGCGCGCGCCGATGGCGAGCCCGAAGCGGATGGCCCGCTCCACCGCCCCGCGGTTCAACACCGGCAGCACGCCGGGCAGGGCGATGTCGACCGCGCAGGCCTGGGTGTTGGGGGCGGCGCCGAAGGCGGTGGCGGCGCCGGAGAAGATCTTGGACGCGGTGGTGAGCTGGACATGCACCTCCAGCCCAATGACGGTTTCCCATTGCATGTCACAGTCCCTCCGGCATGCGCTGGTGCCAGTCGGTCACGCGCTGGTACTGGTAGGCGATGTTGAGCAGCCTCGCCTCGGCGAAATAGTCGCCGATGACCTGCAGCCCCACGGGGCGACCGTCGGCTCCGAAGCCGCAGGGAATGGACATGGCTGGCAGTCCGGCGAGGTTGACGGCGATGGTGTAGATGTCGGACAGATACATCGCGACCGGGTCGGCGCGCTTCGCCCCCAGGTCGAAGGCGGTGGTGGGGCTGGTCGGGCCCATGATCACGTCGCAGCGTTGGAACGCCTCGGCGAAGTCCTGTGCGATCAGGCGGCGGATCTTCTGCGCCTGCAGGTAGTAGGCGTCGTAGTAGCCGTGCGAGAGCACATAGGTGCCGATCAGGATGCGCCGTTTGACCTCCGCCCCGAAGCCCTCGGCACGGGTGCGCTCGTACATGTCGGTGAGGTCCGTGTACTCAGGGGCGCGGTAGCCATAGCGCACGCCGTCGTAGCGGGCGAGGTTGGAGGACGCCTCGGCCGGGGCGAGCACGTAGTAGACCGGCACCGAGAGCCGCGTGTTGGGCAGGCTCACCTCCACCGCCTGCGCCCCCAGGCGGCGGTACTCGGCGATCGCCGCCTCGACCGCACGGGCGACGTCCGGCGCCAGCCCCTCGCCGAAATATTCGCGCGGCAGGCCGATCTTGATGCCATCGAGCGGTCGCGTAAACTCCCGAGTGTAGTCCTCGGCCGGGCGCTCCAGGCTGGTGGAGTCACGCGCGTCGAAACCGGCCAGGACGTTCATGAGGAGCGCGCAGTCCTCGGCGGAGGGGGCCATGGGGCCGCCCTGATCCAGGGAGGAGGCGAAGGCGATCATGCCGTAACGGGAGACCAGGCCATAGGTGGGTTTCAACCCGGTGATGCCGGTCAGGGCCGCCGGCTGGCGGATGGAGCCGCCGGTGTCGGTGCCGGTGGCGGCCGGGGCAAGCCGCGCCGCCACCGCGGCAGCCGAACCGCCGGAGGAGCCGCCGGGCACCGCGCGCAGGTCCCAGGGGTTCTTCACCGGGCAGAAGTGGCTGGTCTCGTTGGACGAGCCCATGGCGAACTCGTCCATGTTGGTCTTGCCCAGGCAGGGCATGCCCGCCCGCTTGCACTGCTCGATGACGTGCGCATCGTAGGGCGAGACGAAGTTGGCGAGCATCTTGGAGCCGCAGGTGGTCAGCCAGCCTTCGGCGCAGAAGATGTCCTTGTGGGCGATGGGCACGCCGGTGAGCGGCCCCGCCTCGCCACGCGCGCGTAGTTCATCGGCGGCCCGGGCCTCGGCCAGGGTGCGCGCCGGGTCGACGGTGATGAAGGCGTTCAGTTGCGGATTGAGGCGTTCGATGCGTGCGAGGTAATCCTGGCACAGCTCGACGCTGGAGACCTTGCCTGCCGTGAGCAGGTCGGAGAGTTGTTTCAAGGAGACGTTCAACATGTGCGTAGGTATCGGGGATGCGGTATGGGGGGTGGGGATGGCAAAAGATGCCTCAGGTGTGCCCCATCACCCGTTGCCCATCCCCCATCACTCGATGACCTTGGGCACCAGATACAAACCCGCCTCGGTCAGGGGGGCCACCGCCTGATAGGCCTCCCGTCGGTCGACCTCGGTCACCTCGTCCTCGCGCAGCCGCTGGTAGATGTCACGGGCATGGGCCATCGGTTCGATGCCCGCCGTGTCGACCGACTGCATCTGTTCGATGAGGTCTAGGATGCCGTTCAACTGCGCCTGATAGCGGGCGGCCTCGTCCGCATCGACCCGTATGCGCGCCAGGTGCGCGATGCGTTTGACGTCGTCTAGCGAAAGCGACATGGTTTCAACGCCTTATTTCGTCAGGCTGCGTAGGTTATCATAGGCAGCTTGACTTTCAGACCCGCAGTTCACGCCCTTAGCACACCTCTCTATCATGTTCGGATTCTTACGCGGTTATTTTTCCACCGACCTGGCCATCGACCTCGGCACGGCCAACACCCTGATCTACGTGCGCGGCCGCGGCATCGTGCTGGATGAGCCGTCGGTGGTGGCCATCCGCCACGAGGGCCCCACCGGCAAGAAGACCATCCAGGCGGTGGGCAACGAGGCCAAGCAGATGCTCGGCCGCACCCCCGGCAACATCCAGGCCATCCGGCCGATGAAGGACGGCGTCATCGCCGACTACAACATCACCGAGCAGATGCTCAAGTACTTCATCAAGAAGGTGCACGACACGCGGCTGTTCCACCCCAGCCCGCGCATCATCATCTGCGTGCCCTCCGGGGCGACCCAGGTGGAACGGCGCGCCATCCGTGAGTCGGCCATCGGCGCCGGGGCCCGCCAGGTCTTCCTGATCGAGGAGCCCATGGCGGCGGCCATCGGCGCCGGGCTGCCCGTGGCCGAGGCCACCGGCTCCATGGTGGTGGACATCGGTGGCGGCACCACCGAGGTGGGCATCATCTCCCTGGGCGGCGTGGTCTACACCGCCAGCGTGCGGGTGGGCGGCGACAAGTTCGACGAGGCCATCATCAACTATATTCGCCGCAACTACGGCATGCTGATTGGCGAGTCCACCGCTGAGGCGATCAAGAAGGAGATGGGCAGCGCCTTCCCCGGGTCGGAGGTGCGCGAGATGGAGGTCAAGGGACGCAACCTCGCCGAGGGCATCCCGCGCAGCTTCACCGTCACCTCCAACGAGATCCTGGAGGCCCTGACCGAGCCGCTCAACACCATCGTCTCGGCGGTCAAATCGGCCCTGGAGCAGACGCCGCCCGAGCTGGCGGCGGACATCGCCGAGAAGGGCATGGTGCTCACCGGCGGCGGGGCGCTGCTCAAAGACATCGACCGGCTGCTCATGGAGGAGACGGGCCTGCCGGTGATCGTCGCCGACGACCCGCTCACCTGTGTCGTGCGCGGCTCCGGCCGCGCGCTGGAGGAGATGGACCGCCTCTCGACGGTGTTTACCAATAACTGAATACGCTGAGGGGTGAGGGGCGGGGCGTCACCCTGCACGCCTGACGCCTTCCGCCGCACCCTTTACGCCTCGCCACGGCCGCGCAGCCATGCCGACTTCCGCCCAGGCCCCCATGTTCGTCCGGGTGATGGGCCTGCCCGTGCGCTTCGCGCTCTACATCCTGGCCAGCCTGGCCCTCATGGGGGTGGATGCGCGCTACGACGCGCTCGGCCTGCTGCGCACGGGCGTGGCGGCCGTGCTGCATCCGGTCCAGGTCGGACTCGCCCGGCCATTCCACTATCTGCAGGATGCCCTCGACTTCTTCGCGGTGCATGGCCAGTTGGTGCATGAGAAGCAACGGTTAGAGGCGACGCAACGCGCACTGATGCAGCAGCTGCACGACCGCGCCTGGCTGGCGGCCGAGAATGCCCATCTGCGCGGGCTGCTGGGGCTAGCCATCCCCCCCGGCTACACCGGCCACGGGGTCGAGGTCGTGCAGGCCATGGCCAATCCGTTCACGCGCAAGGTGGTCGTCGACCGCGGCAGCCTGCAGGGGCTCACCGCGGGTTGGCCGGCGGTGGACGCCTCGGGGCTGGTCGGCCAGGTGACGCGGGTCTATCCGGCCAGCAGCGAGATCACCCTGATCACCTCGCGCGAGCAGGACATACCGGTCCAGGTCGTGCGCAACGGCTTGCGGCTGATCGTCTCCGGCACGGGTCAGGACCGCCTGCTGGAGGTGCGCTTCCTGGACATGCACGCCGATCTCCAGCCCGGCGACGAGCTGGTGACCTCCGGCCTGGACGGGGTGTATCCCGCCGGCATCCCGGTGGCCCGGGTCGTCGCCGTCGAGCCGCCCCGCCACACGCCGTTCGCGCGGGCGGTCTGCGCACCCGTGGCCGGCGTCGGGCGGCATCGACAGATGCTCATCCTGCAGCGCGAGACGCCGGCTGCGGCACCCACCGCCCGTCCGGCGGGGCGGCAGGCGGCGCCCACCGGCGGACCGTCGTCATGACACGGACACCCGCCCCGGAAACGCGCCGGGCCGCCCCGACGGTGTCTGACGAGCCGTCGTCGGGAGGGCCCGGCATGGCCCGGCCGCGGGGGGGGTCGCTGAGGCCGCGCGGCCCGCAGTTGATCGCGCCGGCCGGTGCGCGCCTGGTCTATGGCAGCCTAGCCCTGGCCTTCCTGCTCGGGCTCCTGCCTTGGCCGGAGGGTTGGCGCTGGCTGGTGCCGGATTTCACCTTCCTCGTGCTGCTCTACTGGAACATCCATTCCCCCCACCGGGCCGGCCTGGGGCTCGCCTTCGTGCTCGGTCTGCTCACCGATGTGGCGCGCGGCGTGCTGTTCGGCCTGCACGCCCTGGTGTACGTGGCGGCGGCCTTCGCCGCGCTCACCGTGCGTCGCCGACTGGAAAACTTCCTGCCGCCGGGCCAGGCCCTGCAGCTCGCCCCGCTGTTCCTGGGCAAGGAGCTGGCGGTGCTGCTGCTGGGGTTCGCGCTCGGTCAGAAGGCCATCGACTGGTGGTACCTGGCGGCCGGTCCCATGGCGGCCATGCTCTGGCTGCCGGTGTGTCTGCTGCTGCACCGGCTGGGCGGACGTCCGCCGGCCGGCCCAGCCGCCGCGGAAGGCAAATAGTCCCGAAATCGTCCCGTAGCATGCCGCGTCTGCGTTACATCACGCCCGAAGAGGCCTTCCGGCACTACCGGCGGCGGCTGGAGGTCGCCGGGCTGGGCGCCGTCCTCCTCTTCCTGCTGCTGGCCGGCCGTTTCGTCTGGCTGCAGATCGTCCAATACGACCACTATCACGCCTTGGCCGAGAACAACCGCATAGCCCTGGTGCCGGCGCCGCCGCCGCGGGGGACGATCTATGACCGCAACGGCGTCGTGCTGGCCCAGAACGACACCGCCTTCACCCTGGAGATCACGCCGCATCAGGCCGGCAACGTCGACGAGGTGGTGCAACGGCTGGCGGCCATCATCGACATCACGCCGGCGGACATCAAGCGTTTCCGCCGCCTGCTGGCCGAGGCCAAGGGTTTCGAGAGCGTGATCCTGCGTTCGCATCTGACGGAGGAGGAGGTGGCGCGCTTCGCCGTCAACCGCTACCGCTTCCCCGGCGTGGAGGTGCGGGCGCGCCAGTTCCGCCAATATCCCTACGGCGAGGCGATGGCGCACGTGGTGGGCTACATCGGCCGCATCAACCCGCAGGACAAGGCGCGTCTGATCGAGGCAGGGCTGGCCGCCAACTACCGCGGCACCGAACACATCGGCAAGGCGGGCGTGGAGGCCCGCTACGAGCGCTGGCTGCACGGCCGCACGGGGGTGGAGAAGGTGGAGACCGACTCGGGCGGGCGGGCGGTGCGCATCCTGTCGCGCAGCCCGCCCGTCGCCGGTCATGGCATCCATCTGCACCTGGATGCCGGACTGCAGCAGCTCGCCGCCGAGGTCTTCGGCGACTACCGCGGCGCCCTGGTGGCGCTCGACCCGCGAAACGGCGGCGTCCTCGCCCTGGTCTCGCGGCCTGGCTTCGACCCCAACCTGTTCATCGATAGCATCGATCAGGCCACCTGGGCGGCGCTCAACCACCCCATGGCGCGTCCTCTCATCAATCGTGCCCTACGCGGCGTCTATCCACCCGGGTCGACGATCAAACCTTTCATGGCCCTGGCCGGACTGGAGCTTGGGCTGCGCACGCCGGGCGACAGCTTCGAAGACCCTGGCTATTTCTCGCTACCGGGCAGCACGCACCGCTACCGTGACTGGAAAAGGGATGGTCACGGCGTGGTGGACCTCAAGCGCTCCATCGTCGTCTCCTGCGACACCTATTACTACCGCCTTGCGCATCAGATGGGCATCGAGAACATGCACCGCTTTCTCACCCGCTTCGGCTTTGGCCAGAAGACCGGCATCGACCTCGACGGGGAACTCGCAGGTCTCATGCCTAACCCTGAATGGAAACGTCGCCGCTTCAACCAGCCCTGGTATCCGGGCGAGACCGTCATCGCCGGCATCGGCCAGGGCTACACCCTCGCCACCCCGGTGCAGCTTGCGGTCGCCACCATGGCCCTCGCCAACGACGGGGTGGTCTATCAGCCCCAGCTACTGCGCGCCTGGCAGGACCCCGTGAGCGGCCGTATGCATTACGCCGCCCCTCGCATCCTGCGTCGCATCCCCCTCAAGCCAGAGCACCTCAAGGTGGTCAAGCAGGCCATGGTGGAGGTCACCCTGCCGGGCGGTACGGCCGCCGTGGCGGGTGCCGGCGCCGCCTACGCCTTCGCCGGCAAGACCGGCACCGCCCAGGTGATCGGCATCAAGCAGGGGGCGCGCTACGACGAAAAGCGCATCGCCGCCCACCATCGTGACCATGCCCTGTTCATCGCCTTCGCCCCGGTCGACGCGCCACGCATCGCCGTTGCCGTGATGGTCGAGAACGGCGGCAGCGGCAGCGGCACGGCGGCCCCGATGGCGCGCAAGGTGATCGACTACTGGTTGCTCGGCAAACGGCCCGACCAGCCCGCGCCCACGCCGCCGGCGGACACCACCCCCGCCGAGGAGGAAGAGGAGCGCGAGGACAGCGCGCCTGCCCTCGAGCCGGCGGAGCCACCGCCAGGGGGAGTGACGCATGCGGATTGAGCAACGGCTGCGGCGGCTGACAGTCCATCTCGACCTGCCCCTGCTCGGCCTGCTGGGGATCTTGCTGTTGGTGAGCGTGGTCACCGTCTACAGCGCCTTGGAAGGCAACCCCGCGCGACTCGTCGCCCACTTGGTCAACATCACCCTGGCCCTGATGGCGATGTTCGTCGCCAGTCACATCCCCCCGCAGCGGCTGATGCAGTTCACCCCTTTGGCCTATGGGGTCGGGCTCATCCTGCTGGTGGCGGTGGCCTTGTTCGGCGAGGTGGTCAACGGCGCCCGACGCTGGCTGGACTTGGGTCTCGTCCGCATCCAGCCCTCGGAGCTGATGCGTCTGGCCGTGCCTCTCATGGTCGCCTGGTATCTGCATCAGAGACAGGAAAGCCTGCGCGCCGTGAACTATGCCATTGCGGTGGGCCTGCTGCTCCTGCCGGTGCTGCTCATCTTCCGTCAGCCCGATCTCGGCACCTCGCTGCTGATCGCCGCCTCGGGCTTCTTCGTCATCTACCTGGGAGGCCTCAGCTTGAAGGTGCTGGCCGGCACGGCCGCCCTCGGCGTCTTGGTCGCCCCTTTCGCCTGGCACCTCCTGCACGACTATCAGCGCCGGCGCATCCTGACCATGCTGGACCCGTCCTCCGACCCGCTCGGTGCCGGCTATCACATCATCCAGTCCACCATCGCCGTGGGCTCGGGCGGGCTCACCGGCAAGGGCTGGATGCAAGGCACCCAGACCCACCTGGACTTCCTGCCCGAACGCCACACCGATTTCATCTTCGCCGTCTTCGCCGAGGAATTCGGCCTGATCGGCAGCCTGCTGCTGCTCATGCTCTACGCGGCCATCGTCTATCGCGGCTTGACGCTCGCCGCCCGTGCGCCGACCCTGTTCGGGCGCCTGCTCGCCGCCGCCATCGTGCTCACCTTCTTCATTTATGCCTTCGTCAACATGGGCATGGTCTCCGGCATTCTGCCGGTGGTGGGCGTACCCTTGCCGCTGGTGAGCTATGGCGGCACCTCCATGGTGACAGTGCTGTTTGGCTTTGGTATCGTGATGAGTGTTGCGACCCACAAAAAATTGTTCAAAACATGAGCTTGCCAAGCAAAATTCTAGTCGTTTCTGGGATCGGTCTCCTCCTCGTCGGCTGCACCAGTCTGGGCCCCCGCACCCAGGAGCCAGGCGCCAGTGCAGAACCGGCCAGACCGACCGCCCTTCCCCCTCTCCGCGGTGGCGGTTACTACAAGGACGACGGGCCTGGCGCCAATCCGCCGCCCAATCTCCACGCCGTGCCGGACGCCGTCCCGAGGGTCGAGCCCCTGCACCGCTTCGCCAACAATCCCTACCGCGTCAAGGGCGTGACCTACAGCCCGGATCTCTCCGGCCAGCCCTATTTCGCCCGTGGCCTCGCCTCGTGGTACGGCCGCCGTTTCCATGGCAAGCCCACGTCCTCGGGCGAGCCCTACGACATGTACGCCATGACGGCGGCGCACAAGACCCTGCCGATCCCGAGTTATGCCCGGGTGACCAATGTCGACAACGGCCGTAGCGTCGTCGTGCGCATCAACGACCGCGGCCCCTTCCACCCCGGCCGCATCATCGACCTGTCCTACACCGCCGCCTACAAACTGGATCTGCTCGGCAGCGTCGGCCTGGTGGAGGTGGAGCAGCTCTTTCCGGAGGCGGGGGATGCCCCCACCTCCTTCGCCGCCGGTGCCGAGGAGGCGCCCCGCGTGCTCGCCGTGGAGACCCCGCCGGCAGCGCATCCCGTCCGGCCGGAGGCGGCGTCTGCCGTCATGCAGACCGCCTCCCCGCCCGCCGCGGGCGTGTACCTGCAGGTGGGCGCCTTCTCCCGGGCGGAATCGGCACAAGCGCTCGCAGACCGGCTGATGCGCGGCCTGGGCCGGCAGGTGCCCGGCGTGGTACAGCAGCAGGAGGGCGGGCTCATCAAGGTGCAGGCCGGCCCCTACACCAGCGCAGCGGAGGCCGACCGGGCCGCGCGTGGCCTCGCCGACAGCCTGGGGGTGCGGCCCTACCGGGTCCAGGCGAGACCTGCGCCGGCCAGCGCCGCGGAGGCGCCGCAGGCGCAGCCGGCCCCTCGCGCGGCCGTGGCCCAACCGGCCCATTGGCTGCAACTGGCCGCCTACGCCAACCCGCAGTCGGCCGACCGTCTGCTCGAACGGCTCAAGGCAGACCAGGACATGGCCCTGCCGGGGGTGGAGAAGATCGAGGCCGATGGGCTGACCAAGGTCCAGGCCGGCCCCTTCAGCGACCTCACCCAGGCCGAGCAGGCGGCCATGCGCCTGGCAGCGGCCCTGGGCCAAAAACCCTACCGGGTCGTGCGCTGAGCGGTCCGGCCCCGGCAGGCCGCTGCCGACGGCGTCCGGCCGATGACCCTGACGACGGTCTGGGAACTCCCGGCTGGACCTGCGGGTCGGCTGACTATCTGAAGAAAGGTTCCGCTGGCGATCCCCCTGCCGGCCTTCCTCCATCAACCCTCCCTGGCTCATGAAATCGCTGCTCTTCCTCGCCTCCTGCCTCCTGGCCCTGGCCGCCCAGGCCAGCGCCCTGCCCGTCCCGCCCCCGCCGCAGCTCGACGCGCGCGCCTGGCTGCTGACCGATCTGCTCTCCGGCCAGGCGCTCGCGGAAAAGGCACCGGATGCCCGCGTCGAGCCGGCCTCGCTGACCAAGCTGATGACCGCTTACCTGGCCTTCGCCGCCATCAAGGAAGGCCGCCTCAAGCCCGACCAGACCCTGCCCGTGTCGGAGCGGGCGTGGCGGGCGGAGGGCTCACGCATGTTCGTGGACCCGCGCCGACCGGCCAAGGTGGACGACTTGCTCAAGGGCATGATCGTGCAGTCCGGCAACGACGCCTCTATCGTGCTTGCCGAGGCCATCGCCGGCTCCGAGGAGGGGTTCGCCGCCATGATGAACCAGATGGCCAAGCGCCTGGGCATGCACAACACCCACTTCGTCAACGCGACGGGGCTGCCCCACCCCCAGCACTACACCACGGCGCGCGATCTCACCCGGCTCGCCGCGGCCCTGATCCGGGACTACCCGGGCTATTACGGCTACTACGCCATGAAGGCGTTCACCTACAACGGCATCACCCAGCCCAACCGCAACCGGCTGCTCTGGCTCGACCCCTATGTCGATGGCGTCAAGACCGGTCACACCGAAAGCGCCGGCTACTGCCTCGTATCCTCCGCCAAGCGCGGCGAGCGCCGGCTCATCGCCGTGGTGCTGGGCGCCCGCTCCGAGAGCGCACGCGCCATGGAAAGCCAGAAGCTGCTCAACTACGGCTTCCAGTCCTTCGAGACCGTGCGCCTGTACAAGGCCAACCAGCCGGTGACACGACTGAAGCTCTACAAGGGGCGCGAGGCCGAGGTGGGTGCGGGCTTCACGCACGACATGTACGTCACCGTGCCGCGCGGCGCGGGCAAGCGGGTGCAGGCCCAGCTCATCACCCGCCAGCCCATGCTCGCCCCCGTCAGCCGCGGCCAGCAGCTCGGCACCGTGCGTCTGAGCGTGGACGGCAGCCACCTGGGCGACTATCCCCTGCGCGCGCTCGACGACGTCGCCGTCGCCGGCCTGATCGGACGGGCATGGGACAGCCTGCTGCTGTGGTTCCAGTGAGGGGTTGCGCCTCGGCCGAGGCGAGTCGGAGGGGTCGATGAGGGGTGTTGTCAACAAATAGAACTGTGGGTCTTTTGATTTCGAGTGGGTTAAGCGGCATGGGGGTTGATGTTGCTGAATTCGAGCTTGCCGGCGAGCAGGAAGACGACGGTGCGCATGGTGGAGAAACTGCCATAGCCGCGCGAGTTGCGTTTGGCGGCCTGAAACAGGCCGTTGATGGCTTCGGGGAAGCCATTGGTCTGGCGCGTCTGGGTCCAGGCAACGATGCCGTCGAGATGAGAACGAGC
>JBBIKZ010000015.1:0-32023 GCA_037445185.1 Hydrogenophilales bacterium | reverse complement strand
TGTCCAGGTCGGCGGCGGGAGCGGCAGATGCGCCAGGAAGAAGCGTTCGGGCCAAATCGGGCCTGAACAAGTCCATCCTCGATCAAGGCTGGTACGAGTTCCGCCGCCAACTGGACTACAAGCTGGCGTGGAAAGGCGGCTGGCTTATTGCCGTGCCGCCGCAGAACAGCAGCCGCACCTGCCCGTGCTGCGGCCACGGCTCGGCGGACAACCGCCAGACGCAAGAGCGGTTCGCGTGCGTCGAGTGCGGCTTCGAGGAAAACGCCGATCTGGTCGGCGCGATCAATGTTCTAAGGGCGGGACACGCCCGGATCGCCTGTGAAGTGAGCGGTGCGGTAATGCCGCCAGCAGCAGGAACCCACCGAAGCGACTCATGGGCGGCTCAATACCGCCCATGAGCGCCGTAGGGATCTCCGACCTTCAGGCCGGGGAGGATGTCAAAGACAGGATGCGAGCCTGCGCCGCCCCTCTGCAGCATGCGTCGCAGCCGCATGATGCCTGTGTGTCGGTCGCACACCGACCCGTTGCGCAGGCTGTAGCATCGCCCTGACATGGCCGCAGCCATCCGAGCGCGCGGGCTGGAGAAGCGCTACCGAACGGTGCACGCCCTGCGCGGCGTCGATCTCGACGTGGAGGAGGGTGAGTTTTTCGCCCTGCTCGGTCCCAACGGCGCGGGCAAGACCACCTTCATCAGCATCCTGGCCGGTCTGGTCCGCGCGAGTGCCGGCCGGGCAGCGGTGCTGGGCCACGACGTGGTGACCGGCTATCGCGAGGCCCGGCGGCGCCTCGGCGTGGTGCCGCAGGAACTGGTGTTCGACCCCTTCTTCACGGTGCGCGAGACCTTGCGCATCCAGTCCGGCTATTACGGCCTGCGCCGCAACGATGACTGGATCGACGAGCTGCTGCACCACCTGGGGCTTGCCGACAAGGCCGACACCAACATGCGCCGGCTCTCGGGCGGCATGAAGCGGCGTGTGCTGGTGGCGCAGGCCCTGGTGCACCGGCCGCCGGTGATCGTGCTCGACGAGCCCACCGCCGGTGTGGACGTCGAGCTGCGCCAGAGCCTTTGGGCCTTCATCCGCCAGCTCAACCGGCAGGGACACACCATCCTGCTCACCACCCACTATCTGGAAGAGGCCGAGGCGCTGTGCGAGCGCGTGGCCATGCTCAAAGACGGCCGCATCGTCGCCCTGGACCGCACCGCGAGTCTGCTCGGCGCCGACAGTGAACGGCGTCTGGAACTCAGACTGAGGCCCGCCCGCCTGCCCGAGGCGTTGCAGGGACGGCTGGTCGCCTGCACGGCCGATCGCTTCTGCCTCGCCCTGCCCGACTACGCCGAGCTGGAGGGCATACTGGCGAGCCTGCGCGGCGCAGGCATCCAGGTCGAGGAACTCGCCATCACCCAGGCCGACCTGGAGGAGGTCTTCCTGCGGGTGATGCGCGGGCAGGCTTGAGCGGGCGGGCAGGCATGGCCGGTTTCGTCACCCTGCTGTACAAGGAACTGCTGCGCTTCTGGAAGGTGGCGCTGCAGACGGTGGCGGCCCCCATCGTCACGGCGCTACTCTACCTGCTGATCTTCTCCCACGTGCTCGAAGCGCACGTCCAGGTCTACCCCGGCGTGTCCTACACCGCCTTCCTGATGCCCGGGCTGATCATGATGTCGGTGCTGCAGAATGCGTTCGCCAACGCCTCCTCCAGCCTGATCCAGTCGAAGATCACCGGCAACATCGTCTTCGTGCTGCTGCCGCCCCTGTCCTATGTCGAATTCTTTCTCGCCTATCTGCTCGCGTCCATGGTGCGCGGCCTGGTGGTGGGCCTGGGCGTGGCGCTGGTCGGGCTCGCCTTCACCGACCTGCCGCTGGCGCATCCGGCCTGGATCATCGCCTACGCCCTGACGGCCAGCGTGGTGTTCGGCTCGATCGGCATCGTCGCCGGCATCTGGGCGGAGAAGTTCGATCACCTGGCCGGCATACAGAACTTCCTCATCGTGCCGCTCACCTTCCTCTCCGGGGTGTTCTATTCCATCCATACCCTGCCGGCCTTCTGGCAGACGGTGTCGCACGGGAATCCGGTCTTCTACATGATCGACGGCTTCCGCTACGGTTTCTTCGGCGTCTCCGACGTGAGCCCCTGGCTGGGGCTGGCGGTGGTGCTGCCCTGTGCCCTGCTGGTGGCGGCTTTGACTTTGCTGCTGCTCAGAAGCGGCTATAAACTGCGGCATTGACCTGACTGCGAGCCATCAACCATGGTCACCCCCGAACAGATCGAGACCTGGATTCGCGCCGGCCTGCCCTGCGAGCGCCTGCGAGTCACCGGCGACGGCCATCACTTCAAGGCCGTCATCGTCAGCGCCGAGTTCCGCGGCAAACTGCCGGTGGCCCGTCACCAGCGGGTCTACCAGGCCCTGGGCGAGCGCATGAAGGCCGACATCCACGCCCTGTTTATGCAGACGCTGACGCCGGAGGAATGGGCGCAGCGCAATGGATAGACTGGTCATCGCCGGCGGCCGGCGCCTCACGGGCGAGCTAGCCATCTCCGGCGCCAAGAACGCGGCCCTGCCCCTCCTCTGCGCGGCGCTGCTCACCCGCGAGCCGCTCACCCTGACCAACGTCCCGGCGCTCAACGACATCCGCACCATGCTGCGGTTGCTCGAACAGATGGGGGTGAAGGTGGCGCGCGAAGGCGATACGGTCAGTCTGGACGCCAGCGCCCTGCACAACCCGACCGCCCCCTACGAGATGGTCAAGACCATGCGCGCGGCCATCCTGGTGCTTGGCCCCCTTGTGGCGCGTCATGGCGAGGCGCGTGTCTCCCTGCCCGGGGGGTGCGCCATCGGGGCCCGCCCGGTGGATCAGCACATCAAGGGCCTTGCCGCGATGGGGGCCGAGGTGAGCGTCGATCACGGCTATATCAACGCCACCGCGACCCGGCTCAAGGGCGCGCGCATCTTCACCGACATGGTCACCGTCACCGGCACCGAAAACCTGATGATGGCCGCCTGCCTGGCCGAGGGCGAGACGGTGATCGAGAACGCCGCGCGGGAACCGGAGGTGGTGGATCTGGCCCAGTGTCTCAACGCCATGGGCGCGCGCGTGAGCGGTGCCGGCAGCGACGTGATCCGCATCCAGGGGGTGGAGCGGCTCTCCGGCGCCACCCACCGCATCATGCCCGACCGCATCGAGACCGGCACCTATCTCTGCGCCGCGGCGGCAACCGGCGGCGAGGTCAGGCTCACCGGCACCGCGACCGCCTACCTGGATGCCGTGGTGGACAAGCTGATGGATGCCGGCTGCGAGATCGAAGGCGAGAAATCGCCCAGCCACGAGGCGATCCGCCTCAAGGCGCCGCCGCGTCTGAAGGCGGTCTCCATCCGCACCGCCCCCTACCCCGGCTTCCCCACCGACATGCAGGCCCAGTTCATGGCCATCAACGCGGTGGCGGCAGGCACTGCGGTGATCCGCGAGACCATTTTCGAAAACCGCTTCATGCATGCCGTCGAGCTCGCCCGCCTGGGGGCGGACATCCGCATCGACGGCAATACCGCCGTGGTCACCGGCGTGGAGCGACTCACCGGCGCCACGGTCATGGCCACCGACCTGAGGGCCTCGGCCGGCCTGGTGATCGCCGGCCTGGTGGCGGAGGGCGAGACCACGGTGGACCGCATCTACCACCTGGATCGCGGCTACGAGCGGCTGGAGGACAAACTCGCCGCCCTGGGCGCCGTGATCAGACGGGAGAGATCATGAGCCTCACCCTCGCCCTGTCCAAGGGCCGCATCTTCGAGGAGACCCTGCCCCTGCTCGCGGCCGCGGGCATCACGCCGCTGGAGGACCCGGAGGCCTCGCGCAAGCTCATCATCGCCACCAACCGTCCCGACGTGCGGGTGATCATCGTCCGCGCCAGCGACGTGCCCACCTACGTCCAGCATGGGGCGGCCGACCTCGGGGTCGCCGGCAAGGACGTCCTCATGGAGCACGGCGGCGAGGGGCTGTATCAGCCGGTGGATCTCAACATCGCCCGCTGTCGCATGATGGTCGCCACCCCGGTCGGTTTTGACTATGCGGCGGCGGTGCGTCGCGGGGCAAGGCTGCGGGTGGCGACCAAGTATCTCAAGACCGCCCGCCTGTTCTTCGCCGCCAAGGGGGTGCATGTCGACCTCATCAAGCTCTACGGCTCCATGGAGCTCGCCCCCCTGGTGGGATTGGCGGACGTCATCGTCGACCTGGTCTCGACCGGCGGCACGCTGAAGGCCAACAACCTGGTCGCCGTCGAGGAGATCGCCCAGATCAGCTCCCGCTTGGTGGTCAACCAGGCCGCGCTCAAGCTCAAGCACGCCAGCCTCCAGCCCATCATCGAGGCCTTACGTCAGGCGGCGGGCCGAAATCCGCCGATCGGCATATAATTTGCGACTCGCAACGCTGCATCCGCCATGAGCGCCCACCTCCCGATCACCCGCCTCGACACGGCCGCGAGCGATTTCGACCGGCAGCTCGAGCGTCTGCTCGCCTTGTCCGAAGCCACCGATACCGCCGTCCAGTCGGCCGTGCAGGACATCCTGGCCGCGGTGCGCAGCCGGGGGGATGCCGCCGTGTTGGAGCACACCGCCCGTTTCGACCGCCTGCAGGCCGCGAGTCTGGCCGAACTGGAACTCCCGCCGGAGCGGTTGGCGCGGGCGCAGCAGTCCCTGCCCCTGCGCTTGGAGCGGGCGCTCGCCGAGGCCGCCGAGCGCATCCGCCGCTATCACGAGCGCCAGCTCACGCAGTCCTGGACTTATACCGAGGCCGACGGCACCCTGCTCGGTCAGCAGGTGACCCCGCTCGACCGCGTCGGCCTCTATGTCCCGGGTGGCAAGGCCGCCTACCCCTCCTCCGTGCTGATGAACGCCATCCCCGCCAAGGTGGCCGGGGTCAAGGAACTGATCATGGTGGTGCCCACACCGGATGGCGTGCAAAACGACCTGGTCCTCGCCGCCGCGGCCGTCGCCGGGGTCGACCGTGTGTTCACCATCGGCGGGGCGCAGGCGGTGGCGGCCCTGGCCTATGGCACCGAGACCGTGCCCCAGGTGGACAAGATCGTCGGCCCCGGCAATGCCTACGTGGCCGAGGCCAAGCGCCGCGTCTTCGGTATCGTCGGCATCGACATGATCGCCGGCCCCTCGGAAATCCTGGTCATCTGCGACGGCCGCACCCCGCCCGACTGGATCGCCATGGATCTCTTCTCCCAGGCCGAGCACGACGAGCTGGCGCAGTCCATCCTGGTCTCGCCCGATGCCGCCTTCCTCGATGCGGTGGAGGCGAGCATCCAGCGTCTGCTGCCGACCATGCCGCGGCAGGACGTGATCGCGCAGTCGCTGGCCCATCGCGGCGGCCTCATCCGCTGCCGCGATCTCGAGGAGGCGGCCGACCTCGCCAACCGCATCGCCCCCGAACACCTGGAACTCTCGGTCGAGGACCCGCAGACCCTGCTGCCGCGCATCCGCCATGCCGGCGCCATCTTCATGGGGCGCAACACCTGCGAGGCCCTCGGCGACTACTGCGCCGGCCCCAACCATGTCCTGCCCACCGCGCGCACCGCCCGCTTCTCTTCGCCGCTGGGCGTGTACGATTTCCAGAAGCGCACGAGCCTCATCCAGGTCTCGCCCGCCGGTGCGCGCACCCTGGGCGAGATCGCCGCCGCCCTGGCCTACGGCGAAGGGCTGCAGGCGCACGGCCGCTCGGCCGAATACCGCATGGAAGCCTGATGGGCCTGGCCAAACGCATCATCCCCTGCCTGGACGTCACCGCCGGACGGGTGGTCAAGGGCGTGCAGTTCGTCAACCTGCGCGACGCCGGCGACCCGGTCGAGGTCGCCAAGCGCTATGACGAACAGGGGGCGGATGAGCTCACCTTCCTCGACATCACGGCCAGCTCCGACGACCGGGACATCATCCTCTCCATCATCGAGGCAGTGGCCGCCCAGGTCTTCATCCCGCTCACCGTGGGCGGCGGGGTGCGCAGCGTCGACGACGTGCGCCGCCTGCTCGCCGCTGGCGCCGACAAGGTGTCCATCAACACCGCCGCCGTCGCCAACCCCCAGCTCATCGCGGAGGCCTCGGACCGTTTCGGCGCCCAATGCATCGTGGTGGCCATCGATGCCAAGCAGGTCGCCGACGGCGAACATCCGCGCTGGGAGGTCTACACCCACGGCGGCCGTCGCCCCACGGGTCTGGACGCCGTGGCCTGGGCGCAGCGCATGGAGGCCCTGGGGGCGGGCGAGATCCTGCTCACCAGCATGGACCGCGACGGCGCCAAGACCGGTTTCGACCTCGAACTCACCCGCACCATCGTCGACGCGGTGACGATCCCCGTCATCGCCAGCGGCGGCGTGGGCACCCTGCAGCACCTGGTCGACGGCGTCAAACTGGGCGGGGCGGATGCGGTCCTGGCGGCCAGCATCTTCCACTATGGCGAATACACCGTCGAGCAGGCCAAGCGGTACATGGCCGCGCAGGGCGTCGAGGTGCGGTTGTGAACGACCGTCAAGCGGCCGAGCGCCGGGCACTCGGACAGGTTCGGGGCGGTCCCGCGCGTGCATCGGGGGTGCTCAGGCGATGAGCGAGGCCTGGTTGGGCAAGGTGAACTGGAACGACGAGGGTCTGGTGCCGGCCATCGCACAGGATGCAGCGAGCGGCGACATCCTCATGGTGGCCTGGATGAACCGCGAGGCCCTCAAGCAGACGGCCGAGCGCGGCGAGGCGGTCTACTGGTCGCGCTCGCGCCGCAAGCTGTGGCACAAGGGCGAGGAATCGGGCCACATCCAAAGGGTGAAGGAGATCCGCCTCGACTGTGACGAGGACGTGATCCTGCTCAAGGTCGAACAGGTCGGCGACATCGCCTGTCATACCGGACGCAGGAGCTGTTTTTTCCAGCGGCTCGACAACGGCGAATGGAAGGCGGTGGAACCGGTGCTCAAGGACCCGCACGAGATCTACAGACGATGAACCCGGCGGACATCCTGAGCCGTCTCGCGGACACGCTCGAGGCGCGCAAGACGGCCGACCCCCAGACCTCCTACGTGGCCGGGCTGCACGCCAAGGGGTTGGACGCCATCCTGAAGAAGGTGGCCGAGGAGGCGGCCGAGACCCTGATGGCGGCCAAGGACGGCCTGCCGGACAAGGTGATCCATGAAACCGCCGATCTGTGGTTTCACACCCTGGTCCTGCTCGCCCATCAGGGCCTGCGCCCCGAGGCGGTGCTGGCCGAGCTGGCACGGCGCGAGGGGGTTTCGGGCATCGCGGAAAAGGCTGCGCGCAAGGAGGGCGCATGAGCGCCTGCGCCGGGCTTCCCCCGGTGAGGCTGTCACATGCAACAGGAGGGTGGTACAGTGAGTGAGTGCATCTTCTGCAGGATCGTGGCCGGGGAACTCCCCTGCTCGAAGGTTTACGAAGACGACGAGGTGCTCGCCTTTCACGACATCCGGCCGGTCGCCCCGGTACACTTCATGCTGATCCCCAAGGTGCACATCGCCTCGCTGGCCGAGTGCGCCGAAGGGCATGCGGGCCTGCTGGGACGCATCCTGCTGCTGGCTCCACGGCTAGCGCGCGAGCTGGGCCTGAGCAACGGTTTCAGGACCATGATCAATACCGGTCCGGGCGGCGGACAGGAGGTCTTCCACCTGCATGTGCACGTCTTCGGCGGGGGACCCTTGCGCCCGATGTGAGGGCTTCCGCGGCCGGGCTGCGCCCCCCGCCGCAGGCGAGAGGGAGGCGCTCGGTACGGCCCGGCGTCCCGCTCGAGCGCGCCTCGATCCGGTCCGCAAACTTTTTTTAGAGGAGTCACACGATGGGAAGCTTCAGCATCTGGCATTGGTTGATCGTCCTGGCGGTGGTGCTGCTGGTGTTCGGCACCAAGAAACTGCGCAACCTCGGCGCCGATCTGGGCGGCGCGGTGAAGGGCTTCAAGCAGGCGATGAGGGAAGAACAGGGCAAGGACGACAAGGCGACGGCGGAATTGCCCCGCCAGGCCGCCTCCGGCACCACGATCGAGGGCGAGGTCAAGGAAAAGCAGCAGGGTTGACGCGCGCCGGCTGGCCAACCACGCCCACGCTCCGATACCGGGCGCAGTCCACCCGTTGCAGGCGAAGCTCGGGTCATGCCCCCTCACCACGTCCTCTTGCCTGACCTCTGAACCCTGACCCCTGATGTTCGACATCGCCTTCTCCGAACTGCTGGTCATCGGCATCGTGGCGCTCATCGTCATCGGCCCCGAGCGGCTGCCCAAGATCGCCCGCACCGCCGGCCAATGGCTGGGCAGGCTCAACCGGTACGTGGCCCAGGTCAAGCAGGACATCGATCGGGACATGAAGCTGGAGGAACTGCGGCGGCTGCAGCAGGAGATGAAGGAGACCGCGCAACGCTACGAGATCCTGGCCGACGAGACACGGCGCGAGATCGAGGAGGAGGCGGACCAGGTGAAACGGGTGATCGCCGCCATGTCCACACTGGATGATGGCCTCACCAAGAAGGCTTATGCGGACCTGGTGGCCGAGCAGTCCAAGGCAGCGGACGCGGCTGCCGCTGCGCCGGCCGCCCTGCCCCAGGCCCCCGGCGGCAAGCCCCCCGCCCAGCCGGCCGCGGCGGCCGCGCCGGACAAGCAAGCGCGTTCCGACTAAGCGACATGCGCTTGGGCACACGACGCATGCCACAGCCGACCCGGCCTGTCCCGGCCACGGTGTGGACGGCGATCTGAGCCAGGCCCCCGCGCCAGCATGGACGACCAGCAGACCTTCATCTCCCACCTGATCGAACTCAGAGACCGCCTGCTGCGGGCGGCCCTCGCCTGGATCGTGCTGTTCGTCTGCCTGTTTCCCTGGGCCAAGGAACTCTACGCGCTGCTCGCCCAGCCCATGCTGGCCTCCCTGCCGCAGGGCGGGCAGATGATCGCCACCGAAGTGGTCACCCCCTTCTTCGTGCCGGTCAAGGTGGCCATGATGACCGCCTTCCTGCTCGCCCTGCCCTACATCATGTACCAGGTCTGGGCCTTCGTCGCGCCGGGTCTGTACGCCCACGAGAAGAAGATCATCCTGCCCCTGTCGGTGGCCAGCGTGCTGCTGTTCCTCATCGGCATGGCCTTCGCCTACTTCCTGGTGTTCCCGGTGGTGTTCGGTTTCGTGGTGGGCATCGCCCCCGAGGGGGTGGCGGTGATGACCGACATCAACAAATACCTGGACTTCGTCCTCACGATGTTCATCGCCTTCGGCGTCACCTTCGAGGTCCCCATCGTCGTCGTCGCCCTGACCAAGATGGGGGTGGTCGAAGTCGAGACCTTGCGTCAAGGCAGGCCCTACGTCATCGTCGGCGCCTTCGTCATCGCGGCGATCGTCACCCCGCCCGACGTCATCTCGCAGTTCATGCTCGCCGTGCCCATGTGGCTGCTCTACGAGGCGGGCCTGCTGGTGGCCGGCTGGCTGGCCAAGCAGACGCCCGTCAGCCCGGAGGACGCATACCGCCCGCTCAGCGACGCGGAGATGGAGGCGGAACTGGACCGCATCGAAGAGGAGCAGAAGAAGACCCAGTAGGGCCCGGGCGCGCGTCCGGCCAGCACGCGAGCGCTCCCCCTGCCGCTCCAGCCGTTCAGCCGATCAAGCGGCGCAGATCCAGAAAGTAGGGACCGGTTGCCCCCGCGTCGTTCGACGCCGATCTCCTTGCTCAGGGGGTCGTCCTCGGTGAGGTAGAGGCGCCGGCCCTCGTTGAGGCTGTCGCGGGGGTAGATCAGCAGCTCCACCGGCGGGCCGACGGTGACATTGCTGCGGATGGTCGAATTCATCGACACCAGGGCCACCCGCGCCGCGCGTTCCAAGTCCAGATCGCGCCTGATGACCCGGTCCAGGATGGGCTTGCCGTACTTGATCTCGCCGATCTGCAGGAAGGGGTGATCACGTGATTCGTGGATGTAGTTGCCCTGCGGATAGACCAGAAAAATCTCGGGCGGCTGGGTGCCGATCTGGCCACCGAAGATGAAGGTGGCCTCAAAACTGGTGTTGGCCGTGTCTCGGCTGGCATGGGTCTTCTGCACCTGGGTGCTGATGATGCCGAGGTAGTCCGCCGCTTCCTGCATGCTGTTGGCGCTCAGGAGATTGGGCACCAGGCCGGTAGGCACGTCGCCCTTGAGCTTTTTCACCACCGCCTGGGTCGTGGCCAGGTTGCCGGCGGACAGGAGCACGAACACGCGTTCGCCCGGCCAGACGAAGGTGTGCATCTTGGAATAGGTGCTCACGTTGTCGATGCCGGCATTGGTGCGGGAATCCGAGCAGAACACCAGGCCCTGGTCCGTGTTGATGGCGAGGCAGTAAGTCATCGGCGTCTGCCTTTAACCCAGATTTGTCATTAGGCCGCGCAATGATGGCAAGCCGTATGGCGAGCGGATTCGCGCACGGGCAACGAGCCCATGGTGTCCCTCTAGGGCTAAGCGAACGGGCTTGATACTGCCGCCAGACGGAGACCCTGGCGCGCGCAGGCCTTGGGGGCGTGGCAATGGCGAGTTCTCATCCATGCCCGAATGACCGACGAAGGCACTGGCCGGCCTAATGACAAATCTGGGTTTAATATCCATGGAGCCCGATTCTAACCACAGATCGGCGCAGGGATAAACCGGCAACAAAAAACCCCGCCGGGGCGGGGTTTGCGTGCGGCCGACCAGACCCGGCTCACTTGAGCTTGGTCTCCTTGTACTCGACGTGCTTGCGCGCCTTGGGGTCGTACTTCTTGATGACCATCTTCTCCGGCATGGTCTTCTTGTTCTTGGTGGTGGTGTAGAAATGGCCGGTGCCCGCCGTGGACTCCAGCTTGATCTTCTCGCGTCCGCCTTTAGCCATGGTCCACCCCCTCAGATCTCGCCGCGCGCACGCAGATCGGCGAGCACCGCATCGATGCCGTTCTTGTCGATCAGACGCAGGCCGGCGTTGGAAAGACGCAGCCGCACCCAGCGATTCTCGCTTTCCACCCAGAAGCGGCGGTACTGCAGGTTGGGCAGGAAACGGCGCTTGGTCTTGTTGTTGGCGTGGGAGACGTTGTTCCCCACCATCGGCTTCTTGCCGGTGACTTGACATACTCGGGCCATGATTCGGGTCCCCTGATTGATCCATTGCGCGAAAGACGCGCTTTATACCACGGTGAAGCCGGCCGCGTCAAAGGCGTCTCGGCTTCGGGCCTCACCCTGTCCGCATTGCCCCCAGCACAGCCTGGCCCATAATGAAAGTGAAACAGACCTCTCTGCGGGAATCGCCAACGTGCTGCCGGATGTCCATACCCTGCCGGTGAGGATGCTGCCGCAACCGGACGAGACCACCTGCGGACCGACCTGCCTGCATGCGATCTACCGCTACTGGGGCAGGGAGGAGCCCCTGTCGGCCGTCGTCGAGCGCACCCGCAAGCTCGAGGACGGCGGCGGCACCTTCGCCGTATACCTCGCCTGCGATGCCCTGCGACAGGGGTACCCGGCGACCATCTACACCTACAACCTGACGGTGTTCGACCCGACCTGGTTCGCACCCGGGGTCGACATCGCCGAGCGGCTCGCGCGGCAGCGCGAGCTCAAGCACGAGCGCCGGCTGCAGCATGCCACCGAGGGCTATCTGGAGTTCCTCGAGCGGGGCGGGCGGCTGCGCTTCGTCGACCTCACCCGCAGCCTGATCCGCGGCTTCCTGCGGCGCGGGTTGCCGATCCTGACCGGTCTGTCCTCGACCTATCTCTACCGTACGGCGCGCGAGTACGGCCCGAGCGACATCCCGGACGACCTGCGCGGCACGCCCAGCGGCCATTTCGTCGTCCTCGCCGGCTACGACCGCAAAAACCGCACCGTGCTGGTGGCCGACCCCTACGGCCCGCACCCTTACGGCCCGTCGCATGAATACTGGATGCGCATAGACCGCGTGGTGGGGGCCATCCTGCTGGGCATCGTCACCCACGACGCCAACCTGCTGGTGATCCAGCCAGCCCGTCCCCGCACCGAATGGCCATCCTGATCGTCGTCGAGAACCCCCGCGACTGGCCGCTCGACCTGCCGGGTGTGGACATCGTCGCCGCCCGCACCTACCTGACCGATCCGGCCTGGGGCGAGGATCGCACCGTCAAGGTGTTCAACCTGTGCCGATCCTATCGCTATCAGAGTCTCGGCTACTACGTCTCGTTGCTCGCCGAGGCGCGCGGCCACAAACCGCTGCCGCGCGCCAACACCATCGAGGACCTGCATGCCAGAGGGTTGGTGCGCTTGCTGGCCGAGGGGCTCGATGAACTGATCCAGCGCACCCTCGCCCCCATCGAATCGCAGCGTTTCGAGCTGTCCATCTACTTCGGCCGCAACCTGGCCAAACGCTACGACAAGCTCGCCCTCGAGCTGTTCAACCTGCTGCAGGCGCCCCTGCTGCGCGCGCATTTCGAACGCCACGGCAGCCATTGGCAGGTCGTGAGCGTGAAACCCATCGCCGCCAGCGACATCCCGGACGCGCACCGCGATTTCGTCGTCCAGGCAGCCAGCGACTACATCGCCGGCCGCACGCGGCGACTGAGGCGGCGTGCCCTGCCCCACTACGACCTGGCCATCCTGGTCGATCCGAAGAACCCGGAACCGGCCTCCAACCCGCGCGCCATCGAGAAGTTCCAGAAGGCGGCCGAGTCGGTGGGCCTGCAGCCCACCCTCATCACCCGTGCGGACTACGGGCGGCTCGCCGAGTTCGACGCCCTGTTCATCCGCGACACCACCTACGTCAACCACTATACCTACCAGTTCGCCAGCCGCGCGGCGGCCGAGGGTCTGGTGGTGATCGACGACCCCGAGTCCATCCTCAAGTGCAACAACAAGGTCTACCTGGCGGAATTGCTCGGCCGCCACCACCTGCCCGCACCCCGCACGCTGGTGGTGCACAAGGGCAACGTCGGCGAGATCATCCACGCCCTGGGCCTGCCCTGCGTGCTCAAGCAGCCGGACAGCTCCTTCTCCATGGGCGTGGTGAAGGCGGAGACCGAGGCGCAGCTGCATGCCCGGGTGAGCGCCCTGCTCGAGAAGTCGGAGCTGGTCATCGCCCAGGAGTGGCTGCCCACCGAGTTCGACTGGCGCGTCGGCGTGCTCGACCGGCGCGTGCTGTTCGTCTGCCGCTACTACATGGCGCCCGGACACTGGCAGATCGTCAAGCATGGCGAGCGCCGCAGCGACTATGTCGAGGGCCCCACCGTGGCCTACAGCATCGGCGAGGTCCCAGAGGAGGTCGTGCGCCTGGGGCTCAAGGCGGCGGGCCTGATGGGCGACGGCTTCTACGGCGTCGACATCAAGCAGGTCCAGGACCGCTGCCTGGTCATCGAGGTCAACGACAACCCCAACGTGGACGCCGGCAACGAGGACGGCGTACTGAAAGACGCCCTCTACCGCGAGGTCATGGGGGTGTTCCTGCGCCGCATCGAGGCCCGCAAGCGGGGCGCGGCAAGATGACCACCGGCGCCGCGGCATCGGCCCTCACCGCCTTTTCCGCCTTCGGCATCGAGCTGGAGTACATGATCGTCGACCGCCAGACCCTGGCCGTCCGGCCGATCGCCGACCGGCTGTTGCGCGACGACCGCGGTGAGGTGGTCAACGAGCTGGCGCGCGGGACGACGAGCTGGTCGAACGAGCTCACCCTGCACGTGATCGAGCTCAAGAACGGCATCCCCGCGCCGGACCTGGCCGCGCTGGCGGATGAGTTCCAACGCGAGATCGGCGAGATCGAACGGCGTCTCGCCGCCGAGGGGGCGCGTCTCATGCCCGGCGGCAGCCATCCCTGGATAGACCCGCGCAGCGAGACCCGGCTGTGGCCGCATGCCCAGGCCGAGATCTACCGGACCTACGACCGCCTGTTCGATTGTCGCCAGCCCGGCTTCGCCAACCTGCAGAGCATGCACCTCAATCTGCCGTTCGCCGATGACGAGGAGTTCGCCCGCCTGCATGCTGCCACCCGGCTCGTCCTGCCCATCCTGCCCGCGCTCGCGGCGAGCTCCCCATACATGGGTGGCGAGAGGGCCGATGCCCTGGATGGCCGCATGGCCGCCCACGCCCGGCACCAGGCCGCGGTCCCGAGCAGCATGGGCGCGCTCATCCCGGAGACCGTCGGCAGCCAGGCGGAGTACCGCGAGCGCGTGTTGACGCCCATGTACGCCGAGCTCGCCCCGCTCGATCCGACGGGCGTGTTGCGGTATGAATGGCTCAACGCCCGCGGCGCGATCCCGCGCTTCGACCGCATGGCCCTGGAGATCCGGGTCATCGACATGCAGGAGTGCCCGCGCGCCGACCTGGCGATCGCCGCCGCCACCACCAGGGTGATCCAGAGCCTCTATGAGGAACGCTGGTGCAGCCTGTCGGAGCAACAGGCCATGGCCACCGCCGGCCTGGCAGACATCCTCTGGGCCTGCATCCGCGATGGCGAGCGCGCGGTGATCGACGACGCCGCCTATCTCCGGCTGCTCGACTATCCCGCCTGGCGCTGCACGGCCGCCGCCCTGTGGGGCCACCTGCTGGATGCCGGCTGGCGGATCATCCCCCAGCCCTGGCGCGAGCCCCTCAACATCCTGCGCGAGGAGGGACCGCTCGCCCGACGCCTACTGCGCGCAGCCGGCCTGGCTGCGGACCGGGCGCGCCTGGAGGCCGTCTACCGTGAACTATGCGACTGCCTGACGCAGGGTCGCCTCTTCTTGGGCCTCGCATGACCGGCGCGAACGCGCAGCCGCCGCGCTCGGGCATGCACCTGCTCATCACCTGCGAGCATGGCGGCAACCGTGTCCCGGCCCCCTATCGGCCCCTGTTCCGGGCGCATGCGGACTTGCTCGAGAGCCACCGCGGCCATGACCCGGGCGCCCTCACCCTGGCGCGCGAACTGGCGGCGGCCCTCGACGCGCCGCTGGTGGTATCCACGGTGAGCCGGCTCGTCATCGACCTAAACCGCTCTCCCGGCCATCCCCGGCTCTATTCCGAGATCACCCGCCCCCTGCCCACAGCGACCCGGCGGGAGATCCTGCGGCGCTACTATCTGCCCTACCGCGAGCGGGTCGAGGGCCTGATCGCCGCCCAGCTGGCTCGTGGCGGCTGGGTGCTGCACATCTCCGCCCACAGCTTCACCCCGGTCCTGGACGGCGTGGTGCGCAATGCCGATGTGGGCCTGCTCTACGATCCGCGCCGGCCGGCCGAAGCGGCTTTGTGCCGACGCTGGCAGCAGGCCATGCGCTCGCTCGCCGCCGACATCCGGGTGCGCCGCAACTACCCCTACACCGGCCGTTCCGATGGGCTCACCGCCTGGCTGCGCCGCCGCTTTCCGGCGCAGGGCTACCTCGGCATCGAGCTGGAGGTGAACCAGCGCCACCCCTTGAGCGGCGGACCTGCCTGGCGGGCGCTGCGCGCCCTCGTCATCGAAGCGCTGCGCCGATCGCTCGCGCAAACCGCATTGGATCGCGGGGGCTGACGACATCCGAACGGAGATGGCGAGCCGCCGTGCGGAGCCTGATCCTCAACGGCGGAAAGGCAGGATGTCGCCGGACCTGGTCGGCTTCGGCGACTGACCGAGGAGCGGTTCGCGCAGGGCATTGAGCGCCTCCAACAGGCCGCCGCTGCCGTACATGGACTCCCACATCATGGCGTGCAGGGCCATGCAGGACTTGAGCGGATGCTTGTAGCGACGGCGTTCGGCATCGATCCGCCACTGCAGCCGCCGCAGCCGCCCCTGTAGGTGTTCCGGCGCCTGGGCGATGAGCTGCTCCAGCAGTTCCTGGCGTCGGCGCTCGAAGGCAGCGGCATCCTCCTTGGCCAGGGCCGCCCAGGTGTCGAAATCGAAGGACAGGGTTGGATCGGGCTGCAACGCTGTGGTCCAGTCAGTAAATCAACAGCCAGCATGAAGCAAATCGCGGACCAGCTCACGCCCGGCGGGCGTGAACCACCCCGGCCGCGGTCAGAGCCAGCCCCGCTCGGCGAATGACACACCCCGCCCGCCGGCGACGATGAAATGGTCCAGCACCTTCACGTCCACCAGGGCCAGCGCGTGTTTGAGCTGGTCGGTCAGCCAGCGGTCGGCCTGGCTGGGCTCGGCCACCCCGGAGGGATGGTTGTGGGCGAGGATGACGCCGCCGGCGTTGTGGGCTAGGGCCCGCTTCACCACTTCACGCGGATATACACTGGTTTGTGTCAGGGTGCCGCGAAACAGTTCCTCGGCGGCCAGGACCCGGTTCTGGGCGTCCAGAAAAACGGCCATGAACACCTCGTGTGCCAGGCCCTCCAGACGCAGGCGCAGGTAGGCGCGCACCGCGGCGGGGGAGCTGAGGGCATCGCCGCGGCGTATCTCCTCGGCCAAGGCGCGGCGCGCCATTTCCAGCACCGCCTGCAGTTGCGCATACTTGGCCGGCCCGAGGCCGGGGAAGCGGTCGAATTCGGCCTGCGGGGCGGTAAACAGCCGGGTCAGGCTGCCGAAGTGCTCGATGAGCTCGCGCGCCAGGGCCACCGCGCTCTTGCCCTTCACCCCCACGCGCAGGAAGATGGCTAGCAGCTCGGCATCCGACAGGGCCTGCGCGCCGCGCTCGAGCAGCTTCTCGCGCGGTCTTTCCCCCTCGGGCCAGTCGGTGATCGCCATCTTGCCCTCCCGTCTTTGTAGAATGACGAAACTGTAATCAATTTGTGCCTCAGGATGGAGACCCCCATCAAACGCATCGTGCTGGGCATCACCGGCGGTGTGGCCGCCTACAAGGCGGCGGAGCTGGCCCGCCTGCTGGTGAAGGACGGGGTGGAGGTGCAGGCGGTGATGACCGCGGCGGCGCGTCACTTCGTCGGGCCGGCCACCTTCCAGGCCATCACCGGCCACCCCGTCTACACCGACCTGTGGGACGAACGGGCTGCGGGCGGCATGGCCCACATCGAGCTCACCCGCGGCACGGATGCCGTCCTGGTGGCCCCCGCCTCGGCCGACTTCCTGGCCAAGCTCGCCCAGGGGCGCGCCGACGACCTGCTCTCCACCCTCTGCCTGGCGCGCGACTGCCCCTTGCTGCTCGCCCCGGCCATGAACCGGCAGATGTGGGATCACCCCGCCACCCGGCGCAATGTCGCCCAGCTCGAGGCGGACGGCGTCATCCTGCTGGGACCGGTCGAGGGCGAGCAGGCCTGCGGCGAGACCGGCTACGGCCGCCTGCTCGAACCGGCCCAGATCGCGGAGGCCCTGCAGGCGAGATTCAGGCCCAAACGGCTCAAGGGCCTCAAGCTGCTCATCACCGCCGGCCCCACCTTCGAGGCCATCGACGCGGTGCGCGGCATCACCAACCTGAGTTCCGGCAAGATGGGCTACAGCGTCGCGCGCGCCGCCGTGGAGGCCGGCGCGGCAGTGACCCTGGTCACCGGCCCCACCTGCCTTGCCGCGCCCGCTGGGGCCCGAGTCCTGCGCGTGACCTCAGCCCAGGAGATGCTCGAGGCGGTGGAGGCCGAGGTCGACGCCGCCGACATCTTCATCTCGGTGGCGGCGGTGGCCGACTACTACGTGCTCAATCCCAGCGAGATGAAGATCAAGAAGGATGCCCACATCCTCACCCTGGAGCTGGCGCCCAACCCGGACATCCTCGCCAATGTGGCGAGCCGTCCCAAGCCCCCGTTCTGCGTCGGCTTTGCCGCCGAAATCGAGAACCTGGAGGAGTACGCCGAGCTCAAGCGGCGCCGTAAACACCTGCCGCTCATCGTCGCCAACGACGCGCGCGAGGCGATCGGCGCCGACGAGGTCGAGCTGCTGCTGCTCGACGACGACGGCCAGCACCGCCTGCCCCGTGCCGACAAGCTGACCCAGGCGCGAAGGCTCATCGAACACATCGCTAACCTCTACAACGGCCTGTTTCAGTGACATGTACGTAGACCTCAAGCTCCTCGACCCCCGCATCGGCGGCCAGCTGCCCCACTACGCCACCCCGGGCGCGGCGGGGCTGGACCTGCGCGCCTGCCTGGACGCCCCGCTCACCCTGAACCCGGGCGAGACCCGCCTGATCCCGACGGGGTTTGCCATCCACTTGGCCGACCCCGGCTATGCCGCCATGATCCTGCCGCGCTCCGGGCTGGGCCACAAACACGGCGTGGTGCTGGGCAATTTGGTCGGCCTCATCGACTCGGACTACCAGGGCGAGCTCATGGTCTCGGTCTGGAACCGCGGCCAGGAGGCCTTCACCATCGCGCCGCTCGAGCGCATCGCGCAGATGGTCATCGTGCCCGTGGTGCAGGCGAAATTCCGCCTGGTGCAGGAATTCGCGCAAAGCCAGCGGGGCACCGGCGGCTTCGGCAGCACGGGCAAGGCCTAACCCAGACGAGCGCCGCCGTGATCTGCGCGGCCGCTGCCGCGCCCCGGTCGGCGCCGCGCACGCACGAAAAAGGTCCACGCCTGTGGGACTTCTTCACGACGGGGGCGCAGACCGCCGCTCGGCGTGGGCGGGTCAGAACGCCATGCCGGGGTTGTTCGCCATGCCGACGATCTTGGGCGTGTTGAGCCTGACGCCCTTGATCACCTTCTTGCCACGCAGATATTCGGCCACCACCTCCCAGACCGGCGTGCCGCTCGCCCCCTCGGCCACCGGCGCCCAGCCGGCGACCTTGTAGGTCTTGTTGGCCTCGACCGGCTTACCCTTGATGCGCATGTCACGGATACGCTCGCCCATGCGCGCGTTGGGGGCGATGGTGTACTCGATGCCGCCCACCCGCACCATGTCGCCGCCCTGCTGGTAATAGGGGTCGGGGTTGAAGAGGTTGTCGCAGACGTCCTCCATGATGGTCTTGATCATCTCGCCGCTCATGGGGGTCAGCGTGGTGTAGGGATAGGTGATGGCGGTCTGGTCCATCAGCCGCTCCCTGGTGATGGACTCGCCCGGCAGGATGGTGGTGCCCCAGCGGAAACCCGGCGAGAAGGCGGCATCCGCCCCCTTCACCTCCATCAGCGCGTCGCAGATGAGCTGGTCCCAGGTGCCGTTGAAATTGCCGCGGCGGTAGAGCACATCGCCGTCGTTCACCGCCAGCACCTCGTTGAGCTTGGCCTCATAGGGTGCGCGGATCTTTTTGATCAGGGCCTCCATCTTCGCATCGGCCGGCAGGAAGTTGGCGAACACCGGCAGCAGGCGGTACTTCCAGCCGCGGATCCTGCCGTCCCTGACGTCGAAGTCCATGACGCCGAGGAACTTGCCGTTCGAGCCGGCGTTGGTGACCAGACAGGTGCCGCCGTTGGGGGTCTTGACCGGCACCGGCTGGAACACCCCGTCGTGGGTGTGACCGCCGAAGATGGCATCGATGCCGTCGACCCGGCTCGCCAGCTTGAGGTCCACGTCCATGCCGTTGTGCGACAGGACGACGACGACCTTGGCCCCCTTGGCGCGGGCCTCGTTGACCCACTTCTGCATGGAGTCGTCGCGGATGCCATAGGACCAGTCCGGCACCAGGTAGCGGGGGTTGGCGATGGGCGTGTAGGGGAAGGCCTGGCCGACCACGGCCACCGTGACGCCGTTGACCTCCTTGAGCACGTAGGGCTTGAACACCTGGTCGCCGAAATCGCTGGTGACGATGTTCTGGGCGACGAACTCGACGCCGTTCTTGGCGAAATCGTTCTGCACCACCTGCATCACCCGGTCGGCACCGAAAGTGGCCTCCCAGTGCGGGGTCATGAGGTTGACACCGAGCGCGATGCAGGCATCCACCATGTCCTGCGCGTTGGTCCACAACGAGGTCGCGGAACCCTGCCAGGTGTCCCCCCCGTCCAGCAACAAGGCACCGGGACGCGAGGCCCGCACCTTGTCGACCAGGGTCTTCAAGTGGGCAAAACCGCCCACCTTGCCATAGGTCTTGGCGGCCGTCTGGAAGTCGAGATAGGTGAAGGCATGCGCGTCGGCGGTGCCGGGCTTGATGCCAAAGTGTTTGAGGAAATGGTGGCCGACCAGGTGGGGCACCTTGCCGGCCATGGCGCCCACGCCGAGGTTGACGTTGGGTTCACGGAACCAGATGGGCAGCAGCTGGGCGTGACAATCGGTGAAATGGAGGAAGGAGACGTTGCCCGCCGGCGGCATGTCGTAGTAACCGCTGGGCAGGTTGCCGGCCAGCACGGACCTGCTGTCCAGGGCCAGCCCGGATGCGGCGGCGGCGGCCAAGACCTGCAGAAACTCGCGTCGGGACATGGACATGTTCGCTCTCCTCACGATGGTGTCGGACCGCGGCATTGTCCGGGCCGGTGGCAGGCGGGTAAATGGTAACTATGGTCCAAGGGACTAGGTAGATGCCGCGGGACGGCCGGTCGTGCCTCAGACGGGCAGGCCGGCACATCGTCCGAGAGTCAGCGCCGAAAGCGAGCTTTGCCCTCGCCGGCCTATCTTCGCATCGCCTCCTGCTGCTGCAGCGCCCTGACCTCGCGCAGGCGCGCCTCGGCGATGGACATCTTGTGGAAGTCGCCGCTGCCGCTGCGCACCGCGAGCTGCAACTGCTCGATGGCGGCGCCGAGCGCGCCCTGCCGCAGGTGTGCCTCGGCCTGCGCCAGGTGTGCCTCCAGCCTCTGCCCCAGCGCCGCATGGGCGCGCGCCTTCAGGGCGTGCAGCGCCGCATCCTCCGGCCAGGTCAGGAGTTGCTCCTCGACGAAACGCAGCGCCTCGGCGCTCTGCTTGGCATCGAGCAGGGTGCGGGTGTAGGTGTAGACGAGGGGACGGTGGGCGGAATACCGCCTGAGGGCGGCCTTGCCCCGGGCGATGGCGCGGTCGACCTGCCCCAGGGCCTGCTCCACTTGCATCGCCGCGCCGGCGACGATGGGCGAGTGCACGACCAGGGCATCGAGCCGCTCGACCGCCTGGCCGGCGCGCCCCGGCTCGCCGGCGCGCAACGCCGCGAGGGCCAGGCCGTACCAGATGGCGACGTCGTCCGCCTCACTGCGCGCCCGCGCCTCGAAAGCCTGCAGGGCGCGCGCCGCGTCGCCCTCCTCGGCCCACACCCGCGCCCTGATCAGGCGAAACTCCAGGCTGTCCTGGTGCTGGCGATAGGGCATGTCGGCCACGCGGTTTTGCATGTCCGCGATGCGTTGGAACGTGAGCGGATGGGTGCGCAGATAGGCCGGCGCATTGCTCTCGACCAGGCGGCCCTCGGCCTGCAGACGCTCGAAGAAGCTCACCATGCCGGCAGGGGCGTAACCGGCCTGCACGAGGGTCTGCAGTCCGACCCGATCCGCCTCCCGCTCGTGGTCACGGCTGAAATCGAGCTGACTCTGCACATTCATGGCCCCGGCCAGGGTGACGGCGGCCTGCGAGACCTGGCTGTTGGCGCGTGCCGCCAGGATGGCGACGGCCAAGGCGGCCAGCGTGGCCAGGCCCGAGCTCTTTTGGGCATCCACCATGCGGGCGATGTGGTTCTGGGTCACATGGGCGATCTCGTGTGCCAGGACGGCGGCCAGCTCGGACTCGTTGCGCACCGCCGAGATGAGTCCGGTGTGCACGCCGATGTAACCACCCGGCAGGGCGAAGGCATTGATGGTGGGATCGCGCACCACGAAGAATTCGAAGCGGCGGTAGGGGCTCGGGCTGTTGGCGGCGAGCCGGTCGCCGAGGGCATTGAGATACTCGGTGATCTCGGCATCGTCGAGATAGTCCCGGCTGGCCTGGATCTGCTGCATGATCTCGCGCCCCAGCCGGGTCTCCTGCGCCTCGCTCAGGGTGGTGCGCGCCGATTCGCCCAGGTCCGGCAGCTCGCTCGCCCGGATGGGAAAGGCGACGATCAGGGCAAGCGCAATGGCGTGGCGAATGTGCATGAGGCTATGATAGCCCCACCCCCAACCGGTTCCTTGCACGATGTCGGAGTTGACCCATTTCGATGATCAGGGCCGCGCCATCATGGTGGACGTGGGCGCGAAGCCGGAAACCCGTCGCGTCGCCGTGGCCACTGGCGTGATCCGCATGCAGCCGCACACCCTGGAGCGTATCCTGGCCGGCGACAGCAAGAAGGGCGATGTCCTCGGCGTCGCCCGGCTGGCCGGCATCATGGGCGCGAAGCGCACCGCGGACTTGATCCCCCTGTGCCACCCCATCGCCCTCACACGCATCCGTGTGGACTTCGATGTCGACCTTCCGGGACATGGCATCGTCTGCACCGCCACCGCCGAGACGGTCGGCCGCACCGGCGTGGAAATGGAGGCCCTGACCGCGGTCGGCGTGGCCCTGATGACCGTCTACGACATGTGCAAGGCGGCGGATCGTGGCATGGTGATCGAAAACATCCGTCTGCTCGAAAAGCTTGGGGGCAAGTCCGGTCACTGGAAGTCGGGCTGAACGGAACCGTCCGGCATCGTCCAGGACAAACGTGCATGGACAGCACGACCCTCGCCGGCCTCATCCACGATCTCACCCCCGCGCAGTTGCGCAGATGCCAAGCCGAAGCGGCGCAGGCGGCAGGGCTCGATCCCTTTTTCACGGACAGACTGAAGAGCGGCGGACACGGCCCCGAGCTCGCGGTCATCCCGCCCGGCCGTTTCCTCATGGGCAGCGCCGACGACGCTCGCCGTTTCGGGGAACTCGCCCGGCGGGTGGCGGAGATCGCCAGCCCTTATGCCATCGGGCGTTTCGCCGTCACCGCCGAGGAGTATGCGCGCTATGCCCAAGCCGCCGGTCTGGTCTGGCCCGACCATCTGATCCAGTCGCAAGGGCGGCAACCGGTGATCAACATCAGCAGCCTCGATGCCCAGGGTTATCTGGACTGGTTGAGCCATGAGACCGGCCAGCGCTACCGCCTGCCGGACGAACGGGAATGGGAGTACGCCGCCCGGGCCGGTAGCCTGACCGACTACTGCTTCGGCGACCGTCTGGGCTGCGGGGAGGCCAACACCGCCTCGCTCGTGGGCGTCGCCCGGTCAGGCTGGCGCAGCTGGCTGCCCTTCTGCGTGCCGCTGCACCGGGTGTGCGATGTCGGCAGCTACCCCGCCAACGTGTGGGGGCTGCACGAGGTGCACGGCAACGTCTGGGAACTCACCACCGATCTCTGGCAGGGCCCGCTCGACCCGGAAAACTCGGCCGCAGGCCATGCCGGCCAATGGATCGTCACCAAGGGCGGTTCCTGGTTCGAAGGGGTGCGGGACGCCCGCTTCGCGGCACGCAGACCCAGGATGCGCAGCGAGATGGACACCAATCTGGGGCTGCGCGTCGTGCGCGAGATAAGCGGATGATTATGTATTATTTTCAATGACTTGTTGCATTTGCGGTGATCTTTGCTATGGATGAATCAACCCGCGCGACGGGGTTCAACGCAAGGAGACCGACCATGATGGACATCAACAAGCTGATCAACGCCGAGCACATGGCGCACTGCGAGGCCGAGTCCTATCTCCAGGATCTGGAAACCTGGACCGAGGCGCGTGCCCGAGAACGGGCCGCGGCCGAGGGTCTGGCTCTGAATGATGAGCGCCTCGATGTCATCTGCCATCTGCGCGACCTGTACGCCGAGTGCGGCCCCGCCCCCAATGCCCGCAGCCTGCTCAAGTCCCTGGAGTCGGCCTATGCGGATTACGGTGGGCTGCGCTATCTGTACAAGCTCTTTCCCGGCGGTCCCGTGACCCAGGGCTGCCGCCTGGCCGGCATCCCCGTACCGCCGGGGAGCATCGACCGGTCGTTCGGTACCGTCCACTGAGGCGGGCGAGTCAGACAACCCATCCCAAGTCTGACTGCCAACGCAAAGCCCCGCCTCGCGGGGCTTTTTCATGTCTCCCGACAGCGCGGCGGGCTCGA
The DNA here is from genome assembly GCA_037445185.1 of Hydrogenophilales bacterium. GTDB lineage: Bacteria > Pseudomonadota > Gammaproteobacteria > Burkholderiales > Thiobacillaceae > JANWZL01. The sequence continues at coordinate 8,283 of JBBIKZ010000015.1, read as the reverse complement.
CCGCCGGCTGAGGGCGGCATCCCGCCAGAGACGGTGAGCGCCCTCAGACGCAGCCGGTGGGCTTCGGTGTACCGGCGTAACGCCCGGCCTGCTTGGCCGGGCCATAGGGGAAGAGGTCGAAGAGGAACTTCTTGTCGCCCCACTCCTCGCCGAACTCCTCCTTCAGGGCCTTTTGCAGGATGCGCAGATTGGGCGCCGTGCCGTACTCGTGGAAGTAGTCGCGCATGTAGTTGATGATCTTCCAGTGGTTCTCGCCCAAGGTCAGCTTGTCCTGCTGGGCCAGGTATTCCGCCACTTCCGGCGACCAATCCTCGAGATTGACCAGATAGCCTTCGGCATCGGTCTCGATCGTTCTGCCATTGATGACCAGTTCCATGTTTTCCCTTCCTCTCAATAGATGTGTCAATACGGATGTACCGGGTTCGGTTGCGCCATACTGCAATTGTTGAGTTTAATTGTCAACTATTGTCTGCCCTGCCCAAACGGATTTTCGGGCCCGGTTGCATCGGCCCGTACCCACCCGATATGATCCAGCCCGACACGGTGCATGAGATCCTCGGATCTCGGCTTAAACGGGAAACAGGTGCAAGACCTGTGCTGCCCCCGCAACGGTAAGCGCCTCACGGCGGTCCCACGTAGCCACTGGATGCCGCGGCATCCGGGAAGGCGGACCTGGCCTCATGCGCGAGCCCGGATACCGGCCTGTCAACGACCACTGGAAGCCGCGGGGCGTGGCGCGCCGGCCGTCCGGTCCGTCCTCTCCCCCGCTTCCGCAACCCGCTCAAGCGCAAGCGGAGGGCTTGCGAGAAAGGACGTGACATGCAACGCCATCGCCTGGCCGCGGCCACCTGCGGCCTCATCCTGCTGAACCTATCCCCTGCCACGCCGGCAGACGATGCCCTGCTCGACGAGATCGTGGTGACGGCCAGCCGTCTGCCCCAGACCCTGAGCCAGAGTGTGCGCCACACAACGGTGCTGACCGAGGCCGACATCCGCGCCAGCGCGGCCCCCGATCTGCCCACTCTGCTCAGACAGGTCGCCGGCATCGAGATCACCCAGACGGGCGGCCTGGGCACGCAGGCCAGCCTCTTTTTGCGCGGCGCCGAATCGGATCAGACCCTGGTATTGCTCGATGGGCTGCGCATCGACTCGGCCACCACCGGTGCGACGGCCGTCGATCAGCTCCTGCTCGCCGACATCGAGCGCATCGAGGTCGTGCGCGGCAACGTGAGCGCCCTCTACGGCGCCAACGCCATCGGCGGCGTGGTGCAGATCTTCAGCAAACGCGGCGCCGGTGCCCCGGCCGGACGGGTTGCCCTCGGCGCCGGCAGCTACGGCCGGCGTGAATTCAAGGCAAGCCACGGCGGAGAGATCGGTGCCACGCGCTACCACCTCGGCGTCTCCCACCTCGACCAGGATGGCTTCTCCGCCGCCCGCGCCGAGTTCATCCCTGCGCCGTTCGTATTCGCCCCCGCCGACACCGACCGCGACGGCTACCGCAACACCACCCTGAGCCTCAATCTCGAGCATGCCTGGCGGCCCGGGCAGCGCCTGGGCCTCAGCGCGCGGGCCAGCCGCGGCAAGGTGCAGTATGACGGCACCTGGTCGAACCGCTCCGAGCAGGACCTGGACGCCCTGCAGGTGACGAGCGAGAACCGCTTGACCGAGGCCTGGACGAGCCGCCTCATGCTCGGCCTGAGCCGCGATGCGCTCGATAGCTTCCTCGACAGCGCAGCGGCCGGCCGGGTGCACACGCGCAACCGGCAGGCGGACTGGCTCAACACGCTCGCGCTCGCACCCGCACAGACGCTCAGCCTGGGCCTGGGCTGGCTCGGGCGGCGGGTGTCGAGCAACGACGCCTACACCCGCTCCGCCCGCGAGGTCAGACACGCCACCATCGGCTATCTGGCCGAATTCGCGCGCCACGGCCTGCAGCTCGATGCCCGCCATGACGACTACACCGACTTCGGCGGCCACACCACCTGGTCGGCCGGGTATGCCTATGCGCTGCGGCCGGGGCTGCGCGTGATCGCCAATGCCGGCACCGCCTTCCGTGCGCCGACCTTCAACGATCTGTACACCCCCCCCGCCTGGGGCGGCAACCCGAACCTGCGGCCGGAAAAGGCGCGCAGCCGGGAGATCGGCCTTCAGGCTGGCACCGCAGGGCTGGAGACACGCCTCGTGTATTTCGACACCCGCACGCGCGATCTCATCGTCTACGTCTGGCCGACCGGGCTCGTCAATCTCGACCGCGCGCGCAGCGATGGCTGGGAGGCATCCCTGCGCGGCCGTCTGGGAGGGTGGGAGCTGCAGGCGGGCCTCACCCTGCAGGATGCGCGCAACGCCGCGACCGGACAGCCGCTTTTGCGGCGGGCGAAACGCCTGGGCAGCCTGCAGCTGCGCCGCACGGCGGGCCCGCTCACATTTGCCGCCGAGGTCAAGGCCTCGGGCGCGCGCGAGGACATCCACGCCACCGCCTTCAGCCGCGTGCGCCTGCCGGGCTACAGCGTGGTGAACATCAGCGGCGAATACCGGCTGAGCGACGCCGTGCACGCGCGGCTACGCATCGACAATCTGTTCGACCGCGACTACAGCCTCGCGCACGGCTATCAGACCCCCGGCCGCAGTGGCCTCGTGCAGCTGGAGTGGACCTTCTGAGCGCGCGACGAGAGCGGAGTAAAATGTCCCGTCGCTGACCCGACACTACCAGCCAAGGAGCCGCCATGCGCCACCGCCACGCCCTGTTCCTGTCCCTTCTGGCCCTGCTCGCCCTCACCCGCTGGGGCCACTTCGGCAGCGCCGTCAGCCTGCCGGACGCCTCGCTGGCGGTCTTCCTGCTCGGCGGGCTGTGGCTGGGATGTGCCCGGGCCTGGGGGCTCGGCCATTTCGCCGCGCTGATGGCCTCAGCCTTCGCCATCGACGTGCTGCTCGCCCGCACGGCCACCGAGGCCGGCTGGTGCCTCACGCCCGCCTACTGGGGGCTGGTGCCGACCTATGCGCTGATGTGGCTCGCCGGCCGCTGGCTGGCGCATGCGGCGCAGCCAGGGGTGCTGGCCTTCGCTACGGTGGGGGCGGTCGCCACCACCGCGGCCTTCGTCATTTCCAATCTGACCTACTGGGCCTACTCGGGTCACTTCGAGGCCATGCCCCTGGCCGAATACGCCGGGCGGGTCGTGCAATACTACCCGCCCTACCTGGGCAGCACGGCGCTCTACCTGGCCCTCGGCTGGGTGGTGCACCGGCTCGGTCTCGCCCAACGGCCGGCGGCGCTGAACGGTTAGCGTAAGTTCGGCGCGAGCCGGCATCCCAGCCCCCCGCCTGCGGGGCAGGGGTTGCGGCGGAGGGAACCGTTCAGGCTATCAACGTCGCTGTCATGCGCAGGGGCGGCCTGACGGTCATGAGCGGTTAGCGTACGCCGCCTTCGTCGTTGCGATAGAGCCCGCCTTGCTTGAGATAGCGGCGGATGGCGGCGAGGTCGCCCTTGCCTTCCACCGTGCACAGGTAGTGGTAGAACAGCTCGCGGTGATAGCCGGTGGCCTGGCGCACCTGGATGGGCTCCCAGCGGGCGTGGCGGTTGCGGCGCCACTCACCGCCGCCCTGGCCGTCGGGCTGGCCGAAGGCATAGCGCTTGCGCTCACCGGTCTCGCAGCGCATGCCTTCGAAGCTGACATTCTCCGCCCCGCCGGGCGTGCGCACGACCACCGTGTAGCGCACCACCCCGTCCTCCCCCACCGACAGGGAGGCCTCGTCGAGATAGTACCGATTGCGGCTCGCGGCACTCACCGCGAACGGGATCAGACGATCCGCCCGCGGATAGACAGGGAGCTGGGCCTGCACCTCCTGCCAGGGCTTTTTGTCCTCGTCGAAGTCGTATTCGAAGTCGCCCCAGCCGGCCAGGGCAGACGGCAAGGCGAGGATCAGGGTCGCGGTGAGGAGCGCACGCATGGCGGCAGGCCTGTGGCTGGGAAGGGCTTATTCTACCCCTCCCGGCCCTGACGCCTCACCCGCAATAGACGTGGCGCCGGGTGAAGGGATATTCCTGCCGCCCGCCCTCCAAGGGCCTGCCCCCAAGGACCTGGAACAGGGCCAGCCAGTTGTGCGCGAAGGCATAGGCAGAACCTGCCATATAGATGCGCCAGATGCGGTATTTCTGCTCACCGATCAGGGCCCGGGCCTCGCCCTGCCTGGCTTCCAGCCGCTCCACCCAGCTCCACAGCGTCCTGGCATAGTGCGGGCGCAGGTTCTCGGCGTCCAGGGGCTCGATGCCGGCGGCCGCCACCTCGCGGATGACGTGCGCCACATGCGTGAGCTCCCCGCCGGGGAAGACGTAGTCATCGACGAACGCCGAGATGTCACTGCCCAGCCCCTTGCTGTCGATGCCGACCGAGGTGATGCCATGGTTCATCACCAGCCCGCCGGGCCTGAGCAGCCGATGGATCTTGCCGAAATAGGCCGGCAGGTTCATGCGGCCGACGTGCTCGAACATGCCCACGCTGGCGATCTTGTCGAAAGGTTGATCCTCCGGCACGTCGCGGTAGTCCATGAGCCGCACCTCGACCTGACCGGCCAGCCCCCGCCGCCCGATCTCCTCCTGCACATAAGCATACTGGTCGTTGGAGAGGGTCACACCCAGCGCGCGCACGCCATAGTGCTCGGCCGCCCACATGATGAGCCCACCCCAGCCGCAGCCGATGTCGAGCAGACGCTCGCCGGGTTTGAGCATCAGTTTGCGGCAGATGAGGTCGAGCTTCTTTTCCTGGGCGGTGTCCAGATCCTCGTCGCCCTGTTCGAAATAGGCGCAGGAGTAGACCCGGTTTTTGTCCAGCCACAGGCCGTAGAAGTCGTTGGAGACGTCGTAGTGGTAGCTGATGTTGCGCCGGTCGCGGCTGCGCGTGTGGCGCCACCAGCGCCAATCGACGCGATGCCCCGTCGGGTGGGCCTCGGTCCGGCACAGGGTGCGGCCCAGCTCCAGGATATCCTGCGCCCTGCCCTCCAGGTCGATCCAGCCTTCGACGTAGGCACGGGCCAGGCCGCCCATGCTGGGGTTGGCGAGCACACGCAGGGCGCGGGCGGTGTTGACGCGCAGCCGCACCAGGGCCGCCGGGGCGGTGATGCGCTCGCCGTTCCAGAATTCGACCGCGAGCGGCAGACCCGCCAGCCGGCTGCGGGCCTGTTTGAGCAATACCTCCTGCAGCATCACGTTCCCCCTTCGTGTTGCCTGGCGGCCGCGGCCGCCGTGTCAGGATCAGGCGAGATCGGCCGCCAGCGACGCGCGCACGTTCTCGGGCACCGTCACCTCGACACGGTAGTCTGAGTGGTCGATGCCGGCCAGGATCGCCGCGCCTCCCTTGACTGCGGCCACCATCGCCGGCGTGAGCTCGAAACGCATGAAGTGCACCGAGGCGGTCTTGTCCGGCGTGCTGCGATCCAGGTCCTCGTTGGCGATGGGATGCACCTTGTCGAACCCCTCCACCTGCATCCACACCTTCTGTTCTATGCCCACCAGACGGGCCAGGGCGCGACGGCGCTCCTCCAGGTCAGGATACTCCAGCATGAAGCTCGCCTTCCAGTTGCTGCCATCCGGGATGAGTGGATTATAGACGTCGAGTTCCGCCTGTATGCCCTCGGGCTCGAAGATGCGCTCGATGCGCAGCATCTCCTGGATCTGGTACTGGATGGTGAGCTTGTCCTCGAAATAGAGCGCGGCGTGCTCGCCCAGGGCCAGACGCCGGTTCTTTTTGTGTTCGATCACCTTGGCGCGGAAGTCCTTGCGCACCTGGGCGTATTGTTCCAGGCTGTAGAGGTCGGCACGGGTCAGCATGGGTTCAGGCTCCTCGTCAAAGTCCGTAGGCCTTGCGTAACAGGGTGATGGGGTGTTCGGGCTGGCTGCCATCGGCGCGGGCGTGGCCGATGTGATGCCCGGCCATGGCGCAGTCCGAACCATAGTGATCGGGTCGGGTCTGGTTGACCCGCCCCACCACCGGCTTGACGATCTTCATGGCGGAGGCGTGAAACTCCTTCTTCATGGCATAGGTGCCGTCGTGGCCGGAGCAGCGCTCGATCGCCTCGATCTCGGTACCGGGGATCAGGCTCAGCAGTTCCTTGGTCTTGGGGCCGATGTTCTGCACCCGCTGGTGGCAGGCGGCATGATAGGCGACCTTGCCCAGGCCCTGTTTGAAATCGGTCTTGAGCTTGCCTTGCTTGTGGCGCAGCATCAGGTATTCGAAGGGGTCGTAGAAGGCCGCCTTCACCTTCTGCACCTCGGGGTCGTCCGGGAACATGAGCGGCAGCTCCTGCTTGAACATCAGCACACAGGAGGGGATGAGGGCGGTGAGGTCCCAGCCCGCGTCGACCAGGCGCGCAAGCTGCGGGATGTTCACCTCCTTGAGCGCGCGCACCGTCTCCAAGTCGCCCAGCTCCAGCTTGGGCATGCCGCAGCAGCGCTCCTTCTCGGCCAGGGTCACGGGGATGCCGTTGTGCTCGAACACTGCCACCAGGTCCTCGCCCGGCCCGGGCTCGTTGCGGTTGATAAAGCAGGTGGCGAACAGGGCCACCTTGCCGCGGGTCCTACCAGCCGGCTCGCCGGGCGTGTCGTCCGGCAACCGCTTGAGCCGGCTGCGCAAGGGCCGGCTCACGAATTCCGGCAGCCAGGCCTCGCTGTGGATGCCAGCGACCGACTCCAGCGCCTTGCGCGCCACCCCCACCTTGTTAACGGCGTTCACCGTCTGCGCCACCACCGGGATGCCGACGAGGCTGCCGACTTTGTCCGTGCTGGTGAGCACCCGGTCGCGCAGCTTGGTCGGGCGGTTCTTGAAGTGCCAGGCCTTGGCCCGCAGCATGAGATGCGGGAAATCGACGTTCCACTCGTGCGGCGGCACATAAGGACACTTGGTCATGTAGCACAGATCGCACAGATAGCAGTGCTCCACCACCTTCCAGTAGTCCTCCTTTTTCACCCCGTCGACCTCCATCGACTCGGAGGCATCCACCAGGTCGAACAGGGTCGGGAAGGACTGGCACAGGGAGACACAGCGCCGGCAGCCATGGCAGATGTCGAACACCCGCTCCATCTCCTTGAACAGCGACGCCTCGTCGTAGAAGTCGGGATTCTGCCAGTCGAGCGGGTGACGGGTGGGCGCCTCCAGGCTGCCTTCGCGAATGGGTGTGGCCATGGTCGATTCCTTTGTTTTAGAGACGGGTGTGGGGCCCGGGTCTTGTGCGGGCTTGGCAGTGAGACGGCGGCGCAACCCCACTGCAGAGCCCTCCCCGCTTTGGGGAGGCACCGGCCTTGTCTTGCCGCGCCCGGGTCGCCGCGCGACCTTGTCGGTCTTGCAACGGCCCAGGTGGCGGCAGGCGGGCGTGGCTCAGGCGCCCAGCTCGTTCAAGGCCTTCTGGTAGCGGTTGGCGTGGGAACGCTCCGCCTTGGCCAGGGTCTCGAACCAGTCCGCGATCTCGTCGAAGCCTTCCTCGCGGGCGGTCTTGGCCATGCCCGGGTACATGTCGGTGTACTCGTGGGTCTCGCCGGCGACGGCGGCCTTCAGGTTGTCGACGGTGGAGCCGAAGGGCAGCCCCGTGGCCGGATCGCCACAGGCCTCCAGATACTCCAGGTGACCATGCGCATGGCCGGTCTCGCCCTCGGCGGTGGAACGGAACAGGGCCGCCACGTCGTTGTAGCCCTCGACATCGGCCTTGGCCGCGAAATACAGGTAGCGGCGGTTGGCCTGCGACTCACCGGCAAAGGCATACTTCAGGTTCTCTTCGGTCTTCGATCCTTTCAGTTGCATCATGCTCTCCTATCAATGTTGTCCTGGCAGATTACCCGCGCCAGGGGTACGGGATATTTAGAATAAATCTAAATCATAGACGCAGTATATATAGCTGACCTCATACCTGTCAACCGGAAACCACGGTTGTACGCACCCGCAATGTCGACGGGCGCGGTGGCTTGCGCGACCGGCCACAAGCCGCGGTACAGCACATCGTGCCGATCACGGGCTTGACATGGAATGGACCACAGGCCCATTCGCAGCAAGGTCGCAGGCACACGCCCTGCGGCGAGGAATGACAACGAGACTGGTAACACCACCACTTTCCAGGCGAAACTCGGCGCAGCCACAGTGCCAGCCGCCGGTATGGCGTGTCGGCCTGGCGCCGGCCGATGAGGTGATGGCGGTGGTGCAGCACGACCGCAGCCGGCATGCGGGGTGGGGTGTCAAGCACTTTCATGCCTGGTACAAGCGGGAAGGTGGTACACGAAGCGACACCTGGGTGAAGAACCGGTTG
>JBBIKZ010000014.1:0-33821 GCA_037445185.1 Hydrogenophilales bacterium | reverse complement strand
TGATGCAGACCCACGGCCAGGTTCGTGACTTCGAGTCCGAGGTCTACCGGCGCGACGGCAGCCGGATCTGGATCTCGGAGAATGCGCGCGCTGTGATGGACGAGGCCGGCCGGGTTCAGTTCTACGAAGGGACCGTGATCGATATCACCGAACGGCGTCGGCACGAGGCCGAACTGCTGCACCAGGCGAGTCACGACGCGTTGACGGGCCTGCCCAACCGCATGCTGCTGATGGACCGCATCCAGCAGGGCATCGCCCATGCCCGGCGCCAGGGCGGGCGTCTGTGCCTGTTGTTCGTCGACCTCGACCATTTCAAGCTCATCAATGACAGCCGGGGACATCATGCGGGCGACCGGCTGCCGATCGAAATCGCCTCCCGCCTGCGGCGCTGTGTGCGGGAACGAGACACCGTGGCCCGTCTTGGCGGCGACGAGTTCGTCGTCTTGCTCACCGATCAACACGAGGAGTCCGAAACCCTGGCCATCCTGCAGCGTATGCTTGAGGAGGTCGCCCGCCCCTGGATGGACGGCGAGGCCGAGTACCGCATCGGCTGCAGCGTCGGCATCAGCTGTTACCCGCGTGACGGCGACACCGCCGAGACCCTGCGGAGCCGCGCCGACGCGGCCATGTATCAGGCCAAGGAATCGGGTCGACACAGCTTTCACTTCTATACCCCGGAGCTGAATCGGGCTGTGTCGGAGCGGCTTGCCCTGGCCAGCAGCCTGCACCGCGCGCTGGAACGGGAAGAGTTGCGGGTGTACTACCAGCCCAGGCTGGACTTGGCCAGCGGACGCATCATCGGTGTCGAGGCCCTGGTGCGCTGGCAACACCCGGAACAGGGGCTGATCCCGCCGGACCGCTTCATCCCGGTGGCCGAGGAGACCGGCCTCATCGTCCCCATCGGTGGCTGGGTACTCGCCGAGGCCTGTCGCCAGAACAGGGCCTGGCAGGAAGCCGGCCTGCCGACCCTTTGCGTCTCGGTCAACCTGTCCCCCATCCAGTTCCGTCGTGCCAACCTGGTCCAGGACGTGGCGGACATCCTGGCCGTATCGGGTCTGCTGCCCCAACACCTGGAGCTCGAGGTCACCGAGTCGTTCGTCATGCACGATGCCGAGCGGATCGACGCCACCATGCGTGAATTGAAGCGGCTGGGGGTCGCCATGTCGGTGGACGATTACGGCACCGGCTACTCCAGCCTGAGTTACCTGAAGCGATTTCCCGTGGATCGACTCAAGGTCGACCGCAGTTTCGTGCGCGACATACACCAGGACCCCGACGATGCAGCCATCGTGCGGGCGATCATCACGCTCGGGCATGCCCTGGGCCTCAAGGTGGTGGCCGAGGGGGTGGAGACCCCGGAACGCCAGGCCTTTCTGCAGCGGCATGGCTGCGACGAGGGCCAGGGCTACCTGTACAGCCGTCCGCTGCCGGCTGCCGAGCTGGAGGCCTTGCTGCGCAGGACGGGGGGCGGCCTGCTGCAGCCCGACTGAGTCTGCTTGCGTGTCAGTCATGGCAGAGGCTGATCAGCTTGCCGTAGGTTACGGAACTCCCGGCACGAGGTGGGGGACAAAGCGGCAGACCGTACCAGCCACACCCCGGCGCCACCTTCCAGGAGAACAATCCGATGAAGCACCTGTATCTGAGCCTGTTGGCAGTATTCCTGACGCTGGGACTGCCCGTCCATGATGCCGAGGCCAAGCGCTTCGGCGGCGGCAAGTCGGCCGGCATGCAGCGCGATGTGCTCCCGCAGCGTCAGGCCACGCCGCAGCGCGATGCGGACAAGCCCCAGCAGCAGTCCGCACCCCAGCAAAACGCAGCCGGCGCAGGCAACCCGGGCGGCAAGCCGTCCTGGCTGGGACCGGTCGCCGGCCTCGCCGCCGGACTGGGCCTGGCGGCCCTGGCCTCGCACCTGGGCCTGGGCGAAGAGTTCGCCAACATCCTGCTGATCGCCCTGCTGGTCATGGGCGCATTGCTGCTCTATCGACTGCTGGTCCGTGGCCGCGCCCAACCCGCCGCCGCCCATGCCGGTGGCCTGCAATACGCCGGCATGGGTGCCGGCAGCGGCATGACGCACCCCATGGCCCGCGCGCCCGGCGTTGCGGCCCCGCTGCAGCCGGCGATCGGTGCAGCGCCCTTGCCCGCAGGCTTCGACGCCCAGGGTTTCCTGCGCGAGGCCAAACTCAACTTCATCCGCCTGCAGGCCGCCTATGATGCCGGCGATCTGGACGACATCCGGAGCTTCACCACGCCGGAGATGTATGCCGAGATCAAGCTCCAGCTCGACGAGCGCGGCACGGCCCCGCAGCGCACCGACGTGGTGACGCTGGAGGCCGAGGTGCTGGAGTGCGCCGAGGAGGCCGATCGCCTGGTGGTCAGCCTGCGTTTCCACGGACTGATCCGGGAGGAGGCGGATGCGCCGGCCAGGGACTTCGACGAGATCTGGCACCTGACCCGCCCGACGAGCGGCAAGGGCGGCTGGGTCGTGGCCGGCATCCAGCAGACGTCCTGAGCGGCCGGGGGTCGGGCAGCACTGGGTCCGCAACTCGAGGCCGGACGGGCAAACAAGACCTCTACCGGCGTCTGCCGGTGTTCAGGGCGTGATCCTCCAGGCTCAGTCCGGCAGACCGGCGAGGGCCTCCGTGGCGATCTCCCGCACCTCCCTGTCCGGGTCATCCTGCCGGGCCTCCAGAGCGGCTCGGGCGGCGGGATCACCCGTCAAACCCAGGTAGTGACAGGCATCGGCCCGGACACGGGCATCCGCGTGCGCAGAGAGCTCCGCCAGCCGAGGCACCAGGGCGCGCAGTGCAGGCTGGCCGGCGTATGCCTCCAACACCGCACCGGCGCCGATGCGCACGTTGAGGCTGGCCTCCGGATTGGCGACGATGGGCAGGACGGCGGAGAGTTGCTCGGGCTGCCGCTGCACCACCTCCAGGACCTCATCGAGTCCACCCTCCTTGAGCAAGGTGTGGAACCAGTCGGCCATCCCGGATGCGCTCGACACCTTGCCGGCCCAGGATTCCAGCTCCTGACGGCTGCGCAGGCCGGTGAGATGGAAAGGACCGATGCGCACCCACGGTACCGAGCGCACACCGAGCTCGCGCGCCGTCTCCGGACGCTGTTCCACGTTCACCACGCGCAGCTCGCCCAGGCTGCCGGCCTTCACCATCTCCGCCAGCGCGGTGAGCACGGCCGAGCAGTTCGGGCAATGACTGGAGATGCACAGGAGGGCGTCTGGGGCAGGCATGCGGGTAGAATCGGCACGGCAACCCGATCCGTCAAGTCCGTACCGCCGCAAACACCCAGCCCGGATATTTCATGAGACCGCCCCTGACTTCGAACATTTGTCGCGCCTGGCCTGCCTTGTCGGGCCGGCCGGCAGAAAACCCTTTCATGCCTTCGGGCTACGCGGGCGCTGGCGGCCGCTTTGCGGCATCTTCACGCCCCCGCTTGGCGCCAATAGGCCGCGCTATTGGCTTCGCGCGGGATGCGCGAATCTGCTCGCAAACCGCCTCGCCATCATCCCGCATACTCATGAAATATCCGGGCTAGGAGCCGTCATGTCCGATCTCTTCTCCCCTCTCCAGTTGGGGCCGGCCACCCTGCCCAACCGCCTGGTCATGGCCCCGCTCACGCGCAACCGCGCCCGCCGCGACGGCGTGCCCACGGCCATGATGGTGGAGTACTACAGCCAGCGGGCCAGTGCCGGCCTCATCATCACCGAGGCCACCTGCATCGCGCCGCAGGCGGTCGGCTACCCCTACACCCCGGGGATCTGGAACGGGGCCCAGGTAGGCGGGTGGGCGCCCATCACCCAGGCCGTCCACGCCCGCGGGGGACATATCTACTGCCAGCTCTGGCACGTCGGCCGCATCTCGCACCCCTCCCTGCAGCCCGAGGGGGCCCTGCCCGTGGCGCCTTCCGCGGTCAAGCCGGTAGGGGAGGCCTACACCTACGAGGGCATGCAGCCCTTCGTCACCCCGCGTGCACTGGCCCTCGAGGAACTCCCGGGCATCGTCAAGCAGTACCGCGTGGCGGCGAAGAACGCGCTGGCGGCCGGCTTCGACGGGGTGGAGGTGCACGCGGCCAACGGCTACCTGCTCGACGAGTTCCTGCGTGACGGCACCAACCGGCGCAGCGACGCCTATGGCGGCAGCTTGGACAACCGCGCCCGGCTGCTGCTGGAGGTCCTGGACGCGGTTTGCGAGGTATGGGGCAGCCACCGGGTGGGCGTGCGCCTGTCCCCCCTCCAGCCCTTCAATGACATGCGCGACAGCGATCCGGAGGGGACATTCACACGCGTGGTGGAACTGCTCAACCCGCTCGATCTGGCCTATCTTCACGTCACCCGGCTGGGCATGGACGCCCCCGGCGCCGCGGGGCCGGCCTTCGACCTCGCCAAACTGCGTCGGCTGTGGCGCGGCATCTACATGTCCAACCACGGCTATGACCGTGCCGCGGCCATGGCGGCCGTCGCGCAGGGCGAGGCGGACCTGGTCGCCTTCGGCACCCTGTTTCTGGCGAATCCCGACCTGGTCGAGCGGCTGCGGCGCGATGCCCCCCTCAACAGCCCCGATGCGTCCACCTTCTACGGCGGGGACGAGCGGGGTTACACGGATTATCCCTTTCTGGAGGAGTGAGCCGCCGCGGCCGTCGCGGACAACGCCTCAGGCCGCACCCTGAGCTGGAAGGTCACCGGGCCGTCATTGACCAGGGCCACGTGCATGTGGGCGCCGAACACGCCCGTCGCGACAGGGTCGTGGTGCATGCGCGCCCGCTGCAAGAGATATTCGAACAGCCGCCTGCCCTCCTCCGGCCCTGCGGCGGCGGAGAAACTCGGGCGCGTGCCCTTGTCCGTATCGGCAACCAGGGTGAACTGCGACACCAGCAGCAGGCCGCCACCCGTCTCGCGCAGACTGCGATTCATGCGGCCCGCCGCATCGGCAAACACCCGGTAGCCCAGGAGGCGTTCCAGCAGCCGGTCGGCACCCGCCTCATCGTCGCCGCGCTCCACCCCCACCAGCACGAGCAGACCCGGGCCGATCTCACCCACCGTTCGGCCTTCGACGCTGACCCTCGCCTCGCTCACCCGCTGTAATAGTCCGATCACCCATCACTCCACGAAAGGACCCTGATCCCGCACCGGCACCGGCGTCCGGCTCGCGCCCGCCGTCCCGGGCGTGCCGGTAGAACTGCACGGCTTCGGGTCAGTGCTGAAAAAAAACCCTAAAGTTTCCTTTCGGGTCTACCGATAAGTGTTCAGGCAGAAAAGCGTTGGTGCAACCTGCAAGGGCAAACCGCCGAAAGGCGGGGACGCAAAATCACCGGTCTAAGGGGGGCACACCCTATGACAGCGGGATTACCAGGTAGCCAGGAAGGTCAGGTATGTGCGCCTTCCCGCTGCGACTCATTCCCCAGGTCAGCTCCGCACGGCCGTACCGGAGGAACTGACGCCCCTCGGGGGACGATGCGCGCAGCGCCTGGGTCCGTCTCCTCTTTGCCCTGCCGTTGGCCAGCTCTCCAGTCGGTACGATCTGGCCGTCACCACGCCTTGCGCATCATCTGATCAGCAGGAGACAGACCATGCAGGAAGCGCGGAATGTCGTCGAATTCAGCCAGTCCCGCCGCACGGCAGGGCCGACGGTCAACCGTGTCCTGGACGACAGCGGCGAGCTGGCGGCAAACCGGCTCGTCGAAGCCGTGGGCACAGCCCTGGAGGTCTCCGGCAAGGAACTGCATCGGTTGGCCGCCCAGACCCGGCATCACGAGATGAGCATGCTCTACCTCGAGGGCATGGAATTCCTGCGCGATCATGCCTCCGCCATCGAGGTTGGCTTTCGCCAGACCTTCTTCAAGGAATTCAAGCGTAGCTGCCGCAAGGGTCTGACGGCCTCGAACCCGGCTGCTCGGTCGGATGTGCAGCTCAGCCTGATGGAACCGGATGATCTCGAGGAGACCCTGGCGATCAACAACCTGGCCAACGCCCTGCACAACGCCTGTGGAGAAGAGCTGTTCGGACTGAATCAGCGCATCGGCGTGCTGCTCAACCAGCGCGACCTGTCCTCCGAGGACAACCCGCTGGGGCCCGAGGCCATCGGCAAGGCCATCCTCGACACCTTGAAGGAACATGGCAGTAGCTTGAAAACGAGGCTCGTGCTGGCGTCCATGCTCAACAAGCACCTGCCCGAACGAGTCAAGGCGGTCTATCAGAGCTTGAACCGCTTGCTCGCGGACAAGGGCGTGCTGCCCGCCATCCGCGTCGGGCTCAAGAAGGGACCGAGGCCCAACGCGCCGGCTGCCGGTGAGAAAGGCGGAGATGGCAGCCCCCTGCACAGCGCGGACCTCCTCACCGTCCTGGGGCGACTCCTCGGGTCTGGTGGGCATGCGGCAGGCGCCTTGCCTACGGGCACAGCGCTGATGGCCGGCAGCGGCCCGACTGTGGCGGCCGGCATGGCCAGTACCGTCGCTGGCTCTCTCGCCGCCGGCAGCACCGTTGCCACGCCCTTGTTCGTGCACACGTTGACCCAGCTGCAGCGCGGCCAGACCGATGGCCTGGACCTGCATGGCCTGGACCTGCATGGCCTGGATGCCGCGCGCCTGCAGGACGGCCAGATCAACGTGCTGCGGGAGCTCAAGAACGCCGGGGTGGCGGTGGGGGTGGGCCATGTGGATGCCATGACCCTGGACATCGTGGCGCTGATCTTCGACTACATCCTGGACGACCGGCGTGTACCGGATGCCATGAAGGCGCTGATCGGCCGGCTGCAGATCCCGGTGCTCAAGGTGGCCATGCTGGACCGCAATTTCTTCTCGCAGAAGAATCACCCCGCCCGCCGGCTGCTGGACACGCTGGCCGAGGTCTCGATGGGCTGGGACGCGGAGGAGGGCCACGAGAGCGGGCTGTACCGCAAGGTGGACGAGATCGCCCAGCGCATCCTGAACGACTTCGACGACAAACTGGACGTGTTCCATGACGCGCTGGCAGACCTGGAAGGCTATCTCGCCGAGGAAAAGCGGCAGATCGACAGCCATACGGCACGCGGCGCCCAGCTCCTCTACACACGCGAGCAGCGCGAGATCGCCGATACGATCGCCTACGACACCATCCATACCCAGCTCTTCGGCCACCCCGCCCCTGTGCTGATCCAGGAGTTCCTGCACGGGACTTGGCGACGGCTGCTCACCCTGATCTACAGCCAAACCGGCGAGGACAGCGAGGCGTGGCGGGGCGCGGTGCAGACCATGTCTGATCTGGTCTGGAGCGTCGCACCCAAGACCACGGCGGAGGAACGCAAACTGCTGGTGCAGCGTCTGCCGGGCATGCTCAAGCGACTGTCCGACGGCTTCAAGGCCCTGGAGACCCCCCAGCCGGAGCAGGACCGATTCTTTGCCGCCTTGGTGAAATGCCACGCCGAAGCGGTCAAGCGCGGCATGAAGGGGCCGACGGCCGAGCCGGCCCCGGAGCCGGCCGTGAGCCCCATCCCCGCTGCGCCCCCGCAGCCGGTGAGCCACGATCCGGTGGATTTCGAGGCAGTGCCAGTCCAGAACGAGGCCGTGGAGGTGACGCCGACGCTGCTGCAGGAGGTCTCCGCCCTGCCCATCGTCAGTCACCATGCCGACACCGAGGAGATCCTGGTGACGGACGTGAGCTGGCTGGCGGGGGGAGAACCGGAGGGCGACTCCTACGATGTCGCGGTCCGGCAGCTCAAGCACGGCAGCTGGATCGAATTCCGCCAGGAGGACGGCAAGATGGCCCGCGCCAAGCTCGCCTGGATCAGCCCGATGAAGGGCCTCTACCTGTTTACCAACCGGCTCGGCCAGAGGGCCATGTCGATCAGTGCCAACGGATTGGCCGCAAAGCTGCGCGAGGGCCAGATCCAGATCATCGACAGCGTGCCCCTAATGGACAGAGCGATGGATGCCCTGTTGAGCAAACTGCAGAACACGGCCTAGGAGCCTGTCGGACTTGAGACTGATCTACTGCGCCGGTGGGAAGAGCGGTCCATTTTCCCCCGATTTCTCGTTGCATAGGCCCACTATGCGCCTCGAAATCGTGAAAAACTGTCCTCGCTCTCCCACCCGGCTCGCTACGATCGCTCAAGTCCGACAGGCTCCTAGGAGATGCCCAGGGAACGCGCCACCGTCGCTGCCGGGAAGCCGGACACCGCCGCGCAGCCGCGCCCTGCCGGCACGGGCGGCGAACTGAGCATCCCCCCCATCTGCAGCGTTTCCTGGTCCGCCAACCCATCCTGGACGGCCACTATCACATCGCCGGCTACGAGCTCGCGCTGCGCGAACGGGTGCCCGTACCGGCCCTGCCCGGCGCGCAGAGCCTGCAGCAGATGCGCGACGAGATGCTGCTCACCAGTGTCATCGACTGGCCTATCAGCAGGCCCTGGGTGACCGGCTCACCTTCCTCGCCGTGGCGCCGGACACCCTGATGAACCCGATGCTGGCACAACTGCCCGCGGGCAGGATCGTGCTGAGCATCCCCGGAGCGGATCTCCTCCACGCCCCCGAGCCCGTGCTGCAGGTCATTGCCCAAGGCGGCATCCCCCTCGCCGTGGAAGTGCCGCCCCGGCAGCCGGATGTCACCCACCTGTTGCGCCAGTGCCGCTACATCCGCCTCGATGTCACCCGTCACGACGTGCCCAGTCTGATCGAGCATGTGCAGACGCTCAGACGTGCGGGCAAGGCCCGCCTCATCGCCCGCAACGTGGACACGGAAGAGGCCTACGAGGCCTGCAGGAAGCTTCAGTTCGACCTGTTCCAGGGCTACTACTTCACCTGTCTGCAGCCGGGCTGCCGCAATCGCATCGACAGCAGCCGGCAGCGCATCATGGAGTTGCTCAACCTGGTCATGAGCCAGGCCGAGGCGAGCCAGATCGAGGCCCGCTTCAAGACCGATGCCGGCCTGACCTACAAGCTGCTGCGCCTGCTGAATTCACCCGCGTTCGGGCTGCGCAGCCCGGTGAAATCGATCGGCCAGGCCCTCATACTGCTCGGTTACGACCAGCTCTACCGCTGGCTCACCCTGCTGCTGTTCACCCAGGGGCCGGCCGACCCGCGTGCCCAGGCCCTGCTCCGGAACGCCCTCATCCGGGCCCGTTTCGCTGAGTCCCTGGGCGAATCGCGCCTGCCCGCCGGTCAACTGGGCGGGCTGTTCCTGGTCGGCATCCTCTCCACCCTGGACGCCCTGTTCAACGTCCCCATGGATCAGGCCCTGGGCCAGCTGCGCCTTCCGGACGAGGTGGTGGCCGCGCTGACCCGCCGGGAGGGACCGTACGCCCCCTATCTGCGGCTGGTGCTCGCCTGCGAACATTTCGACCAGGAGCGCATCGCCCAACTGGCCGAACTGGTCGGGGCAAGCCCCGATGAGGTCAATCTCGCCCACGTCAAGGCCATGATCTGGGCGGAGGAGTTGGATGCCTGAGGGGGGGTTTGACGGCAGGCGGTCGTCGGGCTGAAGCCCGAGCTACGTCCAACCAACACCCGTCTACCCGGACCTACGAAGTACAGCCCGGTCTGCGGGCGGACCGTATGTTCGCTGATGGCAGTGCGGCGATCTGACCCCCAAAGGGGCGATCGGCCTATCATGTCGGCATGCGCTACCGCATCCTCCCCGTCACTCCGTTCGAGCAGAACTGCTCCCTGATCTGGTGCGAGGCCACCGGCCGGGCGGCGTTGATCGATCCCGGCGGGGAGGCCGACCGTCTGCTGGCGGCGGCTGCCGCCGAGGGCGTCACGCTGGAGCGCCTCCTCCTCACCCATGGCCACCTCGACCATGTCGGGGCAGCGCTGGCGCTGTCTGAGCGGCTCGACCTGCCGATCGAGGGCCCGCACGCGGCCGATGCCTTCTGGCTGCGACAGCTCCCGCAGCAGGCGGCGCTGTTCGGGTTCCCGCCGGCGCGTCCCTTCGAACCGCACCGGTGGCTGGCGGACGGGGAGACCGTGCGCATCGGCGAGCAGGAGCTTGAGGTGATCCACTGCCCCGGTCACACGCCGGGCCACGTGGTCTTCTTTCACCGCGCCGGTCGTCTGGCCTTCGTCGGCGATGTCCTGTTCCGCGGGTCGGTGGGCCGCACGGACTTCCCGCTGGGCGATGGCCGCGCCCTGCGGGCCTCCATCCGCAACCGACTCTTCCCCTTGGGTGACGACGTGGCCTTTGTCCCGGGGCATGGCCCGATGTCCAGCTTCGGCGAGGAGCGGCGGCATAATCCTTATGTCGGCGACTAGATCGCCTCGACCATTTATTGAGGATATAACTATCTTCTAGTCCATGTAATAGGGCCATTTGCCCGCCGACTATTCGCTTTCTTAGATCGATCGAGTCCATGTTTACCATACAGAAGAAAACCGCTTGCCTCCTTCTCCTTGCAACGCTGATACTCGCCGCCTGCGGTCAGGGGCAGGAACCCGCCTCGCAGCCGCCGGCGAGCCAGGCCCAGCCTGACGCGCAGTCCGGTCGCGTCCTGGCAGAGGCCAAATGCAGTAACTGTCACGGCCTCGATGGACGCGGTGCCGAACCTCAGATCCCCCATCTGGCCGGGCAGAAACTGGAATACCTTCAGCTCGCCCTGCGCGAATACCGCAGCGGCGAGCGACCGCACGCGGCCCTGCAGCAGCTGTTTTCCGAGCTGTCCGAGACGGAGCTGAACAATGTCGCGGCCTTCTATGCCGCCCTGCCCGCCATGGCGCCGGCGAGCAGCACCCCGGCGCAGGCAACGACCGCCGATGCCATGGCCGCGGGTCGGTCTGCCGCCGTCCCCTGTGCCGCCTGCCATGGCGCGGACGGCAATGCCGCGATGCCCGGCATGCCCAGCCTGGCGGGACAGCATCGCGATTACCTCATCGCCGCGATGCAGGCCTACAAGGACGCCACCCGCAAGCACGCCGTGATGAACGCGCAGATGTCCGCCGTGGACGCCATCACCCTGCAGAATCTGGCGACCTTTTATGCCGCCCAGCCCGTCAGGGCCCAGGAGAGGAAGGCCGCCGGCGACGCCGTGGCGGGTGAGCGGCTGAGTGCGGGCTGCGGGGGCTGCCACGGGCTGCGGGGGCATACCCTGGACGCCCGCACCCCCGCCCTGGCCGGACAGGACCCGCAATATCTCGTCGCCAGCATGAAGGCCTACCGGGACGGCAGCCGCAGGCACGAGGAGATGCACGCTCAGCTCGCCGCCATGAACGAGGCCCAGCTCGGCCATATCGCCGCCTTCTACGCCGCCCAGAAACCCAGCCGGGGCCAGGCCCCCACCACACTCACCGCCCGTGAATGGGCCGAACGCTGCGATCACTGCCATGGCCCGGGGGCCGACAACCCCACCCTGGTGGTCCCCCGCATCGCGGGGCAGCAGCGCGTCTACCTGGCCCATGTCCTGCGCGACTATCGCGACGGCAAGCGCCACCAATCCGCCATGCACGCCATGGGCACGCCGCTGACGGACACCGACATCGAGGCCATCGCCGAGCACTATGCGGCGTTGACGCCGCGCTAAGCACTTGTGAATCTTTCTGCAGCGTATCCCGATCTCGAAGCTGCGATGCTCGCCGTACTGTTCCAACTCTCATAAGTCCTGAGCCCGCTGCCGCGCGTCGGGCTGGCCGGCCCGCACGCACGGCCGCCCTGCGGTAAGCTGGCGACCTGCCGTCGTCAGCCATGACCGCCGTCTTCTCCCCCCCCACCGCCGCCTGGTTCGAGGCCGCCTTCCCCTCCCCCACCGAGGTGCAGCGGCGCGGCTGGGAGACGATCGCCGCCGGCCGCCACGCCCTGCTGATCGCCCCCACCGGCAGCGGCAAGACCCTGGCCGCCTTCCTGACCGGCATCGATCGCTGCCTGCGGCTCCCGCCGTCGGCGCCGGAGGGGGTGCGGGTGCTCTACGTCTCGCCGCTCAAGGCGCTGGCCTATGACGTGGAGCGCAATCTGCGCGCCCCCTTGCACGGCATCCGCCAGCTCGCCCAGCGCATGGGCGTGGTGACGCGGGCCGTGTCGGTGGACGTGCGCACCGGCGACACCCCGGCGCAGACCAGACGTGTCCAGGCGCGCCATCCGGCCGACATCCTGGTCACCACCCCGGAGTCCCTCTTCCTGTTGCTCGCCTCGCGGGCGCGGGAGACCCTGAGGACGGTGCATACCGTCATCGTCGACGAGGTGCATGCCCTGGCGCCGGTCAAGCGCGGCAGCCACCTGTCCCTGTCCCTGGAATGGCTGGCCGATCTGACCGAGTCGGACCCCCAGCGCATCGGCCTGTCCGCTACCGTCCGCCCGGCGGAGCGAGTGGCGGCCTGGCTGGGTGGCAGCGCTCGCCCGGTCGAGGTGGTGGACACCTCGCAACCGCCCGCCCTCGACCTGCGCATCGTGCTGCCGATGCCAGGCCCGGCCGGTGCTGACGCCGCACAGGACGGCGATGCGTGCGCGGGCCCGGCCTCGGCTGCCATCCCCCCCGCGCCGGGGGGCGCCATCCTATCCGAGCTCTATCGACGCGGGGTCTCGCCGCAGGACCCCGCCGACCCGACCGACGGGCGCGGACGCTGGCCGCTCATCTACCCCGCCTTGCTGCAGGAGATCCGCAGCGCCCGCACGTCCATCGTCTTCGTCAACAGCCGCGGCCTGTGCGAACGCCTCGCCAACCAGCTCAACGCACTGGCCGGCGAGGTCGTCGCCCACGCCCACCACGGCAGTCTGTCACGCGAGCGGCGCAGCGAGATCGAGGACGCCCTGAAATCGGGGCGCATCCGCGCCATCGTCGCCACGAGTTCCCTCGAACTGGGCATAGACATGGGTGCCGTGGACAAGGTGCTGATGGTGGAGTCGCCGGGCAGCGTCGCACGGGGCCTGCAGCGGGCCGGGCGGGCCGGTCACGGCGTGGGCGAGGTCAGCCGGTCCCGCATCTACCCGAAGTTCCGCGGCGACCTCCTGGAATGCGCGGTGCTGGCCGGCCGGATGCGCAGCGGCGAAATCGAGACCGTGCGCCTGCCCATGAATCCGCTGGACGTGCTGGCCCAGCACGTGGTCGCCTGGGTGTACGCCCAGCCCATGGCGGCAGAGTCCCTGCTCGAGCGCAGCCGGCGCGCCCACCCCTTCCGGGAGTTCACCCGCCCCCTGCTGGACGGCGTGCTGGCGATGCTGAGCGGCTTCTACCCGGCGGGCGAGCTGGCCGAGCTCAGACCCCTGCTCGCCTGGGACCGGGCGGGCGACCTGATCGCCCCCCGCCGCGGCGCCGGCATGACGGCGCGCATGAACGCCGGCGTCATCCCGGACCGCGGCCTCTATGCCGTCCATCTGGGCGAGGGCGGACCGCGGGTGGGCGAACTCGACGAGGAGATGGTGTACGAATCGCGCAAGGGCGATGTCATCCAGCTCGGGGCGAGCAGCTGGCGCATCGAGGCGATCACCCGCGACCGCGTGCTGGTCTCGCCCGCGCCCGGCGAGGCAGGCAAGCTGCCGTTCTGGCGCGGTGACGCACCCGGCCGCAGCCTGGAGCTGGGCCAGGCCCTGGGTGCGTTCCTGCGCGAGGCCGGCACGCAGGCGCCGGAGGCCCTGCCGGACTGGCTGCGCGCGCGCGCCCCCCTGGACGAGGCCGCCGCCCGCGACCTGGCGGCCTACATCGGCGAACAGCGTCACGTCTCCGTCCTGCCGACGGACCGGACCCTGGTGGTGGAGCGTTTCCGCGACGAACTGGGCGATTGGCGGGTATGCCTGCTCTCCCCCTTCGGCGCCCGCGTGCACGCCCCCTGGGCCATCGCCCTGCAACAGATCCTGTCCGCACGGGCCGGCTTCGAGGTGCAAGTCCTGTATACCGATGACGGCATCGTACTGCGTTTCGCCGACACGGAGGCGTTGCCGGAGCTGACGGCGCTGCTGCCGGAACCCGAGGAGGTGAGCCGGCTCATCACCGAGCAGCTGCCTCACACCGCCCTGTTCGCCGGCCTGTTCCGCGAGAATGCGGCGCGGGCACTGCTCATGCCCAGGCGCCAGGCGCAGGGCCGGCGGCCGCTCTGGGCGCAGCGCCTCAAGGCCCAGCAGCTGCTGGCCACGGTGAGCCGCTATCCGGACTTTCCCATCGTCCTCGAGACCTATCGCCAGGCCCTGTCGGACCTGTTCGACCTGGACGGCCTGCGCCGCATCCTCGGCGATATCCGCGCCGGCCGCATCCGCGTGCGCGAGGTGGAGACGTCCGGCGCCTCGCCCTTCGCCCGCTCGCTGGTGTTTGCCTATGTGGCCGCCTATCTCTACGCAGGCGACATCCCCCTGGCGGAAAAGCGCGCCCAGGCCCTGACCCTGGACCGGCGCATGCTGTCGGAACTCCTCGGGGAGGCGGAACTGGCGGAACTGCTCGACCCCGAGGCCATCACCGAGGTGGAGGCGATGCTGCAGCGCCTCGACCCCGAGCATCAGGCCGCGGATGCCGACGCCCTGCACGACCTGCTGCGCACCCTTGGCGATCTGACAGAGGAGGAGATCGCCCGGCGCTCGGCCACACCCGCCAGCGCGCAGGACGGGGGCTGGCAGGACTGGCTCGCGCGGCTCGAGTCCTCGCGCCGCGCAGTCCGCGTCCGTGTGGCGGGCGAGGCGCGCTGGATCGCCGCCGAGGATGCCGGTCTGTATCGGGATGCGCTCGGCGTACCGCACCCGCCGGGGCTGCCCGCCGAGTGCATGGCCCCGGTCGAGGATGCCCTGCTCCGCCTGCTGCGCCGCTGGGTGCGGCGCCATGGCCCATTCCCGACCGAGCTTCCGGCCAGGCGCTTCGGCCTCGCCGTCGCGCAGGTGGAGCCGGTGCTGCGGCTGCTCGAGCGTGACGGGCAGCTGCTGCGCGGTCGCATCCGGCTGCACGCGCACGGCGAGGAATGGGTGGACGCCGAGGTCCTCAAGCGGCTCAAGCGCGCCAGCCTGGCGCGTCTGCGCCACCAGCTCGCGGCGCAGGAGGCCGCCGCCCTGGGGCGCTTCCTGCCCGAGTGGCAGGGACTCGCGCCTCCGGCGCCGTACCGGGCCGGGCGCGAACCGCCCCCAGCGACCGGCCGCTCGGCCATCCCTTCCGATGCGGGGGAACGAATCAGAGGATCTGCAGGGCGCGAACCCTGGCGACCGCCGTCACCGGAACGGCTGCTCGAGGCCGTGCTGCCCCTCGAGGCCCTGGCGCTGCCCTGGAGCACCCTGTCGCTCACCCTCCTGCCCATGCGCGTGCCGGGCTTCACCCCGGACCACCTGGACGGCCTGGCCGCATCGGGGGTGCTGATCTGGGTGGGCGTGGCCCCGCTCGGCCCCCGCGACGGCAAGGTGATGCTGCTGCGCCGCGACCAGGCGGCCCGCCTCCTGCGTCAGGCCGACTACGCACCGCCCACGCCCCTGCATGCCTGCATCCTGGAACGGCTGGCGGCGCGCGGGGCCACCTTCATCACCGAGCTGGAGGGCATGGTGGCGCGCAGTCTGCCCGACACCCACGTAGACGAGTTCGAGGCGGCGCTCTGGGACCTGGTCTGGGCGGGGCGCGTGACCAACGACAGCTTCGCCCCCCTGCGCCTGTGGCTGCAGGGGGCGGGTCGCCGCGAGGGCGCACGACGGCATGCACGCCAGACCCTGGCCGGCGGGCGCTGGTCGCTGGTGGCCGATCTGCTGCAGCCGGAAAGCAGCTTGACGGAGCAGGCCGTGGCCTGGTGCGAGGTCCTGCTCACCCGCTACGGCATCGTCAGCCGCGAGGCGGTCCGCGCCGAGCAGCCCGCACCCGGCTGGGAGGCGATCCGCCTCGCCCTACGGGCGATGGAGGAGAGCGGGCGGCTGCGCCGGGGCTATTTCGTCGAGGGACTGTCCGGGGTGCAATATGCCCGGCCCGACGCCCTGGACCGCCTGCGTCCCCACGACGAAGAACAGGGCGCGCGCCTGCTCGCCGCCATGGACCCGGCCAACCCCTATGGCGCCCTGCTGCCCTGGCCGGAAGGGGGCGAGGGCGAGGTCCGGCCCCGCCGCGTACCGGGCGCGTGGCTGGTGCTGGTGGACGGTCGCCTCGCCCTATACCTACAGCCGGGCGGGCACAGCCTGCTCACCTTTCCCGGCCAACTGCCGGATGCCGATAGCCAGCTCGCCGCGGCCCTGGCCGCCCTCGTCCAGTTGCCGCCGGGCGGTCGGCGCCATTTCGTCCTGGCCAGGGTGGACGGCGTCGCGGTGCAGGATTCGCCCCTGCAGGCGACGCTGCTCAAGCTGGGCTACAGGCCGGAACACGACGGTTTGGCCCCGCCGCGCCCCTGAAATCGGGGCCCGCGCGGCACACCTCTCTCTGCCAGGGCGCGAAATCTCTAAAGAAAATCGCGCTACGGCCGATATAGGACCGTTGACGGCGAATAACCAAGCACACGCCCCATGCTCACGAGCCCGGAGGTCCAGCAGGACGTCCGCCACCGGCTGGCCGCGGCCCAGCTCCCTGCCCTGCCCCAGGTCCTGCTGCAGGTCCTGCAGCAGTGTGAGTCCGAGGACAGCGGCCTCGCCGAGATCGCCGCCGTCGTCGAGCGTGATGCGGCCATCAGCGCACGCATCCTGAGTATCGCCCGTTCGCCCTACTACAACCGCGGCCGCACCCCGGAGAGCCTCACGCAATGTCTAGCCGTGCTGGGCACGCAGACCGTACGCCGCATCGCGCTCAATCAGGCGGTCCTCGATCTCTTCGGTCGCTTCCGCGCTGATGGCCAGGTCCCACTCGCCAGCTTCTGGTGCCATGCCCTGCGCACCGCCCTGCTGGCCCGCGCGCTGGCCGACCGCCTCGTCTATGCACGCGGCGAGGAGGCCTACCTCGCCGGCCTGCTGCATGACGTGGGCCGGCTCGCCCTCCTGCAGGCCCTGCCCGAATCCTATCGCCCGCTGTTCGAGGCCGATCTGGACGAGGCCCTGCTGATGGCCGAGGAGCGCACACGCTTCGGCCTCGACCACGCCGAGGCCGGCGCCTGGCTGGCGGAGCGTTGGCAGCTCGACCTGCTGTTCTGCGACAGCCTGCGCTACCACCACGAGGCGTACGCGCGGGTCGCCGGTGCCCATCCCCTGGTGCGCATCGTCGCCCTGGCCGAACGCCTCGGCAGCCCAACCTGGACTGACGGGGAGGCCGAGGTCTGGGGCCTGGAGACGGCCGAGGCCGAGGCCATGCGTGCCGAGGCGGACAAGGCGCTGCGGCAGATCGCCGGCGTGTTCGGCATCCCGGTGCCGGAGCGTCCTGGCGCTGCCGCCGTGGCCGGCACGGGCGATCGGAACACCCTTGCCCGCCTGGCCCAGGTGACCGCCACCCAGCTGCTGGCGACGGGCACCCTGGAGGAGACGGATCGTCCAGCCGGCATCCGCGAGGCCTACCTGGCCGTGGTCCGAGGCGCGCAGCTCCTCTTCGGTACCGGCGCTGCCGCCCTCTTCCTGCCGGAAAACGACGGCCTGCGCGGCGCCAGCCCGGACCGGCGCGAGCCCCGCGTCGAGGAGATCCGCATCCGCCTGCCTGCGGTCGATTCGGCCATCGCACGGGCCCATGGCGGCCAGCCGGAGGTCCTGCGGCCGGGGGCCGGCCAGGACAGCCTGGCGGACAGGCAGGTGTGCCGGCTGCTCGGCGCCGAGGCCCTGGTCTGTCTGCCGCTCGTTCATGCCGGCGAGGCCATGGGAGTGTTGGTGCTGGGCATCGACGCCGCCGGGGCGGCCGGCTTGAGCGCAAGGCAGGATCTGCTCACGGCCTACGCGACACAGGCGGGGCGTCAGTTCCACGCCGCCCGAGTCCAGGTGGAGGCGATCGAGCAGGCGCGGCAGACGGTCGCCGACGCCTGCCTGCTCCGGGCGCGCCAGGTCATCCACGAGGTGGGCAATCCCCTCGGCGTGCTGCACAACTACCTCGCCATCCTGCGCGAGCGGCTGGCCGATGCGCCCGAATCGGCGCAGGAGATCGACCTCATGCGCGAGGAACTGCGCCGCGTGAACGGCATCCTGCAGACCCTCAGGCAGGCCGAGCCGCCTCGGGACCGCGCGGCACAACGCGTCGACATCAACGCCCTCATCCGCCAGGTGCTCGATTTCTGCCGCAAGGGCAGGCCCGAGATGGCCCGCGTGCAGAGCGAATTCCAGCCAGACGAGGGCCTCGAGCCGATTCCAGTCGACGGGGACAGACTCAAGCAGATCCTCATCAACCTGATCTTCAACGCCGTCGAGGCCATGCCGCAGGGCGGCCGGCTGAGCCTGTCGACCGCCCGCTGGCGCAGCGGTGCGGGCGAACGCAGCGTCGAGATCGCCGTTCAGGACACCGGCCCGGGCATCCCGGACGAGGTCCTGGAGCGGCTCTACGCCCCGGTCGCCAGCCGCAAGGGCGGCAGCCACGCCGGATTGGGCCTGTCCATCGTCGGGCGTCTGGTGGAGGAACTGGGTGGGGTGATACAGTGCCACAGCACGCCGGCCGGGACGCGCTTCAAGCTCCTGCTGCCGGAACGGGTCGAGAACAGCGCCGGGGCGAAAGTGTCATGATCTACTGGGGCGACAAGGGCAAGCCCGAGGACAGGCCGACGGACGATGAGCGCGTCCGCATCCTGATCATCGAGGACGACACCCGTTTCGCCCAGAGCATGGCCTCGCTGCTGTGCAACGCCGGCTGGTCGGCCGAGACCTGCACCACCGGGATCGCCGGCCTGGGCCGGGTGGCGACGCAACCCTACGATCTCCTGCTGGTGGACATCAACCTGCCCGACATGTCCGGCCACGAGGTGGTGCGCGTGGTGCGGGAGCGCGGCGACAACCTGCCGGTCATCGTGGTCAGCGGCGAGACCCAGATCGACGCCGCCATCCAGGCCCTGCGGCTGGGCGCGGCCGACTATGTGCGCAAGCCGATCGAGCCGGACTTCCTGCTGCACCGCATCCGCGGCGTCCTCAGACAACGCTGGCTGGAGCGCGAGTACAAGTCCTTCCAGCACCTGGTCCGCCAGTCCGAGCGACTGCACCGCTTCCTGGTGGACAACTCCCCGGACGTCATCTTCACCCTGGACGACGACGACCGCATCACCTTCATCAACGACCGCGTGCAGGAGACCCTGGGCATCGCCCGCCAGGACCTGCTGGGCAAAGCCCTGGTGGACCTGGTCTATGCCGACGACCGGGAACGGGCGCGCTACGTGTTGAAGGAGCGCAAAAACGTCAGCCAGCCGCCGCAAATCGTCGAACTGTGCCTCACCAGCAGCCAGGACAGCAAGGGCTACCGCATCTTCCAGGTCTTCCTCTCCGCCATCCCCGGGGCCAACTGCTCCGCCCTGCCGCCGCCCGAGCCCTGGCAGGACGAAGGATCCTGCTGCTACGGCGTGGCCCGGGACGTGACCGACCAGCGCGAGTCCCTGGAATGGGCCACCCACCATGTCAACCATGACGTACTGACCGGGCTGCCCACCAGACAGCTCTTCCGCGACCGCCTGGGGCTCGCCATCACCCAAGCCCAGCGCAACCGCGAGCGCTTCGCGGTGATCTATCTCAACATGGATCGCTTCAGCGTCATCAACAACCTGTACGGCCACACGCGGGCCGACGAGGTGCTGCGGCAGATCTCCGAGCGCATGCAGCGCTGCCTGCGCGGCGGCGACACGCTGGCCCGGCTGGCCGCGGACGAGTTCCTGCTGCTCAATCACCCCATCCGCGGCGTGGACGACGTGCAGGCGGTGCTCGATCGTATCGCCCAGGAGCTAGCCGCCCCCTTCGACATCGACGACGCCTCGCTCAAGCTCACGGCCAGCGCGGGGGTGGCCCTCTACCCCGAGCATGGGGATAGCCCAGAGGCCCTGATCCGCCATGCCAACATCGCCCTCTACCACGGGCGGCGCGCCGGCAGTGGCAGTCACGCCTTCTTCCAGGAGGCCATGCGCGCCGATGCGGATGAGCGCCTGTACATCGAGCGTGAGCTACAGCGGGCCATCGAACAACAGCAGTTGGAGCTCTATTTCCAGCCTCAGGTGGACATCGACAGCAGGCGGATCCGCGGCGTGGAGGTCCTGGTGCGCTGGAACCACCCCGTGCGAGGACTGCTCGCGCCGAACGAGTTCATCGGTGTGGCCGAGGAGACCGGCCTCATCATCCCCCTGAGCAAGTGGGTCCTCGACGAATCCTGCCGCTTGCTCCGGCTGTGGCTCGATCTAGGCATCGCCCCGCCGCGCATCGGCATCAATCTCTCTCCCCGCTGTCTGGAGATGCCGACCTTCGTCGATTGCTTCATGTCCTCACTGGACCGGCATGGCGTACCACCCGAGCGCATCGAAGTGGAGATCACGGAAAACCTGTTCATCCACGATCCCACCAGCGTAGTCTCCAAACTCAAGGACATCGCCGACCGCGGCGTGCGCATCGCCATCGACGATTTCGGCACGCAGTATTCCTCCCTCGGTTACCTGCAGAAATTCCCCATCCACACGCTGAAGATCGACAAGTCCTTCATCTGGGAGATCGACCGGGGCGCAAGCCAGCACACCATCATCAAGGCCATCATCTCCATCGGTCACGGGCTGGGGCTCAACCTCATCGCCGAGGGCGTGGAGACCGAGTCGCAACTGCGCTTTCTGCGCGAGCAGGGCTGCAGCGAGATCCAGGGCTTTCTCATCAGCCGGCCTCTGCCCGGGGGCATATTGCAGCAGTGGCTGGCACGGGGTGCCCACCCGCCCACACTCAACGCCTGAGCGGCGTGCCTGCCCGTCATGCCGGAAGGCGATACCGTGCACAAACTGGCGGCCTACCTCGCCCCCCTGCTCACCGGTCAGTGCCTGACGCTGGCCCGCATCCGCGACCACCCCGATGCGCAGCTCGCCGGGCTAAAGGTCACCGACGTGAGCGCACACGGCAAACACCTCTTCATCCACCTGGACGACGGCCGTGTCCTGCGCAGCCATCTGGGCATGCGCGGCAGCTGGCACCACTACCGCGCCGGCGCAGCCTGGGACAGACCGGCATGGCAGGCCGCCATCGAGCTGCATGTGGCCGGACAGGTGCTGGTGTGTTTCCACCCCCGGGAGGTGGCCCTGGATCACAGCCACGGCCCGGCCCAGCGCGACCTGGTGACGCATCTGGGCCCGGATCTCCTGGCCGCCGACCTGGACGCCGACCTGATCGTGCAACGTGCCCGCACCCTGCTCAGCGCAGACACCCCCATGGCCGACGTCCTGCTGGATCAACGCGTCGCCGCCGGCATCGGCAACGTCTACAAGTGCGAGACCATGTTCCTGATGGGCATCCCGCCCCGGCAGACGCTGGCGCAGACCTCGGATGACAGCCTGCGCGCCACCTATCTCGAGGCCGCGCGGCTGCTCCGGGCCAACACCCGACCGGGCCGGCGCGAGACCCGTCGCAGCATGGAGGCAGCCGGCACCCTGTGGGTCTATGGGCGCAAGGACCAGCCCTGCCACCGTTGCGGGACCCCCATCTGCTACGCCCGGCTGGGTCGGCACCAGCGTTCCACCTACTGGTGTCCGCTGTGCCAGGCGGGGCCGTCCGACGGCGCAAAGACCCACGCCTGATGCGATACCGGCAGGTCAGCCTCCAGCCCGACCCGCCACGGCTAGCGACCCTGTCCCCCCTGGCATCAAGTTTTTCTGGCCAGGACCGATATCCCTCCCATGAAGCGCACTCGATTTCCCCTGCCCGCCCGGCGCGTCATTCATAGCGCCGCCTGCGGTCCAGACTTGGGCCGGTACGGCGTGGGCCACCTGCGCCGGGCCCAGCGCAGATGACCAGGTCCATGACCGTGTTGTCCGGGGGTGGGCGCGACGCCGACCCTTACGCCGGCCTGCCCGATGCCGAACTGCTGCGGGAGGTGGGTGAGATCGTCGCCGTGCGCATGGCCGATCTGCTGCCTCAGGCGCTGCAGCGGGCAGCGAGCAGCCTCTACCGTCAGGCCGAACAGGCCATCGACATGGAGAAACGCCTGCTCAACATGGAGGCTGGCCAGCTCGCGCAGCACCGTCTGACCCATCTGCCGGCCGACTTCCGCCGTCACTTCGACCGCCGCATCCCTGCCGCCTGCCGGCGCGATCCGATGCGCCGCCACGGTCTGCTGGACATCGTCGACCCAGCTGATCTGCGCATCCTGGACGAGACCCTGCTGGAGGCGGCGCTTGATGCCAGCGACCTCGTCAGGGCGCTGGAGGATGGCTGCCAGCAACCCCTGCATGGTCTGCTGCACGAGTTCCGCCGGCTGCTGCGCGACCCCGACCTGCCACCGGCCCAACTCCCCATCGGCCCTCGCGTCCTGGGCCAGGCCCTGGCACAGGCCCTGGGCGAGTACCCTTCCGGCCGGGCCCCCAAGCTCAAGGTGCTGCAGGCCCTGGCGCTACACCTCCCCGCCCTGCTCCAGCCCCTGTATCGTGACCTGCTGAGCCACATCGGCGGGCAGCTGAGCCAAGCCGAGGCCCCGACCATCGTGCTGGATGGGCTGCCGGAGCTGCCGGAGCCGGCCCTACCCGATGCCGACAAGATGTCCGGCGACGGCGGGGTCACAGCGGTTGCCGCCACCGCCCTCGAGCCCGACGACCCCGCCCGGGTGCAGGCCAGCCCTGATCCCTCGCCAAGCCGTGCGCGAGAGGAGGTGGCGGCACGGCTTGCCCGCCATCCCATGCCCGAGGCAGTGCGGCACTTTCTGCGGCAATACTGGCAGGCCTGGCTGGAGGACTGTCACCGACGCCACGGTGCCGATAGCCTGGCCTGGCAGACTGCCCTACAAACCATGGACGAAGTCGTCCTCGCCTTGTCGCCGCAACCGATGCGATCGGCCCAGTCGCGGCTCAGACGCCTGCCCGCCCTGCTCGGACGGCTGCGCGCGGGCATGGTTGCCGTCGGCATCCCGACCGAGGCGCGCGAGCGCTTCCTGGTGCAATGGATGCAGGCCCAGGCCAAGCTCCTGGATGCGGGGCAGACAGCCTGCGTGGCCACCGGTCAGACCGAGGGGAGCGTGACGTCTGACAGGATCCCGGAGGATCCGACGGGACCACGGCCCCAGACCGGGCGAGCGGACGCAGGTCGGCCTGCAGGCCGACAAGGTGACGACGTCGGTCGTCGGGCTGAAGCCCGGCCTACAGCCCGACCCACGTCCGACCTGCCGCCCGCGCCACCGTCCCCCCCAAGTGTTTCCGCCACCCCGCCGGGGGCTGGGCTGGGCGCAGCCGAGCCCGGGGTATTCCCATCTCCTGTCCATTGGGCTGTACGCAGCCGCTGAGGTATGCCATGCAAGACATCCGACATCTCCCACAACATACGCCTGCCGCCGCCAAGCTCTTGCGCAGCCCTGACCAGCCTCGGGACGCTGCGGCTGACGCCCTGCCCGCCAGCCGCTTCATCACCCGCCTGCCGCTGCTCGATGCCGACTGCCGCATCGTCGGCTATGAACTGGGGATCCGCCCCCATGCCCCCGTGCCGGTCCTTCCGGGCGCCACCAGCCCGGCCCAGATCCAGGACGAGGCCCTGCTGACCACGGTCATCGACCTGGACTATCAGCAGGCCCTGGGCGACAAGCTCACCCTGCTGAGCCTCGATGCCGCCACCCTGGGCAACCCGCTGCTGCAGATGCTCAAACCGGAACGCACCCTGCTGCTCATGCCGCCCCTCTGTAGGGGGGAGCTGGCGGAGCAGGCCGCGACCATTGCCCGCCAAGGCTTCGGCCTGGTCTGGGACGAGCTGCCGGAGGACCGGCCGGGACCGGTCCCGTGCCACCTGCGCATCGACACGCGCAGGCACAACGCCATGAGCCTGGGTCACAGCGTGATCGCGGCGCGCCAGCGCGGTGCCGGCAGGCTCATCGCCGCTCACGTCGACACGGCGGAGACCTTCGCGGTCTGCAAGCGCCTGTCCTTCGACCTCGTGCAGGGCTATTTCTTCACCCAGGCCCCCGCCACCGCCGGTCGCGAGCTGCAGGCCGGGCGACTGGTGATCATGGACCTGCTCAATCTGGTCATGGGGCATGCGGAATTCCCCGCCATCGAGGCCAAGTTCAAGGTGGATGCGGCCTTGTCCTACAAGCTGCTGCGCTTCATCAATTCACCCGCCGTGGGGCTGCGCTATCCCATCAAGTCCATCGGCCAGGCGCTGGTCATGCTGGGCCACGACCAGCTCTACCGCTGGCTGACCCTGCTGTTGTTCACCCACGAACAGGGCGACCCCCGCAGCCGTGCCCTGCTCAGGAACGCCGTGGTGCGCGCCCGGCTCACCGAGACCCTCGGAGAGCAGCAGATGGGCCGGGGCGAGCGGGGCGGGCTGTTCATCGTCGGCATCCTCTCCATGCTGGATGCACTCCTGGGCCTGCCGCTGGAGGAGGCCATCGCCCGGCTGAGACTGCCCGATCCCGTCATCGACGCCCTGATCGCAGGTACTGGCCCCTACGCGCCCTATCTGCAGCTTGCCCAGGCCTGCGAGCAGTTCGACCAGGAGCGCATCGCCCACCTCAGCGGCCAGGCCGGACTCACCCCGGACGCGGTCAACCTGGCCCATGTCAACGCCCTGATCTGGTCGGAAGGCCTGGAGGATTGAGCTCGGCCAGCCCCGACGGACATCGACGCAGCACGAGTCCATCGTTGTCGATCGGCCCCCAGGCCGGCCGTCAGGCTGGTCTGTACGCCGGGCTACTGCCCGACAACCGACGATCGTAAAGACCACCCCGTCGGCCTGAAGGCAGACCTACGCCCGATCCCCAAACATTGGCCCCCCTGGATCGAGCCCTCAACCGCCAAGGGCCGGTACAGGTCCGGGGCCAAGCGCACGCTGCGCCTCAGGGCTCCGCCATCGGCGGCGCCCCCGGCGGTCGCGGCGGCGGGGTCGGACGCACGCCGCCCGTAACCCTCTCGCGCGGCCCGTCCTGCCCGGCGGCCTTCTCCGGTGGCCGCGCCCGGAAGACCCAGTCCCGATAGCTTGCTGACCCGGCGAAGTCCGCCTGGTGCGGTCCGAAGCCGGAGACCTTGAGCGGGGCCCCCTCGCCCAGGCTGTGCACGCCGACGATGCCGCCCTGGGTATCGCGCACCAGCCCCCATTCGGCCCGGCCGGTCATGGGGTCGGGGTAGAGCCGGCGCAGATGCCGCACCGGCATGGGGAAACGCCGGTCCTGCAGCAATTCCTCCAGGCTGGGCGGATAGGGCCGAGCGGGCCCCTCCCCGCGCCGCTGGTAGGATTCGATGGCGCGCCGGTACTGCTCCCCCACGAACAGCAGTTCAGCCTCCTTCTCCCGCTGGGCGACGGTGGTCCACACCGTCCCGAGGGCCGCCATGCCCGTCCCCAGGGCGGCCAGGATGAAGAGCAGGGCCAGCAGCACCCACCCCCCCTGGCAGGCGGTGGCCCGCCCGGGCTGGCGCCGGATCGCGTTCACCATTCCGAATAGGGGGTGCCGTCCAGGCCGCTGCCCTCCGCCCCACTCCGCACGTCCTGGACGCCGCTGCCTTCGGTGGGGGGCACTGTCACCCACGTCTGGGTACTTTCGGTGATCGGATCTACTGGCACGGCGCGCAGATAGCGCCTGTCGACCAGGGCCTCGATGCTCTCCGGCCACCTGCCGGTGTCGCCGTGATACTGGTCGATGGCGTCGCGCAGCGTGGCCAGGTTCTCGCGCAGCACCGCCTCCTTGGCGCGCTCCACGTGCTGGAAATAGCGCGGTGCGGCCAGCGCGAGCAGGGTGGCGATGATGGCCAGCACCACTAGCAGCTCGACCAGTGTGAACCCCCTCGCCTCAGCCCTCACGTCTCACCCTTCACCAGTCCTTGTAAGGCACGCCGTTTAGGCCGATGCGCTCCGACAGCGAATAAACGTCGAACACATCCGCCCCCTCCCGCGGATCGTCCGGCGGGCTGGCATAGCTGCGCTTGCCCCAGGTCGCGGCAGCGGGGACGCTGCCGTCGGGGTGCATCGGGTCCCTGGGCAGCCGCCGCAGGAAGTAGATCGGACGGCGCTCCGGGTGGGTGATGTCGGGCACCCCCGCTGCCAGCTCTTCCAGATTCGGCGGATAACCGGAGGCATCAGCCGGGGCCTCGATCTTCTTGTCCAGCACGGCCTGGTGATAGGCGTCGATGGCGCCGCGGATCTGGCGCAGCGCCAGCCTCAGTTCCGCCTCCTTCTGGCGCTGGGCCGACACCTCGATGAGTGGCGCGGCCATCCAGGCGAGCACGCCGACGATGGCCACGGCGATGACCAGCTCGATCAAGGTGTAGCCGCGCTGGACGTTGCCGTTCATGGGCCGGCCGCGGGCGGTTGGGCAGCCTCGGCCGGTGCCGCCTCGGGCACCTCGGCGCCCTGTGCGTCGGTCTCGGGCACAGGCACTCCGGGCATGCCGGGCAGGGGCGGGGCTTGCGGCGCCACGCGCGGTGCCGGACGGCCGGGACGCAGCAGCAGCGGCCGGTCGGACACCGATCCCTCGGTGCCGGCGAAGAACTCGGCCTGGCCAAGCTCCGGCCGTTCCAGATTGCGCAGGATGCGCGGCGTGATGAGGAGCACGATCTCGGTCTTGCTCTTGTCGTCCCGTTGGGTGGAGAAGAGCCGTCCCACCAGGGGCAGGTCACCGAGCCCCGGCACCTTGCTGGCGGCCGCGCGGTCCTCGTCCGAGATGAGGCCGGCGAGGACCTGCGTCTCGCCATCCTTGAGCCGCAGCACCGTGTTGGCGTTGCGGCTGCCGAGCTGATAGGTGAGGCTGCCGCCAGCGCTCTTGACCTGTTGCACGATGCTCGACACCTCCAACCCCACCTTCATCGCCACCTCGCCCTGCAGGTAGACCTGGGGCTCGACTTCCAGCTTGAGACCCACGTCCAGGTAGGACACCGATTCCGAGGTCACCCCGGTGGAGGTGACGTTGGAGGTGATCACCGGCACCTTGTCGCCGATGTGTATCCTGGCCTTTTCCTTGTTGCGCACCCGGATGCGGGGGTTGGCGAGCAGGTTCACGTCACCGTCATCCTTGCGCAGATTGACCAACGGGACCGGGGAGACGAGGATATCGGAACCGTCTATGCCCTTGAGCAGTTCCAGGGTAAGCGGTGCATTGACCTTCGTATTGACGGTCGTGGCCGTGGGCGTGCCCGCCCCTATGACCTGCGATTGCGTCTCCCTGGACAACACCGAGAACTGATTCGGCCACTGCACCCCCAGGTCCAGCAGCCGGCTGCGCTTGACCTCCAGGATCTCCACCTCCAGCATCACCTCCGGCTCGGCCTGGTCGGCCACGGCCAGGATCTTCTCCACCAGGCGGATGGCGTCCGGCGTGTCGCGCACGAACAGCAGGTTGAGCTTCTCGTCCACGTAGACGTCGCGCGACATGGTCAGGGTCTTGACCAGGGTCAGCGCCCCCTTGGCCTCCAAGTTGGACAGGAAGAAGGCGCGCACCACCAGTTCCTCGTATTCGCGCAGCTTGGCCGGTTGATTCGGGTAGATGAGCAGCGTGTTCGGATTGAGCACCTTCTTCGCCAGCTGGCTGGTGGCCAGGATCATGTCGATGGCATCGGATATGGCTGTGTTGCGGGCGAAGACGGTGGTCTTGACGTCGGTGCGCACGTCCTTGTCGAAGACGAAATTGAGGCCCGACTGCCTGGAAAGGGCGTCGAACACGCTACGGATCGGTGCGTCGCGGAATTCCAGGGTGACGGTGCGGCGATGGCCAGGGGCCAACTGGGGGATCTGCACCCCCTGGGGACGTCCCGCCTTCTCGTCCACCTGCCTGAGCAGGGCGGCGGCCCGGGCGTGCCCCGGCTCCTGCGCCAGCACGGCCCTGAGCCTGAGCCGAGCCGCCTCGTATTCCTCGCGGCCCATGGCCTCCTCCGCCTCGCGGACGAGGCCCTCGTTGCGGCGGACCATCTCCACCGCCGCCAGGCCGGCCGGGGCGCGCGTGTTCTCGGGATGCTGGCGCAGTACATCGCGGTAACGGGTCTGCGCCTCCTCCAGCCGGCCCGCCTTGAGCGCCGTGTCGGCCTCGAGCAGCAGGCGGGTGATGTGGGCCTCGCGGTTGCGGATGTAGGCGGTGCGGAACTCGACGTTGCCGGGCTGCGCCTTGACGGCCTGCTCCAGCTGCTTGAGGCCCTCCTCGGTGCGGCCTTCCCGGATCAGGCGCTCACCCTCCCTGAAGGCCTGATCGGTGGCACACCCGGCAAGCAATGCCAGCGACAGGGTCAGCAGGCCAGCCCAGTACCACAGTGGGCGCAGGCTGGACTCCGACCCTTCGCCTCGGCCAGACGTACGGCCAGCGTTCTGTCCACGCCGGGGACTGACCGATGCGGTGATCGGGCTACGCTTCATGGTGTCAACCTCAGGGTGCGCCGTTCGTTCAAGGGGAGGTAGGTGAAGACGAGCCGGTCCGGTGCAGTCTCGTTAAGCCGCCAAGACCCGACCGTGTCGCCTTGTTTCAGGCTGAGCATTTGCTGGCCCTGGGCCAGGAAGTAGACCTCCTCACCGCCGTCCTGCCAACGGCCGAGGAACTGGAACGGCAGCGGCGGCGCCGTCGGCGGCGGGGGCGGTGGCGGTTCGGGGGGCGGCGGCGGGGGTGGCTGCCAGCTGTGGATAGGAAACAGGTCCGGGCCCAGTGCCTGGAAACGCGCCTCCCGCTCCGGTGTCAGCCCGGCCGACCCGGCCACAGCCTGTGGCGCGACGGGCGTCTGCGTGGCCCCCGTTGGCGGGGCTGCACGTCGCACGCTGGTCACGACGTCGAACTCGTCTTCCTGCGCTGCCCGTTGCTCCACCCACCAGACTGCGGCCAGGGTCGCGGCCAGGGCGGTGAGCAGGACGACCCGCCTCGCATTCATGGCGCCGCCTCCGGGTCGAGATAGAGGGTGAAGCGCAGCATGGCCTTGAGCTCGCCGCTCTCCACCCGGTCGCGGCTCAGGTTGAGAGCGTCCAGGGCGAGCCCCGGGTTGGCGTTCAGGGCGTCGGCGAGGAAGCTGCGCAGGACGGGGTAGCTCGCCTCGGCGGGCAGGACGATCTGATAGCGCAGCAGACCGGGGCCGCCGCTTCCACCCTGCAGCCGGTATTCGCCCTGGTCCAGGGCGAGGCCCGAGCGGGCGGCGGCCTTGAACAGGCGCCCCACTGCCTCCGGCGTCTGACGCGGGTCGGTCAGGCGATCCAGGGCATCGACGCGTTGGGGCGCCTGTGTCTGCCGTGCCCGGCGGGCCTCGAGGGACGCCGTCTCCGCCTTGAGGACGGTCGTCCTGGCGGCCAGGTCGGGCAGCACCCACTGCTGGACCGAGCCGGCCGCCAGGAGCAGGAGCAGCCCTGCCATGCCGGGCCCGCCCATGCGGCTCGCCAGCCAGGCAAGCCAGTCGGTCGCCCTACTCACGCCCGGCCTCCCCAGACGCAGCGGGCTCGCCCCAGCGCCCGCGCAGGATGAACCGCACCGGCCGCGCATCGCCGTCGTCCTGGAAGCCGTGCTGGGCCAGGCTGACAATCGCCAGCCCGGGCAGGGACTGCAGCTGCGCGTAGTAATCGATCATGGCCGGGTAGTCGCGCGCCTCGGCGGTCAGGGTCAGCGTGCCGCGGCGGGCGTCCGCCTCCAGACCGAGCAGGGCGATGTCCTGTGGGCGGGTGCGCTGCAGCGTGGAGAGGAGCTCACCCCAGGGCATGTCCAGGGCCCGCCGCGCCTCGGCACGGGCGGCCTGATCCGCCTCCCGGCCAGGATCGCGGCGCGGGGTGCGGGTTGTCGCCGCAGTCACCCGCAGCCCCTGCAGCCGGCTTTGCGCCGCCGCCAGTTCCCGTTCGGCCAGGCGGTACTGCTGCCCCATCCACAGGCCGGCGGCCAGCCCCAGGGCCAGAAGCACCCATGCCCACCACGGCGCGCGCGGACGGGGTCGGGCGAAGTCGAGACCGAGTGTCTTCAACCCGCGTCCCGCCTCAGGTCAACAGCGCCAGGCCGGGGTCGACCGGCCCGGCCAATGCGTGCACCCGCCAGTTGGGGCCGAGGCTCTGGAGATCCTGCTCCGGGCCGGTGCGCTCCAGCCACACCTCGCCCTCCGGCGGGATGCCGGCCAGCATGGCCTCGCGCTGCAGCAGGCCGGCAAGCTCGCTCGCCACGTCTGCACCCAGCTGGCGCTGGCGCAGGCGGGTGATGCGGCCGCGCGTGAGCCCCAGCACCGTGGCCATGCCCGGCTCGAGCAGGGCATACCAGCCGGTGACGCGCGCAAGGCGACGGTGTCGGCGCGGCCAGATCAGGTCGAGCCATGGGCGGATGTGGCGGGGACGCCTGCCGTGACGGGCCAACAGCACCTGCAGCGCATCCAGACGGTCGGCCTGGATGGCACAGACCGGCACCGGCCGACCGGGCGGGGTGTGCTGCCAGACATGGCGCCAGGTGCCATCGTCGCCCAGGGTGTCGGCCAGGCGCTCGCTCACCCAGGCCTGCATCTCGGCATGGCGCAGCCAGGTCGGCGGTGCATCGAGCAGGAAGAGGCGCACGAAATGGTGCGACAGGACGAGGCTCAAGGCGCCGGCGGGCCGGCGCTCAGTGATCAGGGCATCGAGGGCGGCGAGTGCCCCTTCCCAGCCCGTGCCTGACTCGGCCGAGCCCGCCGGCCCCCGTCCGGCGTCCAGGACGGCGCGGCCGGGCAGGAGCGCGACGCGGCGATCAATCCACAAAGGTGACACGGTTGATCTCCTCCAGCGTGGTCTCGCCCCGCCGCACCCGCTCCAGGGCGGCCTGACGCAGGCTCACCACCCCGGCGCGGGCAGCCGCCTCCTTGACCTGACGGATGGGCGCGCGCGCGACGATCAGCTCGCGCAGCTCGTCGTTGAGCAGCATCATCTCGGCGATCGCCTTGCGCCCGCGGTAGCCGCTGCCGCGGCAATGGCCGCAACCCCGGCCGGCGTGGAAATCGAAGCCCGCCGCCTGCTCCAGGCTCAGGCTGGAGTCGGCGAGCAGCTGGGGCGTGGGCGTGTAGGGGGCCAGGCAGTGCGGACAGTTCACCCGCACCAGGCGCTGGGCGAGGATGCCGTTCAATGCCGAGACGAAGCTATACGGGTCCACCCCCATGTGCATGAAGCGGCCGATGACGTCGTAGACGTTGTTGGCATGCACGGTGGTGAACACCAGATGACCGGTCAGGGCCGACTGCACGGCGATCTGGGCCGTCTCCGGATCGCGGATCTCGCCCACCATGATCTTGTCCGGGTCGTGGCGCAGGATGGAGCGCAACCCCCGGGCGAAGGTGAGCCCCTTCTTCTCGTTCACGGGGATCTGCAGGATGCCCGGCAGCTGGTATTCGACCGGGTCCTCGATGGTGATGATCTTGTCGCGGCCGTTGTTGATCTCGGAAATGGCGGCGTAGAGGGTGGTGGTCTTGCCCGAGCCGGTGGGGCCGGTGACCAGGAACATGCCATAGGGTTCGTGCGACAGGCGACGGATGCGGGTGAGGGTGGCGGCGTCGAAGCCCAGCCGGTCGAGCGTGATGCCCTTTAGCTCGTCGGCCAGCTGCTGGCGATCGAGGATGCGCAGCACGGCGTCCTCGCCGAACACGCCCGGCATGATGGATACCCTGAGGTCGATCTCACGGCCGCGCATCACCACCTTGAAGCGGCCGTCCTGTGGCACCCGCCGCTCGGCGATGTCCAGTTCGGCCATGACCTTGATGCGCGAGATCACCTGCTCGGCCATCTCCCGGCCCGGCGGCTGGGCGATGGTGTTGAGCACGCCGTCGATGCGGTACTTGATCGTGAGCCCGAAGGCGTCGTTTTCCAGATGGATGTCGGAGGCGCCGCTCGCCACCGCGTCGTACAGCGTGGAGTGCACCAATTTCACCACCGGCGAGGCGTCGGCGCCGATGACGGCGAGCGAGATCTCCTCGGCGCGCTCGTCGCTCACCGCCTCGCCGCTCTGAGTGAGCACGCCATCCATGGCCTTGAGGTCGGCTTCCAGGCGATGCAGCCAGGCGAGCAGGTCGTCGCGCAGGGCCAGGGCCGGGGTGAACGGTTCTTCGATGCGCCGCTCGGCCCAGTCCAGCAAGCCGACGTCGAGCGGATCGGCATGCACCAGCCAGAGACGCCCGCCCGCATCGCGGCCGGCGGCACACTCCCGCGCCAGCGCCTGGGCGAAGGGCAGCCGATCGAAGGCCGGCTGCAGGTCACGCAGGGCCGCCATATCGAACACCGGATAGGCGAAGGCACGGCCCAGCTCGCGCAGGAAGGCTGCATCGTCGAGTCCGGTCGCCGCCTTGAGCGCCTTGAGCGCCGCCTGCCCGCGCCCCTCGGCGAGGGCGGCCTGCACCATTTCGGCGCTGATGGCGGTGCTCATTGCAGGGTCCCCGCCAGGTCGAAGATGGGCATGTACAGCAGCACGACGATGGCGCCGATGACGAGCCCGATGAGCACCATCAGCACCGGCTCGATGAGCCGCGTGAGCCAGTCGACCGCCCGCGCGAGTTCCTCGTCGTAGAAGGCGGCGATGGACTCCATCATGGCGCTCATGCGCCCGCTCTTCTCCCCCACCCGCAACATGCGCAGCGCCACCGGCGTGGTGAGCCCGGCCTGATCCAGGCCGTGGGAGATGGATTTGCCCTCGCGGATGTCGCGCGTGGCCATCGCCAGCCGCTGTCGCAACTCCGGGTGCAGCAGGCCCTCGGCCATCGTGAGTGCCGTCACCACCGGGATGCCGCCGGAGAGCAGCATGCCCACGGTGCGGTAGAAACGCGTGAGCTGGAAGATGCGCAGCCGCTCCCCCAGGGCGGGGATGCGCCACAGCCACCGCGACACCGCCGCCCGCACCGGCGCCTGCCGCAGGGCGTAGACCGCGCCGGCGACGATGGCCAGCAGCGTCAGTCCCACCAGCTGGGCGTGCGCCTGGATGACGGCCCCCCACTCCATGAGCAGCCGCGACCCCAGGGGCAGCTCGGCCAGGTTGTCGGCATAGATGCCGGAGAAGCGCGGCACCACCCAACCCAGCAGATAGATCGCCACCAGGCTGCCCACCGTCAACAGCAGCGTCGGATAGACGGCGGCGGCGGCCACCTTCTTGCGGATCAGCTCCACCTGCTCCTGATAGGCGACATAGCGCGCGAGCGCCTCGGGCAGGTCGCTGGTCTTTTCCGAGGCCCGCACGGTGGCCACGTACAGGGGGGGAAGGCGTCGGGATGATGGGCGATCGCGGCGGAGAAGGATTCCCCTTCGTACAGGTGTGCCAGCACCCGAGTGAGCAGCTTGCGGGTCTCGCTGCGCGACTCCTTCTCCGTCAGGGTCTGCAGGGCCTCCACCAGTGTGAGCCCGCTACCGAGCAGGGCCAGGAGCTCACGGGAAAACAGGCTGAGCGGGAAGCGGTAGCGGCGCGCCGGCCAGGGGAACGCCAGGCGGCCGTGCGGCCGCACCGCCAGCACCGTCAGGCCCATGCGTCGCACCTGCTCGGCGGCCTCGCCCGCGTGCGCCGCCTCCAGGCGCAGATGCCGGCGGCCGTCGTCGGACAGGGCCGTGACGTGGAACTGCATGGCTACCAGTTGTTGATGTCGGCCGCCAGGTCGGTGCCGCCCGGCTGCCCGTCCTTGCCGAGGGAGTAGAGATCCACCTCGCCGTGCTCGCCGGGGGAACGGTATTGATAGGGATTGCCCCAGGGATCGTTGGGCACCGCC
Organism: Hydrogenophilales bacterium; assembly: GCA_037445185.1. Classification (GTDB taxonomy): domain Bacteria; phylum Pseudomonadota; class Gammaproteobacteria; order Burkholderiales; family Thiobacillaceae; genus JANWZL01. The sequence goes on along the minus strand of JBBIKZ010000014.1, from coordinate 299 downwards.
TTCTTCAGATAGGGCCCCTGCCAGCGGCTCTCGCCCTGCGGCTGGACGGTGAGCGCGGCCAGGCCCTGCTCCGTCGTGGGATAACGGCCCACGTCGAGGCGGTACTGGTCCAGCGCGTCCTCCAGCGCCTTGATCTGGGCGCGGGCGGCCTTGACCTTGGACTTGTCCTCCTGCTTGAAGTAGTTGGGTGCTACGTAGCCGATGAGCAGGCCCAGGATGACGAGCACGATCAAGAGTTCGAGCAGGGTGAAACCGGCGGTGCGGGTGGCCTTTGCGCGTCGCGGTGTGTGGGAAGGCAT
>JBBIKZ010000013.1:0-34055 GCA_037445185.1 Hydrogenophilales bacterium | reverse complement strand
GATCATACGTTCCTACAGCGCGGCGGAGGCGTCAACCGGGTGCGATCGCATGTCGCAGCATGCCTGAATGCTGTTATAATCAGCAAATTGAGGGATGGGCGTTGGGCCCATTTTTTATTTCTGGCGGAGATGGATCTGCAGGCACTGATCGAGCCGACCGTGACCGGTCTGGGCTATGAGCTGGTGGCCCTCGAACGGGTGGGCAGGGGATTGCTGCGACTGTACATCGACAAGCCGGGCGGGGTCGACCTGGAGGATTGCACCCGGGTCAGCAACCAGCTCACGCGTCTGCTCACGGTAGAGAACGTGGCTTATGACCGCCTGGAGGTGTCCTCGCCCGGCCTGGACCGTCCCCTGGTCAAGGCGGCGGACTTCGTGCGCTTCACCGGCGAGCGGGTGCAGCTGCGCCTGCGCATGCCTGTCGAAGGTCGCAGGAAGCTGGTGGGCATGCTGCTGGGTCTGGCAGGGGACCGTGTGCGCCTCGAGTCGGATGCGGGAGTAATCGAGATGGCCCTGGCCGACATCGAGTCGGCGCGGTTGGTGCCGGATTTTGCAATGAAGGATGTGGCCCGGAGGAAGGCATGAGTCGGGAAGTCTTGCTGTTGGTGGATGCGCTGGCGCGCGAGAAGAATGTGGACCTGGAGGTGGTGTTCGGTGCGCTCGAGATGGCCCTGGCCCATGCCACCAAGAAGCGCTTTCAGGACGACGTCGACGTGCGCGTTGAGATCGACCGCCGCACCGGCGACTACGAGGCCTTCCGCCGCTGGGAGGTGCTGCCGGACGACGCCGAGATCGAACATCCGGCCCGCCAGCTCACCCTGTCGCAGGCGCGGGAACGCGACCCCAACGTCGAACTCGGCGGCTACATCGAGCAACCCCTGGAGGCGGTCGAGTTCGGCCGCATCGGCGCCCAGGCGGCCAAACAGGTCATCCTGCAGAAGATCCGCGACGCCGAGCGGGAGCAGGTCCTCAACGATTTCCTCGCCCGCAACGAGACCCTGGTCTACGGCACCATCAAGCGCATGGAGCGGGGCAACGCAATCATCGAGTCCGGGCGCATCGAGGGTCTGCTGGCCAAGGATCAGATGATCCCGCGCGAGAACCTGCGCGTGGGTGACCGGGTGCGCAGCTATCTGCTGCGGGTGGAGCGCGCCGGCCGCGGCCCGCAGCTCATCCTGTCGCGCACGGCGCCGGAATTCATCATGAGGCTGTTCGAGTTGGAGGTGCCCGAAATCGGCGAGGGACTGATCGAGATCAAGGCCGCCGCCCGTGACCCCGGCGTGCGCGCCAAGATCGCGGTCAAGTCCAACGATCCGCGCATCGACCCACAGGGGACCTGCATCGGCGTGCGCGGCTCGCGCGTGACGGCGGTCACCAACGAGCTGAACGGCGAGCGGGTGGACATCGTGCTGTGGTCGCCCGACCCGGCCCAGTTCGTCATCAATGCCCTGGCCCCGGCGGAGGTCACCAGCATCGTCGTGGACGAGGATCGCCACAGCATGGATGTGGTCGTCGACGAGGGGCAGCTCGCCAACGCCATCGGGCGCGGCGGGCAGAACGTGCGCCTGGCCTCCGAGCTCACCGGCTGGGAGATCAACATCATGACCGAGGCCGAGGCCGAGGACAAAAAGCGTAAGGAAGCCACGGATATCCGCGCCATGTTCATGGAGAAGCTCGACGTGGACGAGGACGTGGCCGACGTGCTGGTGGAGGAGGGCTTCACCAGCCTGGAGGAAGTGGCCTACGTGCCGCTCGCCGAGATGTTGGAGATCGAGGCCTTCGACGAGGAGAGCGTGAACGAGCTGCGCGCCCGTGCCCGCGACGCCCTGCTCACCGCGGCAATCGCCCGCGAGGAGACGGTGGAGCAGGCGGCCACCGATCTGATGACCCTCGAGGGCATGGACGCCGAGACGGCCGCCAAGCTCTCCGCCCAGGGCGTGAAGAGCACCGAGGACCTGGCGGATCTGGCCGTCGACGAGCTGGCGGAGCTCACGGGCATGGACGAGGAACGGGCCAGGCGCCTGATCATGGCCGCGCGCGCGCCCTGGTTCGCCTGAGGCAGGCGAGGACGCGAGCCCGGGCGCGGTGGTGAGACAAGCGAGGGTGAGATGAGAGTCGATCAATTTGCCAACGAACTGAAGGTGCCGGCTGCCCTGCTGGTGGAGCAGCTGCGTGCCGCCGGGGTGGCGGTCCAGTCTGAGGGGGATGTCCTCACCGATCAGGACAAGACCCGCCTGCTGGACTATCTACGCGACAAGCACGGGGCCACCGCACCCAAGACCACGATCACGCTCACGCGCAAGAAGACCACCGAGATCAAGACCGCCGACAGCACCACCGGCAAGACCCGCACCATCCAGGTGGAGGTGCGCAAGAAGCGCGTGCTGGTCAGGCGCGAGGCGCCACCGGCGGAGGCCGCGCCCCCGGCCCCCGAGAAGCCGGCGGCGCCGACCCCCATCATCGGCGAGGAGGAGCTCAAGGCGCGCGAGGAGGAGATGCGGCGCCAGGCCGAGCTGCGCGCCATCCAGGAGGCCGAGCTCAAGGCCAAGCAGGAGCGCGAGGCCGCCCGCCGCGAGGCCGAGGAGGCGGCACGCGCCGCCGCCGAGGCCAAGGCCGAGGTGCCCGCCCCAGCCGAGGCCAAACCTGCGACCCCGACGGTCAAGGCGCCCGGCGAGGTCAAGCCCACGGTCAAGCCCAAGGTGGAAAAGCCGGTGGCGAAGAAGAAGGAGGTCGAAGAGGCCCCGGCCGGCCGGAAAGGGCTGAAGGTGCGGGGGGCCACCGAGGCGGAAACCGGCTGGCGTGCCCGCAAGGGCCGCCACAAGGGCGAGCACGCGGGCGGACAGCCGATGCAGCCGGTGGAACCGGTGGTGCGCGAGGTCCTGGTGCCCGAGACCATCACGGTGGCCGATCTCGCGCACAAGATGGCGGTCAAGGCGGCCGAGGTGATCAAGACCATGATGAAGATGGGCTCCATGGTCACCATCAACCAGGTCATCGACCAGGACACGGCCATGATCGTGGTGGAGGAGATGGGTCACATCGCCAAGCCGGCCCCCACCGCCAGCCCCGAGGCCTATCTGGAAGAGACCGCCGAGCAGAAGGCGGCGGAGCTCAAGCCGCGCCCACCCGTGGTCACCGTCATGGGCCACGTCGACCACGGCAAGACCTCGCTGCTGGACTACATCCGCCGCACGCGCGTCGCGGCCGGCGAGGCGGGGGGGATCACCCAGCACATCGGTGCCTACCACGTCGAGACGCCCAAGGGCACGATCACCTTCCTCGACACGCCGGGCCACGAGGCCTTCACGGCGATGCGTGCGCGTGGCGCCAAGGTGACCGATCTGGTCATCCTGGTGGTGGCCGCCGACGACGGCGTCATGCCGCAGACGCGCGAGGCCATCCACCACGCCAAGGCCGGCAACGTGCCCATCGTCGTGGCGGTGAACAAGATCGACAAGCCCGAGGCCAACCCGGAGAAGATCCGGCAGGAACTCTCCGCCGAGGGCGTGGTACCCGAGGAGTGGGGCGGGGATGCCATGTTCGTCGACGTCTCCGCCAAGACCGGCCAGGGCATCGATGCCCTGCTCGATGCCGTCCTGCTGCAGGCCGAGGTGCTGGAACTGAAGGCGCCGGTGGATACTCTGGCCAAGGGAGTGGTGGTGGAGTCGCGGCTGGACAAGGGGCGCGGCCCGGTGGCGACCGTGCTGGTGCAGTCCGGCACGCTCAAGCGCGGCGACATGCTGCTCGCCGGCACCGCCTTCGGCAAGGTGCGCGCCATGCTCGACGAAGACGGCAAGCAGGTGCAGGAGGCCGGCCCCTCCATCCCGGTGGAGGTGCAGGGCCTGTCGGAGGTGCCGGCTGCCGGCGAGGACGTCATGGTGCTGCCGGATGAGCGCAAGGCACGCGAGATCGCGCTGTTCCGCCAGGGCAAGTTCCGCGATGTGAAACTCGCCCGCCAGCAGGCCGCCAAACTGGAGACCATGTTCGAGCAGATGGGCGAGGGCGAGGTGAAGAGCCTTCCCCTCATCATCAAGGCCGACGTGCAGGGTTCCTACGAGGGCCTGGTGCACGCACTCACCAAGCTATCCACCGACGAGGTCAAGGTCAACGTCATCCACGCCGCCGTGGGCGCCATCTCCGAATCCGACGTCAACCTGGCCATCGCCTCCAAGGCGGTGATCATCGGCTTCAACGTGCGGGCGGACGCCCAGGCGCGCAAACTGGCCGAGAGCGCCGGGGTGGACATCCGCTACTACAACATCATCTACGAGGCGGTGGACGACGTGAAGGCGGCCCTCTCGGGTCTGCTCTCGCCCGAGAAGAAGGAGAACGTCGTCGGGCTGGCCGAGGTGCGCCAGGTGTTCCGCATCTCCAAGGTGGGCGCGGTGGCCGGCTGCATGGTGCTCGACGGCGTCATCCGGCGGTCCGCCCGCGTGCGGGTGCTGCGCAACAACGTGGTCATCTTCGACGGCGAGCTCGAATCGCTCAAGCGCTTCAAGGACGACGTGAAGGAGGTCAAGGGCGGCTTCGAATGCGGTTTGAGCATCAAGAACTTCAGCGACGTCCAGGAAGGCGACCAGCTCGAATGCTACGAGGTGGTCGAGGTGGCCCGGACATTGTGAGGCGCTGAAGGGGGCACGCCCCCAGGATCATGCATCATCGAGCCCAGCGCATCGCCGAACAGATCCGCCACGAGCTGGCGGTCATCCTCATGCGCGAGATGAAGGATCCGCGCATCCATGACGTCACCCTCACCGCCGTGGAGGTGAGCCCCGACCTGGAGCACGCCAAGGTCTGGTTCACCTTGCTCAGGGGTGATGCGGGCGAGGTGGGCCAAGCCCTCAAGCATGCGAGCGGCTTCCTGCGCACCGAACTGGCCCATCGCCTGCGCCTGCGCACCGTGCCGCGCCTCGCCTTCCACTACGACGTATCGGTGGAGCGCGGGGCGCGCCTGTCCAAGCTCATCGACGAGGCCGTCGCGGCGGACCGCGCCCAGCAGCCCGACAACCGCGATGACGAAACGCAGGGTTGACGGCGTCCTGCTGCTGGACAAGCCGGTGGGGATGACGTCCAACGCCGCCCTGCAGCAGGTCAAGCGTCTCTACCAGGCGGCCAAGGCCGGACACACCGGCACGCTGGATCCCTTTGCCTCGGGGTTGCTGCCCATCTGCCTGGGCGAGGCCACCAAGTTCTCCCAGTCCCTACTCGACGCCGACAAGATCTATCGCGCGACGGTCAGGCTCGGTGTGCGCACCAGCACGGGCGACCCCGAGGGCACGGTGCTGGAGAGGCGGCCGGTGCGGGTGAGCGAGACCGACGTGCGGGGCATCCTGCCCCGTTTCACCGGCGAGCTGCTGCAGACCCCGCCCATGCATTCCGCCCTCAAGGTGGCCGGCCGGCCGCTTTACGACTACGCCCGCCAGGGGTTGGAGATCGCACGCACGCCGCGACCGGTGGTGGTGCATAGGCTCGAGCTCGTCGACTTTAGTGGTGACCGCTTCACCCTGCACGTGGAATGCGGCAAGGGCCTGTATGTGCGCACCCTCGCCGAGGACCTGGGCGAGGCCCTCGGCTGCGGCGCCCACCTCCACGCCCTCACCCGCCTCGCCGTCGGCCCCCTGCGTCTGGAGCAGGCCGTTGGCCTGACTGCACTCGAGGCCATGGACGCGCCGGGCCGGGACGGCCACCTGCTGCCGGTGGACGCGCTGCTGCTGGCCTTGCCCCGCGTGGTGCTCGACCCGGAGTCCGCCTGGCAACTCGGCCACGGTCAGGCCGTCTGGCGTGCCGGCCTCAAGGTCGGCGAACGGCTGCGCGCCTACGGCCCGGACGGCCGCCTGCTCGGCCTGGTGGAGGTGGATGCCGACGGCCGGCTCGCGCCGAAGCGGCTCACTGCCTTGGACGCGGGCGCAGGGGCATGAATGGACTGAGCGCCCCCCGGGCCGGGCTTGACCCCAGCCCACCCCCCGAGGGGGGAGAAGAAACACGGGTGGGTGGCCCTTCTGTTTCTTGAGAAAATCCGCGCGACCCGAGTACAATACTCGTTTTTCCGGATCCTCATTGGAGTTGTGACATGTCCCTAGACACCGCGCAAAAGGCGCAAATCCTGAAGGATTACCAACGCGGCCCGACCGACACCGGCTCGCCCGAGGTGCAGATCGCCCTGCTGACCGCCCGCATCAACGACCTGACCGGTCACTTCAAGACCCACGCCAAGGATCACCACTCCCGCCGCGGCCTGCTCAAGATGGTTTCCCGCCGGCGGCGCCTGCTGGATTATCTGAAGTCCCGCAACACCGACGCCTACCGCAGCCTGATCGAACGTCTCGGTCTGCGCAAGTAAGCAAGCCCCTGTTGCCAGCGTCCGTTCGCCGCGGGATCCCGGCGGGCGGGAAAACTGAATGAGGTCAGCGTGAATCCTGTCAAGAAGACATTTCAATACGGTCGCCACACGGTGACCCTGGAAACGGGCGAGATCGCCCGTCAAGCCACCGGCGCGGTCATGGTGAACATGGACGATACCGTCGTTCTGGTGACCGTGGTGGCCCAGAGGGATGTCAAGCCCGGCCAGGACTTCTTCCCCCTGACCGTCGACTATCAGGAAAAGGCCTATGCCGCCGGCCGCATCCCGGGAGGCTTCTTCAAGCGCGAGGGCAAGCCCTCGGAGAAGGAGACCCTGACCTCGCGTCTGATCGACCGGCCCATACGGCCGCTCTTCCCCGATGGTTTCTACAACGAGGTGCAGATCATCGCCACCGTGATGTCCTCCAACCCGGAGATCGATTCCGACATCCCGGCCATGCTCGGCGCCTCGGCCGCGCTCACCCTGTCCGGTGTGCCCTTCAACGGCCCCATCGGGGCCGCGCGGGTGGGCTACATCGACGGCCAGTATGTGCTGAACCCCACCCTGAGCGAACTGAAGCGCTCCCGCCTGGATCTGGTCGTGGCCGGCACGGAATCGGCGGTGCTGATGGTCGAGTCCGAGGCGGACGAGCTGCCGGAGGACGTGATGCTGGGTGCCGTCGTCTTCGGCCACGAGCAGATGCGCATCGCCATCGACGCCATCAACGATCTGGCGGACGAGGCCGGCAACGAGACCTGGGACTGGACGCCGCCCGCCCCCGAGACCGAACTGATCGAGCGCATGCGCGCCCTGTGCGGGGAGGACCTGTCCCGCGCCTATTCCATCAGGCAAAAACAGGCGCGAGTCGCCGCGGTGGACGAGGTGCGCAGCCGCGTCTTCGCCGAACTGATCACTGAGGACATGCCCACCGAGCGCGTCAACGTGGTGAAGGCCCTGTTTCACGACCTGGAGGCGCAGGTGGTGCGCGGCCGCATCCTCGCCGGCGAGCCGCGCATCGACGGGCGGGATACCCGTTCGGTGCGTCCCATCAGCATCCGCACCGGGGTGCTGCCGCGCACGCACGGCTCGGCGCTCTTCACCCGCGGTGAGACCCAGGCCCTGGTGGTGGCGACGTTGGGCACCGGCCGCGACGAGCAGATCATCGATGCGCTCACCGGCGAGTACACCGATCGCTTCATGCTGCACTACAACATGCCCCCCTTCGCCACCGGCGAGACCGGACGGGTGGGCAGCCCCAAACGGCGTGAGATCGGCCACGGCCGGCTGGCCAAGCGGGCACTCATGGCCTGCCTGCCGAGCAAGGAGGAATTCGGCTACACCATACGCGTGGTCTCCGAGATCACCGAATCGAACGGCTCGAGCTCCATGGCCAGCGTCTGTGGCGGCAGCCTGGCCATGATGGACGCCGGCGTGCCGATGAAGGACCACGTCGCCGGCATCGCCATGGGCCTGATCAAGGAGGGCAACCGCTTCGCCGTGCTCACGGACATCCTCGGCGACGAGGACCACCTGGGCGACATGGACTTCAAAGTGGCCGGCACCACCCGGGGGGTGAACGCCCTGCAGATGGACATCAAGATCCAGGGCATCACCAAGGAGATCATGCAGGTGGCGCTCGCCCAGGCGCGCGAGGCGAGGCTGCACATCCTGGGCATCATGCAGCAGGCCATTGCCGGCCCGCGCCAGGAGATGAGCGAGTTCGCACCGCGCATCATCACCATGAAGATCAACCCGGAGAAGATCCGCGACGTGATCGGCAAGGGCGGCGCGGTGATCCGGGCGCTGACCGAGGAGACCAACACCCAGATCGACATCGACGACGACGGCACGATCAAGATCGCCTGCGTCAGCATGGAACAGGGCGAGGCGGCGAGAAAACGCATCGAGGACATCACCGCCGAGGTCGAGGTGGGTCGCGTCTACGAGGGTACGGTGCTCAAGATCCTGGACTTCGGCGCCATCGTCAACGTGCTGCCGGGCAAGGATGGCCTGCTGCACATCTCCCAGATCGCCCACGAGCGCGTCAATGCCGTATCCGACCACCTCAAGGAAGGCCAGACGGTGCGCGTGAAGGTGATGGAGGCGGACGAGAAGGGACGGCTGCGCCTGTCCATGAAGGCCCTGATCGAACCCACCCCCAAGGCGCCCGAGGAAACTGCCGCCAGTTGACGGGCATCCTGTCGGTTGGGCTTCAGCCCGACCTATTTGAAGACCTGATCAAGAGTGGGCGGTCTCCGTGCCGCGGATGATGTCCAGGAACCCCTGCCACCAGCGCCGGCGGTTCTGCGTGACGTGATGGCTGGGCGTCAGGTCGGACGGTGGCATGCGGCTCATGACCCAGCCCGGCAGGATGCGTTGCTTGCTCGAGCCGCAGGAGGTGCCCAGATGGTTCGGGTCGTAGATCTTGACCAGGCTGGGATGCTCCGGGTCGTCGGTGTAGACGATGCCGCAATAGTCCTCGTGGTGTTCCTTGCGCAACAGGGCGTCGATCTCGCGCACGAAGGCGGTGACGTGTTCCGCGTCGGCGGCCGTGTCCGGCCGGGCCTCGCCCACCGCATAGAGATACCAGCCGCCGCCCGGATCGAGCCTGGCCCAGAAGCGATCGAGCTGTTCCCAGGTCAGCAGGCTCACCAGGGTGCCGTTGAAGACGGCATCGAAGTCGGGATTCTCGGCGCACGGCTGCGGGCTGGGACGGGTCATGGCGCAACGGTCGAGCAACGGGCGGGGCGTCCATTGTTTCCGAAGTCCCTCAGTTTGACAACTTTTCCAAGCCCCCATCTATGCTGAGAGCCCTACTGTTCGACGTGGACGGGACCCTGGCCGACACCGAGCGGGACGGCCATCGCCCGGCCTTCAATGCCGCATTTCGCGATTTCGGCCTCGATTGGGAGTGGGACGTCCCCCTCTACGGCGAGCTGCTGGCCGTCACCGGTGGCAAGGAGCGCATACGCCACTACGTCGAGCGGCATCGGCCGGATTGGCCGCGTCCGGCCGACTTCGACGATCTGGTGGTGGCACTGCACCGCGCCAAGACCCGGCACTACACCCGCATGCTCGCTCAAGGCGCCATCCCGCTGCGTCCCGGGGTGCGGCGGCTACTCGCCGAGGCGAGAGACGCGGGGATGATCCTGGGCATCGCCACGACGACGACGCCGGACAATGTCACCGCCCTGCTCGCACACAGCCTGGCGGAAGACGGCGCGGACTGGTTCGCGGTCATCGCCGCCGGCGACATCGTGCCGGCCAAGAAGCCCGCGCCGGACATCTATTTCTGGGCCATGCAGCAGCTCGGTCTCACGCCTGCGGAGTGCCTGGCCTTCGAGGACTCGGAAAACGGGCTGCGTGCCGCCCGCGCGGCCGGCCTCAAGACCGTGGTGACGGTCAACGACTACACCCGTGACCACGACTTCACCGGCGCGCTGGCTGTGCTCACCGACCTGGGCGAGCCGGACGCGCCCTACACCCGCCTGGACGTTGCCGGAAGTGCCGACGAGCGGGCCTGGGTCGATCTGCCCCGGCTACACGCGTGGTTCGAACGGTGTTGAGGCCGACTGTATCTGGGCCCGGTGTTGCCTGGCCGCTGCCAGCGTGTTGGCGAGCAGGGTGGCCACGGTCATCGGCCCGACGCCACCGGGCACGGGCGTGATCCAGGCCGCCCGATCGCGCGCGACGGCGAATTCCACGTCGCCGACGATGCGGCCGTCCGCCAGCCGGTTGATGCCGACATCGATCACCGTCGCCCCGGGCTTGATCCACGCGCCCTTGACGAGCCCGGGCCGGCCCACCGCTGCCACGACGATGTCGGCCAGGCCGACGTGGCCAGCCAGGTCGCGCGTGGCGCTGTGGCAGACGGTCACGGTGCAGCCGGCCAGCAGCAGCTCGAGCGCCATGGGCCGCCCCACGTGATTGGAGGCCCCCACCACGACCGCGTGTTTGCCGCGCAGCGGCTCGCCGGTGGCCGCCAAAAGCTGCATGACGCCATAAGGGGTGCAGGAGCGCAGGGTCGGCATGCGCACCGCCAGCCGGCCGATGTTGTAGGGGTGGAAGCCGTCCACGTCCTTGTCCGGGCGGATGCGCTCGACGATCGTCTCGTCGTCGATCTGGGCTGGCAGGGGCGCCTGGACCAGGATGCCATCGACCTCGCGGTCCTCGTTCAGGCGGTCGATCAGGGCGAGCAGCTCGGATTGGGACGTCGTGGCTGGCAGATCGTGCGAGATCGAGCGCACGCCGGCCGTCTCGCAGGCGCGACGCTTGTTGCGCACATAGATGGCCGAGGCGGGATCGTCGCCGACCAGGATCACGGCCAGCCCCGGCGCAGGCAGGCCGGTCTCCTGCCAGGACTTCACCTCGCGGGCGATCGACTGCAGCAGGGCAGCGGCCAAGGCCTTGCCATCCAGGATCCTTGCGCTCATGGTGGGGGCGTTCGTGCAGGGGCAATGCCGAATTTTACCCGAGCGCGCATTGATTTCACCGCCCCGCAGCGGTATAGTTCGCGTCCTTCGGGGTGTAGCGCAGCCCGGTAGCGCGCTTGCTTTGGGAGCAAGATGTCGGAGGTTCGAATCCTCTCACCCCGACCAAGCTCAAGCGTACTACCAGGCTTCACTGCTCGCGGGAGAACTGCCCGTAGCTCAATCGGATAGAGCACCAGCCTTCTAAGCTGGGGGTTACAGGTTCGATCCCTGTCGGGCAGGCCATGAATCAGTGGCGGCGGTAGCTCAGTTGGTAGAGCACTGGATTGTGGCTCCAGGTGTCGTGGGTTCGATCCCCATCCGTCGCCCCAAACTACGCTCGGGTCCTGCGGTCGTCACCGGCCCTCAAGCGCCAAGCCGCACCACCCGGTCCGGGACGGACCTCAGGCGGTGGTGTCGATGAGATTGCCCAGATGCGGCGGATTGCCGCTTGGCTGGGCTGCGGTCTCCAAAATCTTCAGCAGGCCCTCGGTCTGGGTTTCGACCTGTCTCTTCAGCAGGGCCATCTGGAGATGGGCCGCCTGCCGCGATTGCTGCATGGCGGCGACCGAGGCGGCAGTGCTCGCTATGTCCATGGGCGTTTCCTTCCTCTATGGAGGCGTAGGCACATTCAGGTGCCCTTCCTGACCGCACGGGCCTTGCTGCCCTTGAGCCCCACCGGGGTGATGCCGTAGGTCCAGCGCTTGCGCCAGGCGTTGTAGACCAGGGTGGGATATTCGGCCTTGCCCAGACTGCCGTTGTAGCGACCCAGGGCCCGGAACAGGTCGCCGCGTTCGATGTCCAGGTAGTGGCGCAGGATGGTGCAGCCGTAGCGCAGATTGGTGCGCAGGTGAAAGAGGTTGTGTTCGCGCGTGCCGATCACGTCGACCCAGAACGGCATGACCTGCATGAAGCCCATGGCGGAGGCGGAGGAGACGGCGTACTTGCGAAAGCCGCTTTCCACCTCGATCAGCCCCAGCACCAGCTCGGGGTCGAGGCCGGCACGGGTGGCTTCGTAGTGGACGGTGTTGAGGAAATCCGCGCGGAAGTCCGGGTCGGGGATATAGGGTTCCAGCCGTCTGGACATCTCGGCCAGCCAGACCTTGACGTAGGGGTCTTCGGAGAAGGCGGCGCGATCGCGGGCGGTGTCGGCCACCGCCTTGGAAAGCTGGGCCTTGACGCTGGCGGACAGCGGCTCGTAGCGCTGCGCCCCGCCCCAGGCCGTGCCGGCGGCCAAGGCAAAGATCCAGATCAGGTGCTTCAGGTGCGACATGACTTCACACGCTCCACGACGTAGGGTACCGCTTCCGCCGATGCAATCCGTGTGCCAACGGTCTCGGTGCGGGCCTGGTATTCCACCTGGCCTTCCTTCAGACCGCGTTCGCTCACCACCAGCCGGTGCGGCACGCCGATCAACTCCATGTCGGCGAACATCACGCCGGGGCGCTCATCTCGGTCGTCCAGCACGACGTCGATACCGGCGGCAAGCATGGCCTCGTAGAGATTATCGGCGGCTTCGCGGACAACTTGATTGCGCCGGTAGCCGAGCGGCACGATGGCCAGCTCGAACGGTGCGATGGCCTGCGGGAAGACGATGCCGCGGTCGTCGAAACCCTGCTCGATGGCGGCGCCGACGATGCGCGAGACGCCGATGCCGTAGCAGCCCATCACCGCCACCCGGCTCTTGCCCTGCTCGTCGAGGAATTGGGCATTCATGACCTCGGAATACTTGGTGCCGAGCTTGAAGATGTGCCCCACCTCGATGCCGCGGCAAATCTCCAGCCGTCCCTTGCCGTCCGGCGAGGGGTCGCCGGCGACGGCATTGCGCAGGTCGGCCACCGCCGGTTCCGGCAGGTCACGGTGGAAATTCACGCCGGTGAGGTGGTAGCCGTCGTCGTTGGCGCCGCAGACGAAATCGGCCATGACGGCGACCGAACGGTCGGCCCAGACGGGGATTTTGAGCCCGACGGGGCCGATGGAGCCCACCCCGCAGCCCACAGACGCGCGGATTTCGGCATCGCTGGCGAATTCCAGCGGGCGCTTCACGCCGGGCAGCTTGGCGGCCTTGACCTCGTTGAGTGCATGGTCGCCCCGCAGCAGCAGCGCCATGAGACCCTCCTCGCCGCGCACGATCAGGGTCTTGACCACCCGCTCGGGCTGTACCTTGAGGTAGGCGCAGACCTCCTCGATGGTGTGTTGGCCCGGCGTGGGCACCTTCTGCAGCGCAAGGGTGGGGGCGGGCCTGGGCGTGTCGGGCGACAGGGCCTCGGCCAGTTCCACATTGGCGGCATAGTCGGAGTCTGGGCAGAAGGCGATGGCGTCCTCGCCGCTGTCGGCCAGGACGTGGAACTCGTGCGAGCCGCTGCCCCCGATCGCCCCGGTGTCGGCCGCCACGGCGCGGAATTTGAGCCCCAGTCGGGTGAAGATGCGCGCGTAGGTCGCGTGCATGACCCGGTAGGTCTCATCCAGGCTCGCCTCGTCGACATGGAAGGAATAGGCATCCTTCATGATGAACTCGCGCGCGCGCATCACCCCGAAGCGCGGCCGGGTCTCGTCGCGGAACTTGGTCTGGATCTGATAGAAGTTCACCGGCAGCTGGCGGTAGGAGCGGATCTCGCGGCGGGCGATGTCGGTGATCACCTCCTCGTGCGTCGGTCCGAAGAGGAAGTCGCGTTGGTGTCGGTCCTTGATCTTGAGCAGCTGCGGCCCGAACACCCCCCAGCGCCCCGTCTCCTGCCATAGCTCCGCGGGGATGACGGCGGGCATGAGCAGTTCCACCGCGCCGGCGCGGTCCATCTCCTCGCGCACGATGGCCTCCACCTTGCGCAGCACCCTCAAGCCCAACGGCATCCAGGTGTAGAGACCCGAGCCGAGCCGGCGAATGAGGCCGGCGCGCAGCATCAGCCGGTGGCTCACGAGTTCGGCCTCGGCCGGGGCCTCCTTGCTGGTGGAGAGGAAAAACCGTGAAATGCGCATAATGGCGGCCTGTTTCCCAAAACCGATATCTTAGCAAATGCGGTTTCTCTCCAGACTGGGGCGGGAGCGTGCCGTCCCGCCGGTGCAGATCAGCGAGCGCGACGGGGTGCGCCTCCTGCATCTGGGTGGGCCGGCGGTGCAAAGCGCCATGCGCATCCGCGCCCCGTTCCAACTCGAACTGGAATACACCCGGGCGATGATGGCCTTCACGCTGTTCCATCCCGCCGTCCGCGACGTGGCCCTGATCGGCCTGGGCGGTGGCTCGATCGCCAAGTTCATCCATCGGCATCTGGGCTCGGTCCGTCTGACCGCCCTGGAGATCAATCCGGAGGTGGCGGCTGCCGCCCGCGCCTATTTCAGCCTGCCCGCCGATGACGAGCGCTTGAGCGTGCGCGTCGCCGACGGCGCCGCGTATGTCCGGGCGCAGCGCGAGGCGTTGGACGTGCTGATGGTCGACGGCTATGACGCCGAGCGCATCGTCGAGGACCTGACCTCGCCGGACTTCTATCGTGCCTGCCTTGCGGCCCTGCGGCCCGGGGGGGTGGCCGTCTACAATCTATGGGGGTCGGACCGGCGCTTCGAGACCTATTGGCGGCGTCTGGAGGATGCCTTTGCCGGACGCCTGCTCCGGCTGCCCGCGGAGCAGATGGGCAACGTGGTGGTGTTCTGTTTCAAGCCGCCGCTGCCCGATCTCGATTTCATCCTCCTGCGCGGGCGGGCGGAGCGCCTCGAGCGCGACCTGGGTCTGGAATTCCCCCGCTTCCTCGATCGCATGCGCAGCTGCAACCCCTGCACGGCATCCGGCTTTGTCCTCGGGCGGTCCTGAGCCGCGACTGGCGCCTCGGGCCGGGCGTCTTTGCAAGGGCCGCGAAGGGTGGGACAATGCGACTCATATTTGCAACATTCGAGGACGGCCATGATCGACAAAGACGGTTACCGGCCGAACGTTGGGATCGTGCTGTGCAACGCACGCAACGAGGTGTTCTGGGGTAAGCGCGTGCGGCAAGATGCCTGGCAGTTCCCCCAGGGCGGCATCAAGCCCGGGGAGAGCCCGGAGGCGGCCATGTTCCGCGAGCTGCGCGAGGAGGTTGGCCTCAAGCCGGAACACGTGCGCATACTCGGGCGGACACGCAACTGGTTGCGCTACGAGGTCCCCAGGGAGTGGGTGCGCAAGGAGTGGCGCAGTCACTACCGTGGACAGAAGCAGATCTGGTACCTGTTGCGGCTCGTTGGGCGGGACTGCGATGTCTGCCTGCGCGCCACCGATCATCCCGAGTTCGATGCCTGGCGTTGGAGCACCTACTGGGACCCCGTGCAAGCGGTGGTGGACTTCAAGCGTGAGGTCTACCGCTCGGCGCTGGAGGAACTGGAGAAGTACCTGCCGGCCGTGCACCCGCCCCGGATACGGCACCCTTACCTCCATCCCGCCCGCATGCACGCGGGGCGGCCCTGACCGGAGGGCGGCGGCAATGAGGCGAGCGTGATGAGCGACTACAAGATCCTGCCGGTCATGCCCCTGCAAAAGGGGGCGACCTTTCTCACGCCCAAACAGGAGGTGCCGGAACGCATCACGCTGGATACGCCGGCGCTGGAGGTGATGACGGATTTCACCAAGGTGACCGCCTACACCATCTCGCCCCTGGAGAAGATCGAGACCGCCCGCGTCCGCATGATCCATCACGGTGTGCGCATGCTGCTCGTGGTCGACGAACATAACCTCATCATGGGGTTGATCACCGCCACCGACCTGACCAGCGAGAAGCCGATGCAGGTGATCCAGACCCAGGGCATCCGCCACTCGGACGTGCTGGTGAAGGACATCATGACGCCGCGCGAGCGGCTCGAGGTGATCTGCGTCGACGACCTGAAGACCGCCGTGGTCGGCGACGTGGTCGCCACGCTCAAGGCCCAGGGGCGGCAGCATGCCCTGGTGGCCGACCGACACCCCGACCGCAGCCAGACCCTGCGCGGGCTGCTATCCGCCTCGCAGATCAGCAAACAGTTGGGCATGCCCATCCACACCCTGTCCATCGCCAGGACCTTCGCCGATATCGGGGCGGCCTTGAACAAATAGCGTGAAACTGACGGCGCGCAAGGACCACGGCTTGACCGGCTCCACCGCCTGGGTGGCGGGCGAGCCGCTGTGGAAGGTGGTGCCCAAACGCGACGAGACCGGCCGCGCCTATGCCGATTTCATGATGCTGGCGCCCGGGCTGAACAGGCGCCCGGCCGCGGACCGTGAGGGTGTGCCCCTCCTCGTGCGTGGCGTGCTGGAAGGCTTCGGCGACGACGTCGTGTTCGCCGATTTCAACCTCAACATCAACGTGCTATGGGTGTCCCTGCGCTGCCAGCCCGGTTTGATGAGTCGGGTGGTCTGCCTGCTGCGTGCCAGGGTCCCCATGCTGCGACTGATCGCCCACAGTCCGGAGGCCGTCAGATGAAACGTCGCCCGCCGACCTGCCGCGCCGCATCCCCCGCGGGCTGGCGGGGTTGATCCGGTCCTGCTACGGACCGCTGGCCAAGAGTTTGCCATCGATGAAACGCAACGCGCCCAGTCTGATCGTGGCCTTGAGCGGCCTCCTGCTCTGTGCCACGGTCAGCGCGGGCGGCCCGCAACCGTCCGCCGCTGGATCCGCCGCCCAGGCATCCGCCCCCCTGCCCGGGCAGGCCGGCAGCCTGCCCGTCCTGCGCCCCTACTACGTCGTTCCCTTCTTCCCATTCCTTTGGCCGGTGCCGCCGGGCCATCCGGCCACGACGCCGGGGCAGCCGCCACAGGCTCAATCACCGCAAGCCCCTTCCTATCCCTTCGTGATCTGGCTGCCCGTCCAGCCGCCTGCCGCGCCGCCCACCCCGGCTACGTCGCCCTTCCCTGCCGCAGCCCAGCCGCCGGCGGGGCTGCCGGCAACGGAGCCGGCCGTGGCAGCGGTCCAGCCGGCCCCGGCCCAGGCAACCGAGGCCGCGCCGGCCATGCGTGGGGAGGCGCCGCCGCCCGGGCACGAGACGCCCCGCCCCTCTGGGGAACAGAGCCCCCTGCCGCAGGCGCCCGTGCCGGCGGCCGAGACATCGCTGGCCGCCGAGCCGTCACCGGTCGTGGGGAAGGAGGCGCCCGCGAGGGAAGGCGCTTCCCCCAGTGCAGCGACTTCGGTCAAGCCCAAACCGGCCGCAACCCGTCCGGCCGCTGCCAAGCCCGCGCCAAAGGGCACCGCGAACAAACGTAAGCTGTGCTGGAAAGACGGCAAGCTCGACGTCTGCAAGTGATCGCGCGTTGAGACGGGCTTGGCACCCGACCCATAATCCGAGTAAAATAGTCAACAATAGCCTGCCGACCCCAGGGGACGGCAGGCTGGCATGCAGCGTCATGGACGATCTGGCTTGAAACCGGGGGCCTCAGTCTCCATCTCCCCCCGGCAGGTGCCAGTGCGCCATCGCATGCGGCAGCATCCGTTCATTCACCAACCTTTGAGGTCTGACCATGTCGGTTTCCGAATTGCAAGTGCAGACGGCTCTCAAGGAGCTGATCGATCCCAATACCCTGAAGGATTTCGTCTCCACCAAGTCCGCCCGCAACATCCGCATCGATGGCGGCAAGGTCACGGTCGACGTGGTCCTGCCCTACCCGGCGAAGATGGTCATGGCCGGCATCAAACAGATGATCGAGGACAAGCTGCGCAGTCTTCCCGGCGTGGAGGCCGCCGAGGCCAACGTGAGCTGGAAGATCGTCGCGCACAGCGTGCAGCGTGGCGTGAAGCTGATCCCCGGCGTGAAGAACATCATCGCGGTGGCCTCGGGCAAGGGCGGGGTGGGCAAATCCACCACCGCCGTCAACCTGGCCCTGGCGCTTGCCGCGGAGGGCGCCCGGGTGGGGATGCTGGACGCCGACATCTACGGCCCCTCGCAGCCCACCATGCTGGGCATCCACGGTCGGCCCGAATCGGAGGACGGCCAGTCCCTCGAACCGATGCTGGGGCATGGGCTGCAGGCGATGTCCATCGGCTTCCTCATCGACGTGGAGACCCCCATGGTCTGGCGCGGCCCCATGGTCACCCAGGCCCTGGAGCAGCTCCTGAACAACACCAAGTGGAAAGACCTCGACTACCTGGTGGTGGACCTGCCGCCCGGTACCGGCGACATCCAGCTCACGCTCGCCCAGCGCGTACCGGTGACCGGCGCCGTGATCGTCACCACGCCGCAGGACATCGCGCTCATCGACGCGCGCAAGGGGCTCAAGATGTTCGAGAAGGTGGGGGTGCCCATCCTGGGCATCGTCGAGAACATGTCCCTCCACATCTGCTCCAAGTGCGGACACGAAGAGCGGATCTTCGGCGAGGGCGGCGGCGAGCGCATGTGCAAGGACTACGGCGTGGAGTTCCTGGGCGGTCTGCCCCTGGACATCCGCATCCGGGAGGAGACCGACTCCGGCAAACCGACCGTGGTGGCCGAGCCCGACAGCCGCATCGCCCAGATCTATCGGCAGATCGCGCGGCGGGTGGCGGTCAAGGTGGGCGACCTGGCAGTGGACCACTCGTCCAAGTTTCCCAACATCGTCATCCAGAACACCTGAGGTTGGAAACCTCGGCCTGTTGACAAGCCACGGGGCGGCATCCATCATGCGCTGCATGACAAAGCCTGCCGCCACTCTCAGTGCGGCTGAATCGCCTGCCCGCGACACGTCTGCGGCTGGGCGTCGCGTCAACGCGCGGCTCGACGCGCAGGCGCAGGCCGAGCTGGAGTGCCTCACGCGCGAGACCGGTCTGAGCGTGACCGGGATCATCCGTCGTGCCATCCACCGCTACTATCAACAGCGCCTTGCCCCGGTACATAGCGTCGCGGACGAATTCGCCGACCTCGTCGGCGCCATCGAAGGGCCGGAAGACTGGTCGCTGGACTACAAGCGGGGCTTGAGCGAAGGCCTGGCGCAAAAGCTCGCATGATCATCGCCGACACGGGTTACTGGGTAGCGCTGTTCAACCGAGCCGATCGGCACCACGAGCGCGCCCGCACCGTGAGCCGTTCCCTGCGCGAACGGCTCGTTACCACCTGGCCGGTGCTCACCGAGCTCACGCATCTGCTGGCGAGTCACGGGCACGGCGAGCTGGCGCGGCGTTTCCTCGAACGCTGTTTCGCCGGTGCGGTGGACATCTTCGACCTGGATGCCGAGGCGCGGCCACGCGTGGTCGAGCTGATGCATCGCTATGCCGCCCTGCCCATGGATCTGGCCGATGCCTCCCTGGTCATCCTCGCCGAACGTCCGGGCCATGGGCGCATCCTCTCCACCGATGGGCGCGATTTCGAGTCCTATCGCTGGAAGTGCCGCCATCCCTTCGAGAATCTGCTCCTGGTGGCGTGCGCGTGAGCATCAAATCCGACAAATGGATCCGCCGCATGGCCTTGGAGCACGGCATGATCGAGCCCTTCGAGCCGGGCCAGGTCAAAGAGGTGGGGGGGCACAAGATCGTCTCCTACGGCACCTCCAGCTACGGCTACGACGTGCGCTGTGCCAACGAATTCAAGCTGTTCACCGACATCAACACCACCATCGTCGATCCGAAGAACTTCGACCCCAATTCCTTCGTCGAGGTGCGAGGTGACGCCTGCATCATCCCGCCCAACTCCTTCGCGCTCGCGCGCACGGTGGAATACTTCCGCATCCCGCGCAACGTCCTGACCATCTGTCTCGGCAAGAGCACCTATGCCCGCTGCGGCATCATCGTCAACGTCACGCCGCTGGAGCCCGAATGGGAGGGGCACGTGACGCTGGAGTTCTCCAACACCACCCCGCTGCCGGCCAAGATCTATGCCAACGAGGGTGTGGCGCAGATGCTGTTCCTGGAGTCGGACGAGGTCTGCGAGACCTCCTACCGTGACCGCGGCGGCAAGTACCAGGGCCAGACCGGGGTGACACTGCCGAAAATCTAGCCCACCCGAAATTCGGGCTCGCCCGCCGCCCGCGCTTCGTATAATCCGCGCATTTTCACCCTCACCACCCGACCCGAGGAGGTGGCGCATGCGTTTCCGTTTTCCCGTCGTCATCATCGACGAAGACTTCCGCTCCGAGAACCAGAGCGGGCTGTCCATCCGCGCCCTGGCGCAGGCCATCGAGAAGGAGGGCATCGAGGTGCTGGGGGTCACGAGCTACGGCGACCTCTCTTCGTTCGCCCAGCAGCAGTCGCGCGCCTGTGCCTTCATCCTGTCGGTGGACGACGAGGAGCTCGCCAGCGAGGAGGAGGAGACCATCGCCGAGCTGCGCGCCTTCGTCGAGGAGATCCGCTTCCGCAACGCCGAGATCCCCATCTTCCTGCACGGCGAGACGCGCACCGCGCGCCACATCCCGAACGACATCTTGAGGCAGTTGAACGGCTTCATCCACATGCTGGAGGATACGCCCGAGTTCCTCGCCCGCTACATCGCCCGCGAGGCGCGCGCCTATCTCGACTCCATCGTGCCGCCTTTTTTTCGCGCGCTCACCCACTACGCGGCGGATGGCTCCTACTCCTGGCACTGTCCGGGCCACTCCGGCGGCGTGGCCTTCCTGAAGTCGCCGATCGGCCAGATGTTCCACCAGTTCTTCGGCGAGAACCTGCTGCGCGCCGACGTGTGCAACGCGGTGGACGAGCTCGGGCAGCTGCTCGACCACACCGGGCCCGTGGGGGCGAGCGAGCACAATGCCGCGCGTATCTTCAATGCCGATCACCTGTTCTTCGTCACCAACGGCACCAGCTCCTCGAACAAGATGGTGTGGCACTACACCGTGGCGCCCAACGACATCGTGCTGGTGGACCGCAACTGCCACAAGTCGGTGCTGCACTCGATCATCATGACCGGGGCGATCCCAATCTTTCTCACCCCCACGCGCAACAACTACGGCATCATCGGGCCGATCCCGCTCGACGAGTTCCGGCCGGAGAACATCCAGAAGAAGATCGCCGCCCATCCCTTCGCGAAGGCGGTCAAGACCAAACCCAGGGTGCTCACCATCACCCAGAGCACCTACGACGGCATCCTCTACAACGTCGACACCATCAAGGAACTGCTGGGCGACTACATCGACACCCTGCACTTCGACGAGGCCTGGCTGCCGCACGCCGCCTTTCACGACTTCTATCGCGGCATGCACGCCATCGGCAAGAACAGGCCGCGCTCCAAGGACGCGCTGGTCTTCGCCACCCAGTCGACACACAAGCTGCTCGCCGGGTTGTCCCAGGCCTCGCAGATCCTGGTGCAGGATTCGGAGAAGCGCAAGCTCGATTACCACCGCTTCAACGAGGCCTACCTCATGCACACCTCCACCTCGCCGCAGTACGCCATCATCGCCTCCTGCGACGTGGCGGCGGCGATGATGGAGCCGCCCGGCGGCACGGCGCTGGTGGAGGAGTCCATCCTCGAGGCCCTGGACTTCCGCCGCGCCATGCGCAAGGTGGATGCCGAATTCGGCCAGGACTGGTGGTTCAAGGTCTGGGGGCCGGACCGCTTGGCCGAGGAGGGCATAGGCAGCCGTGAGGACTGGCTGCTCGGCTCGGGCGAACGCTGGCACGGCTTCGGCGACCTTGCGCCGGGCTTCAACATGCTGGACCCGATCAAGGCCACCGTCATCACCCCCGGCCTCGACGTGGATGGCGATTTCGCCGAATGGGGCATCCCCGCCGCCATCGTCACCAAATACCTGGCGGAGCACGGCGTCATCGTCGAGAAGACCGGGCTGTATTCCTTCTTCATCATGTTCACCATCGGCATCACCAAGGGCCGCTGGAACACCCTGGTCACCGCGCTGCAGCAATTCAAGGCGGACTACGACGAGAACCAGCCCCTCTGGCGGGTGCTGCCGGAATTCGTGGAGAAGCAGCCGCGCTACGAGAAGATCGGGCTCAAGGACCTGTGCGAGCAGATCCACGCCATCTACAAGGCCAACGACGTGGCGAGACTGACCACCGAGATGTACCTGTCCGAGATGGCTCCGGCCATGAAGCCCTCGGACGCCTTCGCCAAGATGGCGCACCGGGAGATCGAGCGCGTGGAGATCGACCAACTGGAGGGGCGCATCACCAGCGTGCTGCTCACCCCCTATCCGCCCGGCATCCCGTTGCTCATCCCGGGCGAGCGCTTCAACGCCACCATCGTGCGCTATCTGCAGTTCACGCGTGAATTCAACGACCGCTTCCCCGGCTTCGAGACCGACGTGCACGGGCTGGTCAAGGAAAGGGACAACGGCAAGACCCGGTATTACGTCGATTGCGTGATATGAGCGCCGCGGCCCTGGCCACAGCGCGCTCGGCGCGGAGGGACCTGCACAACCTTGCTATCTTCCTGATTATCAAGTATTCTACGCAACTTTTCCGGACTGCCATGGCGGTCCGGTGACCCTTGCCCCACCTTCATCGCGCGGGGGGCTTCAACCCGAAAGGAGCGACATGCGTCACTACGAGATCGTTTTCATCGTCCACCCCGACCAGAGCGAGCAGGTGCCCGCCATGGTCGAGCGCTACAAGGGCCTCATCACCGGCAACGGAGGGAAGATCCACCGCCTGGAGGACTGGGGCAGGCGCCAGCTGGCCTACACCATCCAGAAGGTGCACAAGGCCCACTACGTGCTCATGAACATCGAGTGCGACCTGCAGACCCTCAACGAACTGGAGCACGGCTTCCGCTTCAACGACGCCATCCTGCGCCACCTCATCATCGGTCGCGAAGAGGCCATCACCGCCGCCTCGCCCATGATGAAGGAAGAGAAGGCGCGCAACCTGCTGGCACCGCAGACCGAGTCGGCCCCGGTGGAGTCGGCGCCCGCGGCGGCCTGAAGCCGGGGTGGTCGCCAACCGGCTGGACATCAGCGGCGTCATCGTCGAGATCGGTGGACTGCGCCACACCCCGGCGGGACTGCCAAGCCTCGAGCTGCGGCTGGGCCACGTCTCCGAGCAGACCGAGGCGGGCCACCGCCGCCAGGTGACGTGCGAGGTGGACGCCCTGGCCTTCGGCGCAGCGGCCACCGCGCTGGCAGCGTTGAGGCAGGGGACCGCACTGCGGCTGACCGGATTCCTGGACCGTCGCAACGCCCGCAACCCCCAGCCCATGCTGCATGTAACCGAATATGAATTGATCAAGGAGTAAGCGAATGGCCTTTTTCAAGAAGAAACCCTTCGACAAGTCGCGTGACAAGAAGGGCAAGACCGCCGGCGGTGCCCTGTTCCGGCGCAAGAAGTTTTGCCGCTTCACCGTCGAGGGCGTCAAGGAGATCGACTACAAGGACGTGGATCTGCTCAAGGACTTCATCACGGAGCAGGGCAAGATCATCCCCTCGCGCATCACCGGCACGCGCGCCCACTACCAGCGGCAGCTCTCGACCGCCATCAAGCGGGCACGCTTCCTGGCCCTGCTGCCGTATACCGACCTGCACAAATAAGGAGCCCGCCATGGAAATCATCCTGATGGAAAAGGTGGTCAACCTGGGCAACCTGGGCGACGTGGTCAAGGTCAAGGACGGCTACGCCCGCAACTACCTCATCCCGCAAGGCAAGGCCAAGCGCGCCACCAAGGCGAACATCGAGGCCCTCGCCGCCAGGAAGGCCGAGCTGGAGCGCATCGCCGCCGAGAAGCTGGCCGCCGCGCAGGCGCGCGCCGAGAAGCTGGCCGGTTTCGAGCTCACCATCGCCCAGAAGGCCGGTGTCGATGGCCGCCTGTTCGGTTCGGTCACCAACGTGGACATCGCCGAGGCCCTCCAGGCGCAGGGATTCGACGTCGCCCGTTCCGAAGTGCGCATGCCCGAGGGGCCGTTCAAGGCGGTGGGTGAGTACGAGCTCACTCTGGCCTTGCACAGCGACGTGGAGACCCAGATCAAGGTCAAGGTGGTGGCGGAGTGACCCCCGCCGGCATCCCCGCCGGAGAAGAGAGGGTGTCGGCCGTCCGCATGGCTGCTTGAGATGCCTGCGGACCGGCCCTACAATTCTGACGCATCCCATCCATACCGAGGTCGCCCATGCTGCGCATGTTCAACAAGACCAACCTGCCCATGACCCTGGTCGTCATGCTGATCGTCTGGGCCTGGATCAGCCTGTTCAGCGTCGTGTTGGACAAGCTGTTCTGACCGTCGTCCGGCGTCAAGACAAAAAGCCCCGCACGGCGGGGCTTTTTGCATTTCCGGGTGTCGGGCTGTCGGTTCCGCGTGTCCGTCCCGAACCCCCCGGCGACCCCTCGGGGGGTGCGGCGCGCGGTGAGGCTCGAGGGTTGCTCGGCTCAGGCAGCCAGGGCGCCCTTCATCTTCTGCAGGGCCTTGGCCTCGATCTGGCGCACGCGCTCGGCGGAGATGCCATAGACCGCCGCCAGTTCGTGCAGGGTGGCTGGGTTGTCCTCGTTCAGCCAGCGTGCCTCGATGATGTGGCGGCTGCGCGGGTCGAGTCTGTCCAGGGCACGGCTGAGTCCCTCGGTGGCGAGCCTTTCCCGTTCCGCCACCTCGATGTGTTGGGTGGGGTCGGTGTTCGGGGCGGCCAGATAGGCGATGGGCGTGAAGGCGTTGTCATCCTCGTCCACGCCCGGTTCCAGGGCGACGTCCTGACCGTAGAGACGGGTCTCCATCTCCCTAACGTCCTCCCGGTCGACGTTGAGGGTCTGCGCCACCTCTTCCACCTCGCGGCTGGTGAGCGCCCCGTCTCCCTGCTTGAGGCTGCGCAGGTTGAAGAAGAGTTTGCGCTGGGCCTTGGTGGTGGCAACCTTGACCAGACGCCAATTCCTGAGGATGTACTCGTGGATCTCGGCCTTGATCCAGTGCACGGCGAAGGACACCAGGCGCACGCCGCGATCCGGGTCGAAGCGCTTGACCGCCTTCATCAGACCGACGTTGCCCTCCTGGATGAGGTCTGCGTGCGGCAGGCCATAGCCCAGATAGCCGCGGGCGATGGAGACGACCAGGCGCAGGTGCGACAGTACCAGACGGCGCGCGGCCTCCAGATCGTTGTGCTCGCGGAAGCGTCTGGCCAGGCGCTGTTCCTCTTCGGCACTCAGGATGGGAAAACGGTTCACCGCCTGGATGTAGTTGTCCAGGCTGCCGAGCGATGCGGGAACAGGGTAATCGAAAGCGGCTGTGTTCATCGTTGGCTCCCTTCGAAGCTGGCTCTAGTTTAGCACTCAACCAGTGAGAGTGCTAACAGAGGAAAGTTCCGGATGATGCAGGCGGCGCGCGCAGCCGCAGGTGTGGCGATGGTCCTGGCGCGCTCAGGGGATATTGAGGCTGCGCAGGGTGTGGCCCACGGCGAGATAGGCCCCCAGCAGTCCCAGCAGGGTGGAGGTGGCCAGTAGGATGCCGCCTTCCTGCCAGCCGAGCCCGGCGATGAGGAAGCGGGTGCCGTAGCTGGCGGCCAGTTGACTGACGCTGTCCTGCATGACCAGGGCGGCCAGGCTGATGAGCAGCCAGGCGGCCATGCCGCCGAAGAAGCCCTGGATGGCACCGAAATAGAGGAAGCTGCGGCGGATGAAACGGTCGGTGGCGCCGATCAGGCGGGCCACCTCGATCTCGTCGCGTTTTGCATAGATCTGCAGGCGTATGGTGTTGCCGGTGATCGCGGCCAGGGCCAGTCCCAGCAGGACGGCGAGCATGAGTACGATGTCGCGGCCGAGGCCCATGAGTGCAGACAGGCGTCTTGCCCACTCGGCATCCAGGTTGACGCGGTCCACCGGCGGCAGCTTGGCGAGTTCGGCGGCCAGGGTCTCCAGCCGGGGGCTGCCCGCATCGCGCGGGGTCACCAGCAGGGTATGGGGCAGTGGGTTGCCGGGCAGACCGGCGGCGATGTCGGCGAGACCGCTCGCCTGCAGGCGCTGCAGGCCCTCCTCGCGGTCTATCAAGCGCACGGCGCGGACATCGGGTCGTTTTTGCAGGGTCTTGGCGAGGCTGCGTGCCTGTTCGAGGTCGGTGTGGAGCTTGAGGAAGAGGGTGAGCTCGGTGTCGGTGTTGACCGACCCGGCGACCTTCTGCAGGTTGACGAGCGCGAGATAGAGGCCGGTCGGCAGACTCAGCGCGACGCCGATGACCAGGATGGTGAACAAGGAGGCGAAGGGGGTGCTGGTCAGCCGGTCGATGGCCGTGCGCAGGCTGTGCAGGTGATGGGTGAGCCAGGCCCTCATGCCGTGACTATCCTGCCCCGTTCCAGCTTGATGGTGCGACCGCCGTAGCGGCGGATGAGGTCCAGGTTATGGGTGGTGATGACCAGGGTGACCCCGACCTGGTTGAAGGCGCGGAACATGTCCATGATCTCGGTGGCGTAGGCGTCGTCGAGGTTGGCCATGGGCTCGTCGGCCAGCACGATGGCCGGCCGGCTGACGATGGCGCGGGCGATGCACAGCCGCTGCTGCTCGCCGCCCGAGAGGGTGATGGGGCGCGCCTTTTCCCGTTTGAGCAGCCCCACCTTGTCCAGCGCGGCGCGCACCCGTTTGGCTGCGTCCTGACCGGTCAGGCCCTGGATGTGCAGGGGCAGCAGCACGTTGTCGAACACCGAGCGGTCGTAGAGCAGCTTGTGTTCCTGGAAGATGAGGCCGATGTTGCGGCGAAGGTAGGGCATGGCCGCCCGCTTGAGCCGGCTGATGTTCTGGCCGTTGACGATGATCTGCCCGCCGGTGGGCCGCTCGATGGCGGCGGTGAGCTTGAGCAGGGTGCTCTTGCCGGCGCCCGAGTGGCCGGTGAGGAAGACCATCTCGCCCTGGGCGATCTTGAGACTCACATCGGTGAGGGCCTCGTGACCGCCGGGGTAGCGCTTGGTGACGCGGTCGAATTCGATCATCCCGGCGTTCAGTCGCCGAACAGGGCATCGACGAATTCGCGCGCCCGGAAGGGCTGCAGATCGTCCAGGCCCTCGCCGATGCCGATGTAGCGCACGGGGATGGGCTGTCCGGCCTGCGTGCTACGGCGGGCCAGGGCGGCGATGACTCCCCCCTTGGCGGTGCCGTCCAGTTTGGTGAGCGCAAGCCCGGTGACCTGGATGGCCTCGCCGAAGGCCTTGACCTGGGCGAGCGCGTTCTGGCCGGTGTTGGCATCGAGCACCAGCATGACCTCGTGCGGTGCCGTGGGATCGGCCTTCTGGATCACCCGTCGCACCTTGCGGATCTCCTCCATCAGGTGCAGCTGGGTCGGCAGCCGGCCGGCGGTGTCGGCCAGCACGACGTCGATGCCGCGTGCGCGCGCCGACTGCACGGCATCGAAGATCACCGCCGCCGGATCCGTGCCCTGGCCGCCGACGACCTCCACCCGGTTGCGCTCACCCCAAACGGCGAGCTGCTCACGCGCCGCCGCGCGGAAGGTATCGCCGGCGGCCAGCAGCACGGAGCAGCCCTCGCCCTGGAAGCGTTTGGCCAGCTTGCCGATGGTGGTGGTCTTGCCGGCGCCGTTCACCCCCGCCAGCATGATGACGAAGGGGCGGGCGCGCGTGACGTCGAGCGGGGCCTCCAGGGGGGTGAGCAGTTCCAGCATGAGGTCTTTGAGGGCGTCGCGCAGCTCGCCGGCGTCGGTGAGCTTGTCCCGCTTGACCCGTTTGCGCAGGGCGTCGAGCAGGTGTTCGGTCGCCTCCACGCCCACGTCGGCGGTGAGCAGGATCTCTTCCAGTTCCTCGAACAGGGCCTCGTCGATCTTGGCATGGCGACGGAACAGGTCGCCCACCGGCGTGTTGAGGACCTGGCGGGTCTTGCTCAAGCCCGCCTTGAGGCGCTGGGTCCAACTCGGCCGGGCCGGGGTTCCCGGGGGCGTGACGGGATCGGACGTGGATGCGGGCTCGGCGGGGGAGGGGGGCTTGCTGCCTGGTTTGAGGAAACCGAACACGACGCGATGGGGTCAGAGAATGCGTTGCTGACACGATGATCTTATCATGCCCCTTTGCGATGACAGGACTGCGGGAACAACGACGATGCGGGCATGGCTGACCGCCTGGGCCCTGACGCTCGCGCTGTGTGCAGCGGGCGCGGGCGCCGACACGGTGGAACGCACGCTGCACAATGGGCTCAAGGTGATCGTCAAAACCGATCATCGGGCGCCGGTGGTGGTGAGCCAGCTTTGGTACCGGGCGGGCAGCATGGACGAGAGCTACGGGGTGACCGGGGTGGCCCACGTGCTCGAGCACATGATGTTCAAGGGCACGCCCGAGGTGCCCGCGGGTGAATTCTCGCGCCGCATCGCCGCGGCCGGCGGTCGGGAGAACGCCTTCACCTCGCGCGACCACACCGTCTATCACCAGACCCTGCAGGCCGACCGACTGGCCCTTGCCTTCGGGCTGGAGGCCGACCGCATGGCCAATCTGGCCTTCTCGCCGGAAGCGTACGCCAAGGAGATCCAGGTGGTGATGGAGGAGCGGCGGCTACGCACCGAGGACAATCCCCAGGCCCTGCTGTTCGAGGCCCTCATGGCCACCGCCTACCAGACCCACCCCTACCGGCACCCGGTCATCGGTTGGATGGATGACCTGCAGCACATGCGTTTGGAGGACGCACGCGACTGGTACCGCCGCTGGTACGCCCCCAACAACGCCATCCTGGTGGTGGTGGGCGATGTCGAGCCCGAGGCGGTCTTCGCCCTGGCGGAGCGGCATTTCGGCGCCATCCCGCCGCGCGAACAGCCGCTGCGCAAGCCCCACAACGAGGTGGAACCCCGCGGTATACGGCAGGTCACGGTCAAGGCACCGGCGAAGCTGCCGGCGGTCTACCTGGCCTGGCACGTCCCCCGCCTCAGGGACCCGGCGAACGACTGGGAGCCCTATGCCCTGGAGATCCTGGAGGGGGTGCTGGACGGCCATGCCTCCGCGCGTCTGCCGCGCGCGCTCGTCAAGGCGCAGCAGTTGGCGGTGGGCGTGGGCGCCGGCTACGACCCGGTGGCGCGGGGACCGGCCCTGTTTTTCGTCAGCGCGACCGCGGCCGAGGGCAAATCCCTCGACGACGTGGTGGCGGGCATCCGTGCCGAGATAGAGCGCATCCGTGAGGCAGGCGTGGAAGAACGGGAACTCGAACGGGTCAAGGCCCAGGTGGTGGCGGGCCAGGTCTTCGAACAGGACTCCCTCTTCTTCCAGGCCATGCAGATCGGTGAATGGGAGAGCGCAGGGCTGGGGCACCGTAACCGGGCGCTGCGCATCGAGAAGCTGCGTCAGGTGACCGCCGAGCAGGTGCGCGACGTGGCCAGGCGCTACCTCACCGACGAGCGTTTGAGTCTGGCTCGACTGGATCCCCAACCGATCGAGACGACCCGGAATCGGCCCGTAGCCGACTCGAAGGCAGACCGCCATGTCCGCTAGGGAAATGCTGAAGAAATCGGCGAGCGGGATGAAGCGCAAGGCGCACGGCGCGCAGCGACCGAGAAAACGAGCTATGGAAAATATCCTTCCATGGCGAGTTTCGGCGCAGCCACCTATCAAGGAGATAGGCGAGGCAGCGGGGCGACCGGCGAGCGCGGCGCAGGGGCCCCGCGGTGCGGGGATGCGACCGCGAGCTGGGATGCAGGGGGCGCCCAGAGAGGTCGCCCGGCTGCCCAAAAGCGGCCCGATCCCCTTCGGGGGCTCTCGGGCTTCGCTTTTGGGCGCCACCGCGCAAGGCAGCGTTTCGCCCGCGCAACCATTTATTCAGCGTTTGCCGAGACAGATCGCGCTTGTCCTCGCCCTGTTGCTCACCCTGCCGGCCTTGGCCGGCCTGCAGATCCAGCACTGGACCACGACTGGCGGGGCGCGGGTCTATTTCGTCGAAAACCGCGAGCTGCCCATGCTGGACGTGAGCGTGACCTTCGCCGCCGGGAGCGCGCGCGACACGCGTGAGCGCTCCGGCCTGGCCAGGATGACGCGCCAGCTGATGGCGCTCGGCGCGGGCGTCTGGTCCGAGCAAGAGATCGCCGAACGCCTGGCCGACGTCGGCGCCATCCTGTCCGGACATTTCGACCAGGATCGCGCCGGCTTCGGCCTGCGCACCCTGAGCAGCGCCGAGGTGCGCGAGCAGGCCGTGTCCGTGCTGCGGGCGGTCATCAGCGCGCCACGCTTCGAGGCCGCCGTGCTGGCGCGCGAACGCGCCAGGGCCGTGGCGGGGCTCAAGGAGGCGGCGACCACGCCGCAGTATCTGGGCGAGCGGGCCTTACAGGCCGCTGTCTACGGCGACCATCCCTATGCCCTGGACGAGTCCGGTGAGATCGACGCCTTGGAGCGTCTCGACCGGGACGACCTGCTGGCCTTCCACCGCCGCTATTACCGCGCAGCCAATGCCACCCTGGCCATCATGGGCGACATCGGCCGGGCGGAGGCCGAGCAGTTGGCCGAGGTCCTGACGGACGGCCTGCCCGCGGGTGAGGCGCCGCCGCCCATCCCTGCCGTGCAGCCCGGTACGCGCGGCACCGAGCAGGTCATCCCCCACCACGCGACGCAGAGCCATCTGTTCCTGGGCCTGCCCGGCATGAGGCGCGACGATCCGGATTTCTTCCCCCTGGTGGTGGGCAATTACATCCTCGGCAGCGGTGGTTTCGATTCCCGCATCATGCGCGAGGTGCGCCAGAAGCGAGGGCTGGCCTACAGTGCCTACAGCGCCTTCCAGCCCATGCAGGAGCTGGGGCCGTTCACCATGGGGCTGCAGACCCGGCGCGAGGCCACGGCGGAGGCGCTGCGGGTGGTGCGCGAGACGCTGGAGCAGTTCCTGCGCGACGGACCGACCGAGGCGGAACTGGCGCAAGCGAAGAACTACCTCGTCGGCAGCTTCCCGCTGCGGCTCGACAGCAACCGCAAGATCCTCGACCACCTGGCGGTGATCGGCTTCTACCGTCTGCCGCTGGACTGGCTGGACAGCTATGCCAGCCGGGTGGAAGCCGTCACGCGGGAAGACGTCCTGCGTGCCTTCCGCGAGCGCATCCGGCCCGAGGCCATGCATACCGTCATCGTCGGCGGACAAATTGAGGCAGACGGCCGCTAGGCGTAGCTTGTCGCCCAATCGGGTGCGCATCATCGGCGGCGTCTGGCGCAGCCGGGTGCTCGCCTTCCCCGATGTGCCAGGCTTGCGGCCCACACCCGACCGGGTGCGGGAGACCCTGTTCAACTGGCTGGGCCAGCGCCTGGACGGTCAGCGCTGCCTGGACCTGTTCGCCGGCAGCGGCGCCCTCGGCTTCGAGGCCGCCTCCCGTGGGGCTGCGGAGGTGGTGATGGTGGAGCGGGATGCGCGGGTCCTGGCCAGGCTGCGTGAGCAGGCCGCCCGCCTGGGGGCGGCACAGGTGCGCATCGTGGCGGGGGACGGGCTCGAGTATCTCGCCGGGGATTGCGGTCGCTTCGATCTGATCTTGCTCGATCCGCCTTATCGCTCCGGGTTGCTCGCCCCCGCATTGGCCGCCGCCGCGACACACCTGTCGGCGGGCGGTAGAATCTACGCCGAATTCGGCGAGCGCCCGGACCTCGGCGGCTGGCGCGTGCTGCGCGAGGGACGCGCCGGGGCCTCTCACTTCTGCCTCCTGGAGCCAGCCTGATGCGCAGGATCGTCTATCCCGGCACCTTCGACCCCATCACCCGCGGCCATGAGGACCTGGTGCGCCGGGCGGCGCGCATCTTCGACGAGGTGGTGGTGGCGGTGGCGGCCAACGCCGGCAAGCGCCCCTTCTTCAGCCTGGATGAGCGCATCGCCATGGCGCGCGACAGCCTCGCCGACCTGCCGGGCGTGCGCGTGGAGGGCTTCGACGGCCTGCTGGTGGAGTTCGTGCGCCGAGAGGGCACCAGCCTCGTGCTGAGGGGTTTGCGTGCCGTGTCGGACTTCGAATACGAATTTCAGCTCGCGGGCATGAACCGCAGCATGAACCCTGACCTGGAGACGGTGTTCATGATGCCGGGCGAACAATACATGTTCGTCTCCGCCAGCATGGTGCGTGAGATCGCCCGTCTGGGCGGCGACGTGCGTCCTTTCGTGGCCCCCTTGATTGCCGAGCGGCTGGCCACCAAATTGCAACCCATGTAAGAGTCAAGCCGAGGTTAGTGATGGCCCTGATGATTACCGACGAATGCATCAACTGCGACGTGTGCGAACCGGAGTGTCCCAACGGGGCCATCTCCCAGGGGGAGGAGATCTACGTCATCGACCCCAACAAGTGCACCGAGTGCGTCGGGCATTTCGACACCCCCCAGTGCAGGGAGGTCTGCCCGGTCGATTGCATCCCGCTCAATCCCGACTATGTCGAGGCGCGGGAGCAGTTGATGGAGAAATACCACCGGTTGACCGGGAAATAGCGCGGCCCGGGGCTAGCCCTGCAAACGGCGCGGCATGTCGCGCGATCGCGCACAATTCGACCCGTCCGCCGCGCCTGCCGACATTCAGCGGTCGCGGGGCGTGCGGACAATTCAGGCCGCGAGGCGGGCCATCTCGGTGACGTCCTCGTCCATGCAGCGCGCGATGTCGCTGCCGATGGTCTCGAGTTCCCTCAACTGACGGCGGATCTCCTGCAGGGCCTGGTCCAGCTCGGTGATGCGGTCATCCAGGGTGTCGACCGCCTTGTGGATGCGTTTGACGCTCTCCAGGCGCCGCCGCAGCTGCATCTGATGCTCCCGCACCTGGGTCTCCATCGGCGACATGATGGATTTGAGCCAGTTCTCCGCCTCCCGGTTGGTGGCGTCGAAGACCTGCACCACGCGGCTGGCCAGGGTCTCGAAGAACCGGCTGGTGAGGGTGTGCTGCTCGGTGGTGAGCAGGTTGAGCAGGGTATTGAAGTGCCGGTTGTAGGTGGCCTCCAGCCGGGTCATTTCCTTGCGGTACTTGAGCATGGAGAAGGGCGGGATGGCGATGAGCTGGATGCCGTGCTCCGCGTTGAGCTTGGCGTACATCGCCTCCATCATCTTGCTGATCTCTTCCACCTGGGCCATGGCCTGTTCGAGGTGCGCGTCGACGCGGATGAAGAAGTTGTTCATGGCGTCGCGCATCCCTTTGGTGAAGCGGCTGCCCTCCATGGCCTCGCGCACCGTGCGCACCTCGGTCTTGATCACGTCCTTGCCGATGTGGGAGAAGAGCTTGATGCTCTGCTGTGAGAACACGCTGCGCAGGGCCTGGAACTGCTGCAGACCGCGTTCGAAGGCCTCCTTGTCCTGGGCGATCTTCTGCATGATGTGTTGCACCACATCCTGGTTCTTCCCCTGCAGGCCCCTGAGCTCCGCCAGCTGCTCCTCGATGTTGCGCTGGCGGGCCAGCAGCAGGGCGCGGGTGCTGGCCAGCATGTCGCCGATCTCGGTGGCGGTCTGGTCGCGCACGATGGCCTGCTTGGAGGGGATCAGTTCCTCGGATAGGGCCTGCTCCAGGGCCGTCAGGCGGCTCTTCGCCAGCAGCCGTTCATCGCCGTTGATCTTGGCCAGCAGGCCCTTCTGGGCGGAAACGGGGTAGATCTGCTGCGGCTCGATGCACAGCAGGTCGGCGCAGCTCTTGACCTGGGAGGCGATCTCGGCGTTGACCTGGTCTTCCGTCTTGAGCTCGTCCCAGAGGCCGTCGATCTTGTTCAGGGCCACGATCCGGCCGCGCGACTTGCCGCGCGGCTGGATGTGCTGACGCCAGACCTCGATGTCGGACTTGGTGACCCCCGCGTCCGCCGACAGGATGAACAATACCGCGTGGGCATTGGGCAGCAGGTTGAAGGTGAGCTCCGGCTCCACGCCGATGGCGTTGAGGCCCGGCGTGTCGTAGACCACCAGCCCCTTCTCCAGAAAGGGATGGGGAAAGTTGATGACCGCGTGACGCCAGGCCGGGATGCTGACCGTGCCGTCCTCGTTGAGGTTGAGGCTGTCCTCTGGGTTGTCCGGGTTGAACAGGCCGTAGCGTGTGGCCTCCTCCCGGCTGACCGGCTTCACCCGGCACACCTCCTGCATGGCCTGGGTGACGCGCTCGCTGGAGTTGACGTCGATCGGGATTACCGTCCACTCCTCGGGGTAGTTCTTGTATTCCGACACCGTCGCATTGGTGGCACGGGTCTCGATGGGCAGCAGTTCGATCAGCGGCGGCCGCTCGGGGTCATACAGCAGCTCCGTCGGGCACATGGTGGTGCGGCCGGCAGTGGAGGGCAGCAGGCGTTGCTTCAGGTCCGACAGAAAAATGGCGTTGATGAGTTCGGACTTGCCGCGCGAAAACTCGGCGACGAAGGCGACGTGCAGCTTGTCCTCCGCCAAGCGGTCTATGAGTTGCTGCAGGCGCAGGTCGCGCTGGGCATCGTTCAGGTCCTCTCGGCCCAGCCACTGACGGTACTCCATGATGCTGCTCGCCAGCTGGCTGCGCCAACGGCTGTAGGCCTCGAATTCCGCTGCGAGCGTCGCGTTGCTCATAGATCCTCC